>JALSIH010000136.1 GCA_026981615.1 Chitinophagales bacterium
CGGGGACAATGCCTATCCTTCGGATCGCTATCAACTGGCGCTGCCGCTGGGCGGAGGTACGGACAACTTCGCGGGCGACTACTATTTTAAGGTGCGCTCGAAAACCATGCATCCGCGCTATTTCGGGAAGGAATACTACTTCGAAGCCTGGACCAATAAGAAGGGCAAGAGCAACAAGCCTTTGCTGCTGGAGGCAGAGCCCAACGGGGGAGGCGACTGCGGACAGGCATTCAACAATATGGCCGTGCAGCGAGTGATCAAAGGCAGTGTGGATGACGGGGGCTGCGGCATCGATGAGTTTAAAATCACCCTCGACACTTCGGACTTTTACGCTTCGGGCGATACCCTTTGGATGACCCTGAGAACCGCCAACGCTGCCGGGTTTGGCGACCATGCCGACCTCTACTTTCACGGCATCTGGGCAGCGGAGCAGGGGCGCGACATATCCGATCAGGTACTGTATCAGACGTTTACCGATTTTTCGAAGGTATGGAGCGGCAAAGGCATTATGAACTGGAAAGACTTTAAGCCCAACGGCAATCCTACCGGCCTGAGCGGTGATTGGGACGGAATGTGGTTTTACTATGACATCGACCAGCATGCACCGAATGCCCGCAAGGTTATGTTTGAATTTACGGATTGGCTCTGGACCGATATCGGAATCCGCGGCTACCGCCTCGATGCGGTCAAGCACTTTGATCCTTCTTTTGTAGGTGACCTGCTCGACTATATGCACGGCAGGGGGCACGATCCCGGCATCGTGGTGGGCGAATATTATGACGGAAACGGGGCTTTGCTCAAAGGATGGGTCGATGCGGTGAAGGCTGCCATGGATGCCGGCACACGGCAGGCCATTGATGTGCGTGTCTTTGATTTTAGCCTGCGCTACAGCCTCAAGCAGGCCTGCGATGCATTTGGATACGATGTGCGCAATGTCTTTAACAGCAGCCTGGTCGATGCTTACGGGGCCAGCGGCTTCGAGACGGTCACTTTTGTCGGCAATCACGATTTCAGAGAGAAAGATCAAATCGTTCAGAACGACCCGGTTCTGGCCTATGCCTATATATTGAGCAACAATCAACTGGGCATTCCCTGTGTCTATTATCCGGAGTATTTCAAGCGGCCCAAAGATGCAGGCAAAATCAAAGGGCTGATGGAGGCCCACAAAAAGTATATTTACGGAGCCTCGGCCCGCCATTACCTCAACAACTTTTCATCGCCCTACAGCAGCAACTTCATCGGGGGATATCCCAACACTTCGCTGATCTATCAGCTGAGCGGGGCGGCAAGCGGACGTGAAGTCATTGTAGCCATCAATTTTTCGGGCGAAACGATGAAAGTGGATCAATCCGTGGAGATGGCAGCGCTTTCGGAAGGAGATACGATGACGGATATCTTCGGATTTTCGGCCTATCCCTATGCCCTTGTCAAAAACGGGCAGATCTATATGGAACTGCCTCCGCGCAGCTTCGGCATCTGGGTGCAGGGCGATTTGCAAAATCAGCTTATTCCCACGGACCCGCCTTTTCAGCCTGTTGGTATTGGCAACTACATAGAAGAGGGAGCCGAAGACTTGGGCCTCTCGCTCTATCCCAATCCGGCTGCCGGCTACACGGTGCTCGCTTTCCGCCAGAAGAAAGCCGGAGCGCTGAGCTATGTGCTCTATGCCCCCGATGGCCGGGCCCTGCGCCAGGGAAGCATTGCCGCTGCCCGAAGCGGGGAAATAAAAATCCCCGTCAGCGGATTGCCAACGGGGATTTATCAGGTCTTGTTGCGCTCCGATGACCGGGTGCGCACGGCATCCCTGGTCATTGCGCGTTGATCGTTATTTGCTGAAATCCGAATCGTTGAGGCCCGTATTGATGAGCACTTCCGTCACATTCAACTCTACATTCATGGGGCCCAGTGGAAGTGAAACACGGTGCGGAAACATGAGCCCTTCTACCTGCCGGTAATCACTGAAATCCTGATTGAGCACCATGCTTTCTCCGTTTCGTCCTTCCTGGGTGCTGCTTTCGCGCAGTTTAAGACCGCTTTCCACACTGTAATACTCCGTCACCTCTTTGCCGTTCGGGAAGGTAACTTTCACTTCGTAGGCATCTTCTCCGTTGATGTTTTTAATGGACGTGGCTTCCACGGTAAAGCCTTCTTCGCTCAGGTAGAGGCGCTCGGGGAACATGGCAAAATCGAGCTTGGCTTCTTCCACATCCTCTTCCGTGGCCGGAATCTCCTGTCCCTGCATGATGCGCACATAGTGGCTGCCGTCAAATTTCATGTTCATGATTTCCATTTCCTGTCCGCCCATGCTCATCTTGAGTACCACCGCCCCTTTGTTGGGTTGTCTCATTTTGCGGATCATCGTCAGGGGCTGGCCCTGTATGGTGCCTTCCATCGTGATGCTCATGTCGATGATATCCTGAAGCAGGGCTTCCCCGCCCAGGGCTTCGATGTAGTCGCGGATAATTTCTTCTCCGCTCTTGTCGGCTTTTTTGCTGCTCGGGGCCTCGATGGGATTTCCTTCCGTATCATAATAGTGTACGGGCCCGAATTTTTCCAGTTTCGAAGCCACCTCATCGGCTTTACCGACAATGAGGAGGGTCGAATGCCCGGGGTCGATATGGGAGCGGGCGGCTGACTGTACCTCTGTGCTGCTGACGGCCTCGACCCGTTTCAGATAATTCGTATAATAATCTTCCGGCAGATGGTAGCGGGCCGTATTGATGGCAAAGTTGGCAATGGTTTGCGGCCTTTCCAGCGAGCGGGCAAAAGAGCCCGTAATGTAGTTTTTGGCGTTTCGCAGTTCTTCGTCCGATATCTTTTCATCGCGGATGCGGTCGAGCTCCACGTAAAACTCCGTAACGGCACTGTCGGTCACTTCGTTTCTCACACTGGCACCCGCCCTGAAACTTCCGATCAGTTTGTCGGTGTCGTAATAGGAATAAGCACCGTAGGTATAGGCTTTGTCTTCGCGCAGATTTTGGAAGAGTCGGCCCATGGAGCCACCGCCCAGAATCTGATTGGCAATGCGAAGCGGAATGACATCGGGGCTGCCCGGGGGCAATTCCGTTAAATTGCCGATGCTGATCACACTTTGCACGGCATTGTCGCGGTTGACCATGGCTATGTGAATGATCTCCGGATTCTCCGGATCTTCAAATTCGGCTGAAGGCACTTCTCCGTCTTCCCATTTGCCCAGATATTTATTTACCAGCTTTTTTGCCTCCTTCATATTGATATCTCCGACAATGGCGAGGTACGAGATATTCGGCTTGAAATAGGTTTGGTAGTAATTCTTGCAGTCATCCAGGGTGATGTTTTCCACGGTGCTTTCGGTTTCTATCTCTCCGTAGGGATGATCCTTGCCGTAAAGAAGCACATTAAAAACCCGCTGTGAGATGGTATTCGGATCATTCTTGCCGAACTGCAAGCCCGAGATGCTCTGCTTTTTCAGTTTTTCGAAAGACGTTTCTTCAAAAGCAGGATGGAGGATGACATCGGCCATGAGTTCCATCATTTTTTCGCTGTATTCACTCAGCGAGGAGGCATAGACCGAAGTGGACGAAGTGGACAATTGCCCGCCAATGAAGTCGATTTCTTCATCCAGTTCTTCTTTGCTTCGATTTGTGGTGCCTTCGCGCAGCATGCTGCCGGCCAGCGAAACATAGCCGGCCTTTTCCCCTTCCAGTATGGGGTCGCGGTCGATGATCAGGTTGAATGTTACCCGCGGCAATTTGTGGTTTTCCACCACAAATACGCGGATTCCGTTTTTCAGTGTAAAGGACTGGTAGTCTCCGATTTCAATTTTCGGTGCCGGGCCGGGTTCGGGCATTTTGCTGCGGTCGATCTGCGACTGCGCCACCTGAAAGAGGGCAAGACTCAATATTAGGAAGAATATCTTTTTCATATTTGCAATGCTTTTCATGATTATCTACTGGCTTTGTTTCGGAAGGTAATAGAGGCGGACCAGGTTGGCCGGTGCGAGGTATTCGCGGGCCACCCGTTGAATGTCTTCGGGGGTCACCTGCATATAGCGTTCTACTTCCGTATTGATGAGGGCTGTATTTCCGAGCAGCACGTTGTAGGTGGCCAGGCTGCTGGCAATACCGGCCATTGTGCTGTTGTTTGTCACAAATTCCGCTTTGATCTGGTTGCGCAGTTTTTGAAACTCTTTGTCCGGAATGGCTTCATTTTTCACCCTTTCGATTTCTGCATCCACGGCCATCTGCAGGCTGTCGATGGGAATGCCGGCATTGGGGATGCCGAAGATGATAAAGAGGCCGGCATCTTCGAGCGCATAGGGAAATGCACCTATGGCCAGCGCCATTTGTTTCTGATCGACCAGCACTTTGTTCAGGCGGGCACTTTCCCCTCCGCTCAGCAGCTGCGTCAGCATGCTCATGGCATAGTAGTCGTCCGTATTCCTGCCCGGAATGCGATAGCTGTCAAAAAGAGCAGGCAGCTGAATGTTGTCATACACCGTGTCGATGACGGGGCCGTTGAGGGCCACGGGTTTTACCTCCGGCCTCGGAATGGCCTTCCCGCTTTTCGGTATGCCGGAAAAGTAGTCGTTGATCATCTTCTTCGCTTCATCGGGATCGATGTCTCCGGCTACGATAAGGGTGGCATTGTTGGGGACATAGAAAGTCTTGTAAAAATCAATGAATTCATCGATCTGTGCGGCATTGAGGTGATCCATGGAACCGATGACCGACCAGTGATAGGGATGGACGGAGAAAGCCCGTTTGAAGGCCTCCTGCGTAAAACTGCCGTAGGGCCGGTTGTCGATGCGTTGCCTGCGCTCTTCTTTCACTACCTCGCGCTGGGTCTCTACACCCGTGGTATCCACTTTGGCGTGGAGCATTCTTTCGGATTCGAGCCACAGGGCCAGCTCCAATTGGTTGGAGGGCAATATCTCGTAATAATAGGTTCGGTCCTGCGTGGTATTGGCATTGAGCTGCCCGCCCGCATTTTGTACGATTTTCATGTAGTCGCCCCGGCCGATGTTCTCGCTGCCTTCAAACATCAAATGCTCAAAGAAATGGGCAAAGCCGGTTCGCTCGGGGTCTTCGTTTTTCGAACCGACATGATACATGACCGCTACCGCCACGATGGGAGTGGAGTGGTCTTCGTGTAATATGACATGCAGACCGTTGGGCAGGTCATATTCTTCAAATTCAATCTTTCTTTCCTGTGCCGTCAGGCTGCTCAGTCCGAGCAGGGAAAAAAAGACCATGAATGCAACTCTTTTCATATAGATGGATTTTTGAAAATTCTCACCAAAAATACGCTTTGACTTTGAGTTTCATATAGGAAAGTGAATACAAACCTTATAAAAAACGTTAAGCCTAAGGGCATTCGGATTCTTGTGCTTTGAGCGTAAGCAGGAAAAAAAGCAGGAAAAAAGCCGTGCCTAACTGTATCTCGAGCGTGGATTCCACCATGAAAGAAGACCAAATAATGATATTGATCAGGGCAAAGGGATAGAAACGATAGGCCTTCCTGCGGAATACGGGATAGAGGAGAAAAACAATGAAAAGAAGCAGTCCGAAAAGACCCGTTGCAGCGTAGGTCAAAATCAGCTGGTTGTGCGGTATGATGTAGGTATCCGGGTCGAAGGAGGGCATTTCGCGGGCATAGTAGCGATAGACTTCCTCCCTGAAGTCTCCGTATCCCGCACCGGTCAGGGGCGATTGATTGCCAACGGCAATGCCGGCTTCCCAGGAGCTGAGCCTGCGGCTGTCGCTGAAGCGGCTGATCTCGTCTCCCGAGCGGTATTGCTCCAGGTCGTGGTGCATATACTCTATTTTGTTGTGAAAAGTGGGAACAGTGAAATAGGCGAGGGCCGGAATCCCCAGAAGAAGCAGGAGCAGAAGGCTTGCTTTTTTTCGGTTCCGGCTTTGCCGGATGTACTGAAAGAGCATCCAGGCAGCTCCCAGATAAAAGCTGAGCAATCCGCTTCGTACCGAAAGAATATGAAGAAAAACAAAGAGGAAAGTTGAAAGTGCGAGGTAAAAGCGGGGTTCCCATTTGACAAGGAGCTTTACTTTTTCGCGATAGAGATGGAAGGCCGTAAGTGCAGAGAAGGAAAGCATCAGGCTGAAACGGATATGATTGAACGGTACCTGCAGGGTTTTTGCTTCAAGATAACCGGCCGTCACTTCCCGATAATGCAGTGCATAATTGATGAGCGTCAGCAGCGAAAGAACAGAAATAAGCAGGAGGAAAAAGGCCAGGAAGGAATGCACCTTGCGTTTTGTCATCTGCGGTGCCGTAAAAAAAGCATAAGGAAGCAAAAGAAAGGGCAACTTCACCTGCATTTTTCCGGCAAAATAAGCGAGGTTATCGCTCCAGAGTCCGCTGATAAGAAAGATAAAAAATACCAGGGTGGGAAAGAGAAAAGATTTGTTCCGCAAAAAAGCACGCAGGCAATGCAATGGCTGCGGATGCAGAAAGGCCTGAAGAATGATCAATCCCATGCCGATGGAAATCATGGCACGTGAGAGCGGCAAACCGGCAATGGCCAGAAGCATTCCCAGGTTAAAAAGCAGTTTTCTGACGCGCTCCATTTTCATCTGCTGCAAAGTAAGAAAGAATTCCGCTTCTTTTATTTTTTGTGCGGGAGCTTACGGGCCGGCACAGGGAAGCGTAGAATGAACCTGCATTCCGGTTTCGCCCCTCATGAAATATTTGTAATTTCCGCTGCTTTATTGACCGGTAAACCTGCATTGTATGAGCCTTGCCAATTACAACGATCATTTCAACGAAAGCGTGGGCCGGCTCAAGGCCTGGGAGCGCCATGAGAAGGGCCTCGTGCTGGAGACGGAGAATGCCGATCTGCGTGTCATTCTTTATTCTCCCGCTATTGTCCGCATACGGATATGCAAAAAAGGCTTCGATTATGAAGACAATCCGTACAGCGTCATTCGCGAGGGCGCTGCCATCCCTTTCGAATTGCATGAAAATGAGTCGCAGTTGATTCTGAAGACGGAAAAGCTGCAGTTGAAAATCGCGAAATTCCCCGTCCGCATGCGTTTCGAAACCCCGGACGGAAAACTGCTCAATGAAGACGACCCGGCCTTCGGCAGTTCATGGATTGGCGAGGAAAGCACCTGCTACAAGACCCTTCTGCCCGGTGAGCGCTTTCTTGGCCTGGGCGAAAAAACGGGCGCCCTCGACAAACGGGGCAAGGCCTATACCAACTGGAATTTCGACTATTTTGCCTATCCCGTGGACGGAGACCCGCTTTACGTATCCATCCCTTTTTACATGGGTGTCCACGATCAGGGGGCCTACGGCATTTACTTTGACAATACCTACAAGACGGTTTTCAACTTCGGAGCTTCCCAGCGCAGGTTTTCCTCTTTCGGCAGCGAGGGCCCGAACATGGACTATTACTTTGTTCATGACAGCGACATTCGCGGCATCATTCGCGGATACAGCTGGCTCACGGGTCGCACACCCTTGCCTCCGAAGTGGTGCCTGGGATACCAGCAATGCCGCTACAGCTACTACCCCGACTCGGAAGTGGTCAATGTGGCACGTACCTTTCGCGAAAAAAAGATACCGGCCGATGTGATCTACCTCGATATCCACTATATGGATGCCTACAAAGTATTCACCTTTCATCCGGAGCGTTTCCCCGATCCGGGTGCCATGGTCAGGGAACTGAAGGCCATGGATTTCGAAACGGTGGTGATTGTCGATCCGGGGGTGAAAGCCGAGCCCGGTTATCCTGTCTATGACGAAGGAGTGGCGCGGGATGTCTTTGCAAAATATCCCGATGGCAGTTATTACGAGGGCGAGGTATGGCCGGGCTGGTGTCATTTTCCCGATTTTACGCGCCAGGAGGTGCGCGAGTGGTGGGGCGAGTGCTACGAGGCCTATCTCCGTCATGGCATTGAGGGATTCTGGAATGACATGAACGAGCCGGCTACCTGGGGCAACAAGATTCCCGACCTGGTGGAATTTGACTTTGAAGGGCAGCGTGCTACCCATCGCAAGGCCCACAATATATACGGCATGCAGATGGCGAGGAGCACCTTCGAGGGAGTGAGAAAGCGCTTGAAAAACAAACGTCCGTTTGTTCTGAGCCGGGCCGGGTTTGCCGGTATTCAGAGATATGCCGCCATCTGGACGGGCGACAATGTGGCAAGCGATGAGCACATGTTGGCCGGCATCCGAATGATCAACAGCATGGGCCTCAGCGGCATCCCCTATGCCGGATATGACGTGGGCGGATTTGCCGGAGAGGCGAGCCGCGAGCTCTATGCCCGCTGGATCGCCCTCGGGGCATTCTCTCCCTTCTACCGCGGCCACAGCATGATCAACTCCCGCGATGCCGAGCCCTGGACATTCGGGGAGGAAGTGGAAGAAATAGCCCGCAATTACCTGAACCTGCGATATATGCTGCTGCCCTATATCTATTCCGTCTTTTACGAAGCCGTGGTGGACGGCATGCCCGTGCAGCGCAGCCTGGCCATCGATTATCCCGGAGATGAGCGCATCTATCTCGATCCCTATCAAAATCAGTACTTCTTCGGGCCGGCCTTTCTTGTGGCGCCTGTAAAAAGCAAGGATGAAATTGCCGAAGTTTTTCTGCCGCCCGGCAGATGGTACGGCTTTTTTCGCGATGATATTTGGGAAGGCGACCGCGAAATTCTGCTAAAGGCCCCGATGGAAGAACTGCCCGTTTTTGTAAAAGGAGGCGCTATCATTCCCATGCAGTCGAAAGTGCAGTCGACCCGCGAAAAACCGGAGCCTGTGCTCTTCCTGCATATCTACATGGGGTCGGAGGCCAACAGCTTTGAGTATTACGAGGATGACGGAAGCTCCTATGATTATGAAAAGGGAGATTTTTATAAAAGAACTATACATTTTGACCCGCAGGCAAAAAACATTGTGCTGGATGAAGTGGAAGGGAGTTATACGCCTTTCTTCGATCGCATACGGATTTACCTGCACGGATTCGGAGAACAGCTGCAGATCCGTGTCAACGGAGCGCCTGCCGAAGTGAAAAGCAAGGCACATCGTTTTGTACGGCCCATTTCCGCCTTCGATCCGTGGACTCCGGTCGGGGATATGAGCAAGGTGATTGAGGATTTGCCGTACATTGAATTCAGTCATGAATTCGGACGAATTGAAATGATATGGAATGAAGCAGAAGCCTAAAATGCCCTTTTTTTTAAACGCTGCTTATAAGTCTAATAACCCGAAGGTTTCCGTATAGGGCGTATGTAAATAGATTACGGTAAAACCCGGAGTGATCTCGGTTTTAAGAAATCCAAGTATCTTCTTACTTCTCTTGTCTGCCGTGATATAGTATTTGACTTCCGAATCAAGATCGGCCTGTGCAAATAACTTGGCATCATTCGGTATGATAGCACGTGGATGTACCTTTTCCTCACTGCTTCCATAATTTCTGAAAATAATCTCTGCAAAGGCTCCTGCTCACTTTGCATGATCAATGTTAAAGGGAAGAATTTGCAAACTTCTCAGGGGGAGTTCATCTATTTCTCCTCGTACACAATACTCGGCAATGGAAATGGTCGATACTTTTAGAACGAATCCTTTTTCAAGGAAATACCTGTAATATTGATAAGCGTTATTATGCAGTTCATCATCTTTTTTCAAAAGACGTATCAAAAAGCTGGTGTCAAGCAGTACACTACTCATCATAGCCTCCTCTCAGGCTGGCAAGCCAGTTGTCAATGTCAATTCCCTTCCAGCTCTTACTTGCTTTTCGGATTAGTCGGTCAATATAATCTTTGTCGTAGGCAGGCCGGTAATCTATGATTTCGATTAATCGTAGTGAATGACTGTCAATTTCACCGGTTTCGATATTTTGTTTTCCACTTACTCGCACTCCATATTCTTTATATAGCAAGTTTTCTTCCTGCTTTTTTAAGAAATCCTGTCCGGTCTCTATGGTCAGATAGCCATGGCTTTCCGTATCGAGATGGATATTTGCCTTGTTCTTCCCTCCCGCATCTTTTAATGTGCCATAAAAATAAAATTCAGCATCAACCCATAGATTTTCACTTCTGTAGAAATTGCTTTCCGGTGTAATAAGCAATTCGGGGTGCATTGTTCTGGACGTTTGAAATTGAAATTCATAGTTCCTTTTTACAGAAAACTTTTGAATGTTCTCAATGGCCCGGGCTCTTCTAAGGCCCAGAAAGTCAATGGAGTTCTCACTTTTTACCTGCGAGAGAATAGCGCTTACTGCGATGACCGGTTCCGGTGAAGTAGTGAAAATATGCTTGACCGATCCTTCTTCAATATTATAGGAAATGATCGGCCTGCTTTTTGGCTTTTCGGGATATAAAAGGTCTTCCACATTCTCCATCAACTCGATAATTTCTTTAATATCAAAAGTCTCAGGAGAGATAGGCAACCCGCCTGTCTTTCCTTTTACTTTAACCTCTATCTTTCCTTTCTTTTCCACTTAGTAAAATTATATTTTTTAATTAACAAAGTAAATTGCAGCCATTTAGTTTAGAATGCCTGCTAAATACGACCTTGCCATTGGCCGGATAAAAAACCGATACAAATGAGAAAATTGTTTTTTTTGCTCTTGCTTTGCTTTTCTTTTTTTTCGGCTCAGAGTCAGCTGACTTATGAATCACATACGCTTAAGGGAGATACACTTGAGATTATAACTTCCGGTGGGAAGCTGTTCATCACGCCTTTCTCCGAGCACATCGTCAAGTGTACCTATACACCTGCAGGCAGCGGGGCACGGCAATTGTCCAATGCCGTCATCGGTAAAGCGGCTTCTTTGAAAGCAAGCCTTCGCGAAACGGCAGACAAGCTGACCCTGAGCTGGGGGGCGTTCAGGCTGGAAGTCGAAAAGAAGCATTTGGGGCTTCGCTATTTTTACGAAGGCCGGCTGCTGACGGAGGCAGCCCTCCCTTACTTTGAAAAGGACGATTATATCGGTCTGCGCTTTGCCCTGCAAGCCGGAGAGAAAATCATGGGAGCCGGATTCAGGGCTCTTCCGATGGACCGCAGGGGGGAGCGTTTGAAATTATATAACGAACCGCACTACGGCTACGGCATGGGCAGTCCCGATCTGAACTTCAGCATTCCCTACATACAATCAAGCCGCCTCTACGGGTTTTTTGTGGACAATCCGCAGAAGGGCTACCTCGATATCGGGAAAAGCGACACGGGAATCATGGAGTGGGGCTTCATAGGCGGAGAACTGAGCTATTATGTGATAGCAGGCAGCACTTGGCCGCAGATCATGGAGTCGTACAGCCGGCTGACAGGAAGCCAGCCCCTGCCTCCGCGCTGGGCACTCGGCAATTTTTTGAGCCGTTTCGGCTACAAAAGCGAGAAAGAAGCCCGGCATATGATCGATACGATGAAGCAGCTTTACTTTCCGCTCGATGCCGTAGTCATCGATCTCTACTGGTTTGGCAAAGGCGTTCACGACAGTTTTTATATGGGCAACTTCGAATGGGATCGCAAGGCCTGGCCCGACCCCGAAGGCATGATGGCGGACTTTCGCAAAGAAGGAGTGAAAACCGTGCTGATCATGGAGCCGTTTATCATGAAGGAATCGAAAAATTTCGATTACTGTGCCTCGAACGGCTTGCTGGCCGGTGATGAAAACGGAAATCCCTTTGTGATCGAGGACTTTTGGTTCGGGCCAACGGGTCTGCTCGATATATTCAAGCCGGCCGCGCAGGATTGGTTCTGGCAGCAGTACGAGAAGCAGAAAAAAAAGGGTGTGGCCGGCTGGTGGGGCGACCTCGGGGAGCCCGAAAAGCACCCTTCGGAAATCCGCCACGTCAATGGCACGGCCGACCAGGTGCACAATCTCTACGGGCACTGGTGGAGCAAGATGCTCTTTGAAAAGTATAGCGAAAACTATCCGGAAGAACGCCTCTTTCATCTCAACCGCTCGGGATTTGCCGGCTCGCAGCGCTATGCGGTTTTCCCATGGAGCGGGGATGTGAGCCGCAGCTGGAGCGGACTGAAAGCCCAGCTGCCCGTGATGCTGGGCATGGCGCTCAGTGGCATTCCCTATATGCATTCCGATCTCGGAGGCTTTGCCATGGGCCGCAAAGACGAAGAACTCTATACCCGCTGGATGCAGATGGGTACATTCAATCCCATCTACCGTCCCCACGGCTCGGGCATTCCTTCCGAGCCCGTTTTCTTCAGCGAAGAGACCAAACAAATCGTCAGAAAATATATCAACCTTCGCTATCGCTTCCTCCCTTACAACTACACTCTGGCCCGGGAGGCCGAAAGCAAAGGCTTGCCTCTGATGCGCCCCCTCTTCTTCGATGAGCCCGGCAATGCGGCCCTCTATGATATTGACGACACCTATCTCTGGGGCGGGCAGTTGCTGGTCGCACCGGTCGTTGACTCGGGGCAGGGTATACGAAACATTTACTTACCCAAGGGCACCTGGATTGATTTTCATACGGACAAACGCTTGGAGGGCGGCCGCTGGATTCAGGTGCCGGTTTATATCCACGATATTCCGGTCTATGTGAGGGCCGGCAGCATTTTGCCTATGGCGCTGCCCGTGAGCAGCACAGACGACTACCGAAGCGAAACCCTCGAAATCCGTTTCTATCCGGGCGAGGCCGACAGTACCTACAGTTATGTGATGTATGATGATGACGGAAAGACAAAGGATGCCTATGAAAAAGGGGAATACGAGCTGCTTAACATCCGGGTGCATCAGGGAAAAGAAAGCTGGGAAATCAGCACTTCGAGAGCAGGCGGCCCATTTGAAGGGCGCCCTGAGGAAAGGAAATTTATGCTCTCTTTTCACGGTGTGAAGGAAGCACCCGAAAAGATCGTGTATGACGGAACGGAATATTGGATACCCCGCCCGGGGAAAAAGCTGAAAAAAGGCGCCAGACAGGCCAGCTACAACCCCGACAGCGGGCGCATTTTTATTCGCAGTACGAGATGATCTTCCACATGCGATGAGCTCGGATGCGGGACAAAAAAACGTAATTTAGGCACTTAAACCGAGCATGATGAAAGAAAAACCACGCTTAAGTTTTTGGCAGATTTGGAACATGAGTTTCGGCTTTTTTGGTATTCAATTTGGCTTTGCCCTGCAGAATGCCAATGTCAGCCGCATCTTCGAGACCCTCGGTGCCTCCATTGACGACATTCCCATCCTTTGGGTGGCGGCTCCCATCACCGGATTGCTTGTGCAGCCCATTGTCGGTTATTTCTCCGACCGCACCTGGACTCGTCTCGGACGCAGGCGTCCTTTCTTTCTGGCCGGGGCGCTGCTTGCATCCATTGCCCTCATCATTATGCCCAACTCCTGGGAGCTCTGGGTGGCGGCCGGAATGCTCTGGATCATGGATGCATCCATCAATATTTCCATGGAACCCTTTCGTGCCTTTGTGGGCGACCTGCTCCCCGATGAGCAGCGCACGGCAGGATTTGCCATGCAAAGCTTTTTTATAGGTACAGGTGCGGTCATTGCATCGGCCCTGCCTTATATGCTCACCAACTGGGCGGGCATCAGCAATACGGCCGCTGCCGGAGTGATACCCGACTCGGTCAAATGGTCCTTTTATCTCGGTGCCGGAGTCTTCTTCCTGTCGGTGCTCTACACGGTCATCACCTCCAAAGAATATTCACCCGAAGAAATGGA
Source organism: Chitinophagales bacterium (assembly GCA_026981615.1). Lineage (GTDB taxonomy): Bacteria > Bacteroidota > Bacteroidia > Chitinophagales > S012-47 > S012-47. Next base: position 13,640 of record JALSIH010000136.1, read on the forward strand.
AGCCTTCGAGAAGGCCCGCAAGGAATATTCGCCCGAAGAGCTGAGAAAAGCACTCTCGGCCGAGCGCAAGGAACACAAACTGGGTACCCTCGGCACAATCTGGATGCTTGCCGGACTGCTGCTGACAGCACTTTTTCGATATCTTGATCTCGAAAGAGACCTTTATATCCTCAGCGGAGGCATCGCGTTTTTCGGACTGATACAGCTGATGGCTTCGGCATTCCGAAGAAGCGGGCGTGAGAATTCGGGCTTTGTCACGGTGATGGAAGACCTCTACAACATGCCGAAGACCATGAGGCAACTGGCGGTGGTGCAGTTTTTCAGCTGGTTTGCCCTCTTTGCCATGTGGATTTATTCTACGGCAGGCATTACGGGGCAGGCCTACGATATGCACCTCGGCCGGGACGAAGTGCAGGCCCTGCATGAGGTATATCGTGAAATCAGCCGGGAGGGCAGCCGCGATGCGGGCATCGAAGCCGAATTTGAACGCTACGAAAAGAAATTTGAAGCCGGCAAGACTCCGCGCATCGACAGCCGTTTTGTCAATTATTTTCTCGATGGACGTTTGATCAGCGAAGAAAAGCTGCTGGACGACCTGGATAAACTGAGTGAGCACCTCCCGCAGGACGAGAGCGGAAAGGCGGCCTTAGAGGAAGTCCGCTCGCTGCGGGCAGAGATGGCCGGTGCCGGGGAGGGCCGGGGCAGCGGGGCGGAAAGCGTAAGCTACGAAACCCTGCATGCTTTTATTCTCAGCCAACCCGTCACCCTGCAAATGGCCGGAGAAGAGTGGGAGCGCCTCCTCCTTGTCGATCGTCTGAAATACGTGCAGAAAGAGTACAACACCGGAGCCAACTGGGTAGGAATCCTTTTTGCCGCCTACAACCTTTTTGCTGCCATGATTGCTTTTTTTCTGCCGTTTATGGCACGATATATCGGTCGCAAGGGGGTTCATGCCCTCTGCCTCGGGCTGGGCGGCCTCGGGCTTATCGCTATCTTCTTTATCCATACGCCCGGGTTGCTGCTCTTGCCCATGCTCGGGGTGGGCATTGCCTGGGCCGGCATTCTGTCCATGCCCTATGCCATCCTTTCGGGGGCACTGCCGGCCAAAAAGATGGGCCTCTATATGGGGATCTTTAATTTCTTTATCGTGATTCCGCAGATCGTGGCAGCCAGCCTCCTCGGATTCTTTATGCGCAACCTGCTCGGCAACGATGCCGTCATGGCATTGGTATTGGGCGGGGGCAGCATGCTGCTGGCGGCTGTTCTGGTTTTCTTTGTAGATGATGTGGCTGAGCAGAAGAGCTGATAGGGTCTGAACGATGCGGGCACTTAATTGCCGGGATATCCAAAAGAGTGCCGGAACTTCCCGCTTTGGATCTTTTCTTTTTTCCTCGCAGATTTCGCAGAAGCCGGGACGCGGAGACCGCGGAAAATACGGCAATACCCGAAAGTATTTCGTCCTTGTCTGCATCCCGGTGTGGGTGAAACTTTCTTTAATGCCCGGGCTCCCGCTTCTCCAACTCCTCAACCTTTCCACCAATCACCAACCACTAACCACTAACCACTAACCACTAACCACTAACCACTAACCACTAACCA
>JALSIH010000137.1 GCA_026981615.1 Chitinophagales bacterium
GCTTCCTCCCCTTTTTTCAGCTCCACCATATAAAATCCCCGCGGCCCCGACTCCCCGAAATCACGGCCCTGCGGAATGCCCGGATAGGCGATGACGGGATTGTTTTCGTGCGGCAAAGACGGTTTATGGATATGGCCGAGGGCCCAATAGTCATAGCCTTTGTCCTGCACATCGCGAAGTTGAAAAGGCGCATAGGGCGCGTGCACGGCAGAATGGCCGTAGCTGCCGTGCAGCAGGGCAATGGAAAAAGGAATTTCCTCGCGGGCAGGCGGAAAACGGAGGGCCAGATTTTCCGTCACCACTTTGTCGCCAAAGCTGATGCCCGCAATTGCGGCCAGGGGCTCCCCGTTCTTTTCGAAGACGAGGGTTTCCACCTTTTCGCTGCCGAAGCGATGCACGCCCGGGGGCCATGTCAGATGCTTCATCCATGAGGAAAGCGGGTCGTGATTGCCGCAATTGAAATACACGGGAATGGCGGCCGCGGAAAGACGCTTCAGCTGTTTTATAAACCCGAGCTGGGCGGCCAGACTGCGCTGCTCACTGTCGAAGATATCTCCGGCTATCAGCAAGAAATCGACCTGCTCCGACAGGGCGGTGTCCACAATGCGGGAGAAGGTACGGAAGCCCGCATCGCGCAGGCGCGAGGCCAGTGATTCGTCCAGTCGGCTCAGCTTGCCGAAGGGCGAATCGAGGTGCAGGTCGGCCGTATGTATGAATCGAATGGCGCTCATGCTCCTTTTCTGTTTCCGACAAAGATAATGGAGCCTGACCGTACTCTATTTGTGCCGCCCCCGCGACATTTGGAAATAATTATCCGCTTGGCCGTTATTTGCTTGCTTAATTTGCAAATAAAAAATGGCACGAGCAACCCGGAACGGCACCGTTATTGCCGAAAGTAACGACACCATTGTGGTAGAAGGCAATCATTATTTCCCTGCGAACAGCATCCGCAATGAGTTTTATCGTCAAAGTGATTTTCACAGTGTTTGTCCGTGGAAAGGCCGGGCCAGCTACTATCATATTGAAGTGAACGGCAAGCGAAACAAGAATGCAGCATGGTACTACCCCGAGCCCAAAGAGATGGCAAAGATGATCGAAGGCCGGGTGGCCTTTTGGCGCGGTGTGGAGATAATCCTCTGAAGCGGAAGAAAATCCATAAAAACAGTGTATATGCGGGCCTCCTTATGACAAGGAAACTCATTTCCCGGTCATAGGAAACACACGGTTCGAAACAGGCGTTGCTCATCGTCTTCGAGTACGAGAATGAGCATTCCGTGATAATCGCCCACTCGGATTTCCATCATAGATTCCGATCGGGACGCGATGCGGTATCCGATGGCCCGTCCCTGCATATCAAAAAGCCTGAGCCGGGGGGCATGCAGGCTGTGTTGAATCCAGATCCGGCCGTTGCTGCCGGGCTGCGGAAAAACCCGGAGACTTGCTTTGTCCGGCACGAGTGCTTCTATCCTTCCGCTGATAACGGTATCCCGGTTGAACGAGAAAACGCATTCCTGCAAAGCCCTGTATTTGGGTGCCAGGGTATCTTCCAGATATTCTTTGACACCCCATGATCCCCATTTCCCGAAGGAGCTATGCGAGGAATAATGCGCAAAAAGCCCGCCACCGGTGCTGTCAAACCAGTGATTAAAATAACGGCAGTAAATATCGTAGATCCGTTCATGGCGATTGGCACGTACCAACTTGCTGACAAAAGCCGTATCGTTGTGGTAAGGATAATAAGCCACCAGGTGCTGCCCTCCCTCATAGGCCAGAAATTGGAGGCCGGCACTGTCGGCCACAGCCTTTACTTCGTCCATATACCCGAAGGCCTCGGGCAGGCTCCGCTCCAATGAGTCGAGTATATCGTCCACCGTGACACTGTCGGCCAGACCGGCCTGCCCGATGGACATGGCCACCCGTCCTCCGAAGTAAGGAGCAATGGCGAGGGCATCGGCACGGGTGCCGTCCGGGTTGTACCCCGGCTCTCTGAAGCGGGATATGATATAATTGCTCAGCCAGGGACTGCTTTGGCTTGCAAGGACTTTCACAAGACGATCATCCGCACCAAATTCGGCCTCGAAAATCCGAAAGACATCGGCCGACCTTTTTGCATAAAACTGCCATCCCTGCTCCCAGGGATTGCCGGAATAGCCCAATGCAGCTCCCATGCTGTCGGCATATCCGCTCTGCGTAAAAATACTGTTCCACACTTCGTTGCTGTATTCGATATACAGCTTTCGCTCCGGATCGAGCGAATCACGAAAGAGCCGGGCCAGATTCTCAATATAATTGTCATCGGCCGCATGGGGAATGCAAATCCAGGGATCTTTGCCCCGTGAATTGCAGAGGCGTATGATGTATTCCGGAGCCACTCCGTTTTCCAACGTTTGCGTGTAATAATCCGTTTTGTTTCTATCTTCCCAATGCCGCACGGGCGAAAAGTTGGTCTTCATCCAGTCCATGAAACGTATCAGGCTGAAATCATCGAGAAAGGAAAGCAAAGCGGGATTAAAAATTTCCTCTTTATAGCTGTTTGCAAATCCGGGCATGATAAAACGGATGGCATGTACCGGATCGCTTTCGAGAGATTCCTCTATTTCTATGGCAATGCCGCCAAGGCTGCTGTCCACATAGACGAGGGTATCGACCGGACAGCGGTAGCTGCCCGAAGCCGCCCCCCAGAGCCGAAGTACTCCGCTACCGGAGGCCATCAGGCGATAATTTCCACCGGGATAATGATCCGGCAGTGCGCTGCCGAAGAAAAGCAGGGTGCGCACGATCTGCGGGGCATGTGTGCCGTCATCATAGGGGATTTTCAGGGGATATCCATCGGCTCTCAACGGTATTTCCACTCCGCTCGACCACGCTGCTCCGAACCGGTTTTCGTGGGCAATCCAGGGACGGCACTGCCTGAAGACATCCGTAAATACATATTCAGGCGAATAATCCTCTATACCTGTCAGATTGATGCCGATGGGACGGTCCGTTTGGGCCAAGAGGGAATCCGTACTGCCAAAGAGAAAAAAGAGGCACAAAGCAAACAGCTGAGTCTGAGGAAATCTGTATGTAAAGTATCTTTTCATCATCCTGAAATCTGCCGGCTTTTCTGCTGCGCTGGATTCGCCTGCCGGGATCCGTGCCGGGACTTTCCAAAATTAGTGTCTTTTATTCGTACGTCAAGCCCCGGGAAACTAAAAATTCGGAATACCCGGTCAGCGACAAATAAGTATGACCTCCGGTGTGAAAATGATATTGCTTTTGTTTTCGGCCCGGTCTACTACGTAGATCTGATAACGCAGGGTGTCGCGGCCGTCATTGAAGGGGCGGCAATTGATGTTGAAAGGATCGATGGTCACCCAGACGGTACCCGTAATGGCCTGTTCGCGGTTGCCCAAAACAGGCATCTGGTAGGGATATTCAAAACCCGTGCGCTTGTCAATCAGGAAAATATTGAAGAGCGTATCGTTTTTTTTGTTCCCGAGGTCACCGTCCCCGTCCTGAAACTCGAAAGAAATCACCAGCGAATCGACCCCCGCTTCGAGAAGGGTATCGCTTACCTGTGCATTTTTCAGAAAGGGCTCGGGAGGGAACTCCTGCGGAGTAATACACGACCCGGCAAAAGCGGCAAAAATTGCCGGAAGAAGAAAACGGTATACGATTTTGTATTTCATGAAGAATCCTGCACTTTTAGGCCCTTGCCTTTGTAAAAATAAACAACTTTGCCTCTTAGTTATTGTCATTCATGAATCAGGAACGGGAAATAAGGAAAAAGTTACGGGAAATTGACGCGGAAAGCTTCGATTCGCTGGCCATGGATGTCTTCCGCTGGCAAGCCCGGCAGAACCCCGTTTATGCAAGCTACCTCCGCTATCTCGGGCTAAAGCTCCGGGATATCCGCTGCATCGAGGACATTCCCTTCCTGCCTGTTCCGGCCTTCCGTTTCCACCGCGTAATCAGCGGCACGCGTCCGGTGGAGCGCAGCTTTGTGAGCAGCAGCACGAGCGGAAGCATCCCGGCACGCCATCATGTGAGCGATCTCAGGCTCTACCGGGAGTCGCTGCTGCGTGCTTTTCGCAAGTTCTACGGAGACCCCGGAAGCTACCGGATATTCCCCCTGCTGCCCTCCTATCTCGAGCGTGAGGATGCCTCCCTGGTCTACATGGTGAAGGTGCTGATGGAAGCCGGAAAACAGAATGAGGAGCAATTCTATCTGCACAATTACGAAAAGCTGGCCGAAGACCTGCAAGCGCATGACAGGGGCAAAAGAAAAATTCTCTTCATCGGAGTCACTTTTGCGCTGCTGCACTTTGCAAGCAAATATCCCATGGATCTGAATGATGCCGTCATCATGGAAACCGGAGGGATGAAAGGGCGCGGACGCGAGCTGACGCGCGAGGAAGTGCACGAGCGCTTAAAGTCGGCCTTCGGAGTGGCATCGGTACACAGCGAATACGGCATGACGGAGATGCTTTCGCAGGCCTATTCGGCCGGAGAGGGGCTTTTTGAGCCTGCGCCTACGATGAAAGTGAGCCTCCGCGACATACATGATCCATTTGAGCCGAAAGCTGCCGGAGAGACCGGGGTCATCCGCGTCATCGACCTGGCCAATCTTTATTCCTGCTCATTTCTTGAGACAGCTGATCTTGGTAAGGTTCATGCAGACGGACGTTTTGAAGTCTTGGGCCGCATGGACCACAGCGAAGTCAGGGGCTGCAATCTGATGGCCGGCCTTTAGCTGCGGCCGTCCACATCGAGGCGAATGGTTCTCGATGGATATTCCCCGGGGAATTCAATGATATTTTCGAGCCGGGCGGCTACGTCTGCCGGATCGGCCAGCAGCCCTTCTTCTTTGTATTTTTTAAACTGGTCGAGGAGATGAAATTCTGCGGGATCGGCTTCCCGGATGCGCGCCTGCATGGGCGTGTCCACCACTCCGGGAGAAACGGAAAAAACCCGCGTATCGCTGACCCCGTCCATCTTAAGCTCTTCTTCCAGTACGGCCGAAAACATCTCAAGCCCGGCTTTTGAGGAACAATAGACGCTCCAGCTCTCGATGGCGGCAAAGGCAGCCCCCGATGAGATATTGATGATCAGTTTCTGCGCTTCGTGATTGCGATAGCTGCGAAGAAATTCATTGCTCAAAAAAGCCGGAGCCACCAGATTTAAATGATAGCCCGCCACGATGCTGTGCGGTTTGACCCGGCCCACATGCTTCACTTCTCCCAGTGTTGCCGCATTGTTCACCAGTACGATCTTCGCAGCTTTTGAAATGTGCTCGAAACGAAATTTTTTAAACAGCCGCGGCTTCGAAAGGTCCAGTGCGATGTGCAGATAGTGGGGGTGTTCGATGCGCTGATGCCGCGAAATGCCGATCACCTTGTATTTCCCCGTATCGAGGAGGCGCTCAGCCAGTGCTTTCCCTATTCCCGAGCCGGTTCCGGTGATATACACAAAATTCATGGTCACAAATTTTTTACAATTCCAGATTCTTAATTCTATCGGGACGCTTGAAGTTCAGTCTGCCTTCCGATTTTGCAATCACGGTGGCGATGCTGGCATCGCCTGTCACATTCACCACCGTTCGCATCATATCCAATATGCGGTCGACCGGAAAGATGATGGCAATCCAGGCGGCATTGAGGCCCACACTTTCGAGCACTACGATGAGCATCACAAGGCCCGCGCTGGGCACGGCTGCCGCCCCGATGGAAGCCAGGGTGGCGGTCAGCAAAATGGTGGCTTGCTGCAAAATCGTGAGGTCGATCATATGAAGCTGGGCCAAAAACAAGACCGCGATGGCCTGGTAAAGGCTGGTGCCGTCCATGTTGATGGTGGCTCCGATGGGCAGGACAAAACTGCTCACCTCCTCGGGAACACCGAGGTTCTCATGTACACAATCCATGGTGACGGGCAGTGTGGCTGCCGAGCTGCTGGACGAAAACGCCAGGAGCTGTGCTTCGCGGATACCCCGGAAAAAATCTTTGTAAGAAATATCTCTGACAAAAAATTTGATAATGAGCGGATAGATCACGAAAGCAACGAGCAAAAGCCCCAGGGCCACCGTGAGGGCATACCATCCCAGTCCTTTGAATATTTCGACCACATTGGCGGGGTCATCACCCGCCATTTTGGCCAGTTGCCCCGCGAGCAGGGCAAAGACAAAATAAGGTGCACCCTGCATCACCACATCCACCATTTTCAGGATGACTTCGTCCGTCTCTTCAATAAACTTGCGAATTGTCCTGGTTTTCCTTCTCGGAATCAAAAGGATGGTGATGCCGAAAAAGAGCGCAAAGAAGATGACCTGAAGCATCATCTGATTGTTTTGCAGGGAAGCAAAAATATTGTCGGGCACCATGTTGACCACAAAACTCAGCGGCCCCTCTTCTTTCAGTCTTTCGGCATTTTTGGCTTTGTCGGCCAGAAGGGCTTCCGCATCCCTGTTGTATTCCGTCATCAGGGAGCTGTCAAAATAGGCTTTGACCACCGAGGGATCGTCCATGAGCAATTTTCCGTCCAGGATATCCACCCCCGAGTTCATGGCCCAGTTTTCATAAGCCAGCCGGTTTTTTATCCGGCTCTCTTCGTTCATGCGCTTGCCGGGGCCCAGCACATTGGCCAGTACAAGCCCGATGCTTATGGCCATGAGGGTGGTGCCTACGTAGAGCAAGACCGTCTTGAGCCCCATGCGCCCCACCTGATTGACATTGTCAAGGCTGCTGATGCCGCGGATGATTGAAAAAAGCACGAGGGGTACGGCAATGAGTTTGAGCAACTTGATGAAGATGGTGCCGAAGGGCATGATCCAGTCGAGGGTAAAGCCGGAAAAGCCGAAGAAACTGCTCAAAAGTGCCCAGACGGCCCCGAGAATCAATCCGATTATAATCTTCCAGTGCAACGGCATCTTTTTCTTTGGCATAGTGCTTCGTTTCTCCGGCTAATTTATCAATAATAGCAGACACCCCCGTGGCGGGGATAATTTTTTGCAAAGCCCCCGGGCTTCGTCTATTTTTACCTGTCTAAGCAGCACTATGGAAGTATTATTCAGGAATATCAAGGGACTTTACGGCATCCGCGAAGCCGGCACGGAAAAAGTATCGGGAAAGGAGATGGCCGCCTTTCCGGGAATTGAGAATGCCTGGCTGCTGGCCCGTGAGGGGCGCATAGCCGACTTCGGCCCCATGGACCGATGCCCGGAGAGCACGGGCGAAACAATCGACCTGCGGGGGCGCTTCCTCCTGCCTGCCTTTGTCGACAGCCATACGCATATAATCTATGCGGGTACACGCGAAGGAGAGTTCAGAGACCGCATCAAAGGCCTCAGCTACGAAGAAATAGCCGCCCGTGGCGGGGGCATTCTCAATTCGGCACGCAAGCTGAGAGAAAGCAGCGAAGCCGAATTGCTCGAAGGGGCCCTGCGAAGGGTCAACGAAGTGATGCGCCTGGGCACCGGAGCGCTGGAAATAAAGAGCGGCTACGGTCTGAATGTGGAAGCCGAGCTGAAAATGCTGCGTGTAGCCCGCAAAATCGGGGAACTGCTTCCCATTCCGGTCAAGAACACTTTCCTCGGGGCCCATGCCGTGCCGCAGGAGTTTCGCAAAGACCGCAAAGCTTATCTGAGACAGGTCATTGACGAGATGCTGCCCCGCGTGGCAGAGGAAAAACTGGCCGACTATGTCGATGTCTTTTGCGAGAAGAACTACTTTACAGCGGATGAGAGCCGGCAACTCTTTGAAGCCGCCCGCCAATACGGGCTGAGGCCGAAGGTGCATGTCAATCAGTTTAACAGCATCGGAGGTCTGCAGGCCGCCCTTGAGTACAATGCCTTGTCCGCAGACCACCTCGAAGTGCTCACCGGCAAAGACCTCGAATCGCTTTCGGATCATCCGGATACCATGCCGGTGGCGCTGCCGGGCTGCTCTTTTTTTCTCGGCATACCTTACACCCCGGCCCGTAAAATCATCGATGCCGGACTGGCCCTGGCCATTGCCAGCGACTATAATCCGGGATCCGCTCCTTCGGGCAATATTTCTTTTCTGCTCTCGCTGGCCTGCATACGCATGAAACTGCTCCCCGAGGAAGCGCTGAATGCCGTCACACTAAATGCCGCCTATGCCCTCGAGTTGCAGGACGAACTGGGCAGCATCACACGGGGCAAGCGCGCCCACTTCATTATTACAAAAGCGATACCTTCCTTATCTTACATTCCGTATCATTTCGCCCATAATCCTATAGAAAATGTTGTCATCAATGCATCCCTCCTCCCGTAAAACAGTCCGGCTCCTCTTCATTTGGGGATTTCTCCTCTTCTTTGCGCTGGGAACAGGCGCTTGCGTGAGTCAAAAAAAATATTCCGAAAAATCTGCAGCCCTTTCGCGCCTGGATTCCCTGTATTTTATCGCTCAGCGGCAAAACCGCACTCTGGCGGCAGAATTAGAGAAACTCCGCTCGGACACGGCCGACTGCAACAACGAGGTGCGCGAGCTGCTGGATCGCTTCAGCCATCTGAATGAAAGAAACAGCGAAGCCATACAAAAGCTGAAAAAAGAAAATGCCGCCCTGAAAAAAAAGCTGAAAGGATATAAGCTGACCATCTCCCGCTATACGATTGACTGGCGCGACCTGCGAAACAATATGCTGCTGATGGACAGTGTGCTGGCTACATTCGGTTACCGCCTCGACACCCTGCTGCAGGGCAGCTCTATGAAATACGGCTTAAGCCGCGATCTGGACGAGTTGCTCCTGACGATTGAGAAAGCCGAATTGATCGGCAGGCCCGGAAGAATCAGTGCCGAAGCCGATAAAACTTTCAGCCGCATCCGCGAGCTCTTGAAAGCCTTCCCCCGGCTCGAGCCGGTGTATTACCTGAACAGTGATAAGGACCTCCGATTTGTCGCTTTAATCAACGAGTATCTGAACCCCTCCGGCAAAGTACTGAATATCCATATTTCGGAGCGCAGCAACCCCCTGAAAATCGGTATCGGATTCAGGCTGATAAAAGAGGAACAGAAACAGCAACGATAGTTCGAAGATCATCCGTCCTCGTTGTCCCTGCCTTGGCGGGCTTCGGCAAGGCGGAGAAGGCACTCCGTGCAAAGACAGTCATCGTAGCGGCTGCTGACGGCAAGGCGCGGTTCCTCTTTCAAAGAAAGCCAGCGGCAATCGCAGGAGGCAATGTCAGCTGCATGGCAATGAAAAGTTTCTCCGCATGCCGGGCATATTTTTTCTGTTCCATTCTTTTTCCGTGTCATCTGCCGCGGCTTTTTCTTTCAGTTCAGGAGCTTTTTCATACGGAAGAAATGCAAGGTAGTGTTCCTGCCGATATTTACATCAAAGGACCGGTATATTTCGAATCCGCAATGGGTGTAAAGCCCAATGGCCCTTTCATTTTCTCTTTCCACATCCAAAACGAGATACTTCATGCCCCGCAAACGCGCCTCTTCTTCTACGGATTTCATCAGAAGCGGCCCTCCTCCCCTCGAGCGGAAGGGCGGAAAGACCGCCAGATTGCTGATATAATAATCGCCCGGATTCAATTTTCCGATGCGCTTGTTGAGCCGTAGGAAGACCGGAAACTTGCACAGCATTTGGCACGCAGCGTACCTGAAAAAACAAAGTCCGGTTTTTAAGCTGAAGCGCCTGCCGGTTTCGAAGTCATACGAGAGAATCATCCCGGCCGGAGTGTGGTCAAAATAGAGGGCTTTTACCAGTTCGCTGCTGAAGAGCGTGCCTTTGATGCAGAAAAGCGCTTCAAACATTTTTTCCGCTTTCGCTCCAAAAAGTTCTTTGAAATAAGGAGCTGAAAGCATGATCATCCGTGCAAATGAAGCGCGCTCAGCGCAGTTTGCCTTTCGCACGATCCCATCCATTGCAGCCTCTTTTTGCAATAAAAACAGAAAAGCAGGAAGAATGTTTCGAAATTTCCGGGAGAAACAGGGCCCGAAATAAATCCTCTCATATCCATGCTAAAAAAAGCCGGCCTGAGAAAGCCGGCTTTATATGAAAAGCTTTTGTTGTTCCTCCAATCCATTAGGGATTGATCTTGCCAAATCCCTGAATGATATCTTTCATCATGGAAACGTAGTGGTCCGTATCAACGCCCGCACGCATATAGAGCACCAGCTCGGCCGAGTATTTATTTCGGTTGGCGCTGTCTTCAAAAGCCATGACGGCATAAACAACCGACTCGTCATTAAGCATTCCCGAGCCGATCAGTTTCCAGCCTTCCAGTCCGCCCATGTCAAGTTCACCGTCTGCCGTATGTTTAAAGTCATTCACACGCAAATCCGAGAACACATCTTTGGCCAGCCTGCTAACCGAAGCGCGGCTTCTTTCTTTTTTTATTTTGACACTGAGGTTTTCATTATTCGCCTCATAATATCCGTCCTTATTCGACCGGATGGTCAGGCCCTCCGGGATATAAAATTCAAAATTGTCATCGTACCATTTCAGGGTACCGCCCGTGGTGGTCGAGGAAGAGTGAATCTCTTCGGAGCCTCCCGTGCTTCCGCTGATGGTGCCGAAGCTGTTCAGCATATCCACGGCATCTTCAATAATGCTTTGATAATCGGGAGAACTGGTCAGAATCTGAATATTAACTTTAAAAGCATTTTCGCGGGCCTCATCATTCAGGCCGGCCACAATAAAGGCATAAACGCTGGAACCGTTGTTGCCCTTTCCAATCATATACTGACCCGACAACCCTTCGTTGGAATATTCCGAAGGGTCGCTTACCAATTCCTTGTTGCTCAATCTCAGCTCTGCATAATGTTCATCGGCCAATGTAGATCCGCTGGCAGAAGATTTCTCGGCATAGATATTCAGGATCATATCGCCTCCGCTTGCATAAAAGAGGGTGGCGGTATTTGATTTAACCTCCATGTAGTCCGGGATCTCAAACTTCAGATCATACTTACTCCAGGTATAAGCTACCATTTCTGCCGGTGCTTCTTCCGCTGAGACGGAAGTGGAGAAGACGAAGAAAAACATGGGTAGAAAAAATAATTTAACGGGTTTCATTGTATATATAATTTTGATTTTAAATTTACTGCGCTAAGGTATATGTATTTTATTTCCTTTTCAATACGCAAAAAGTAGTATTTAAAGCCTGGCGGCTTTTATAAGGAAAGCGATGCTTATTTACTTTCTTCCCTGCCGGCTCCCCCGGCAGCTACTCAGAAATATTTGAAAGACTGGCCTGCTTTTATTTTCTGAAGCGTTTCGAAAATCAGGCGAATCACGTCATCCACATCGTCTTTGTGCACCATTTCCACTGTGGTATGCATATAGCGCAGCGGAAGGGATATAAGGGCCGAAGGGATGCCGGCCCGGTTGTAGGCAAATGCATCGGTATCGGTTCCCGTAAAGCGGGAAGAGGCACTGCGCTGCACCGGAATGTCCTTTTCCTCTGCCGTATCAAGAATCAGCTCTCTGAGCTTATTCTGCACGGCCGGGGCATACGTGACCACAGGCCCCTTGCCGGCCTTGAAGTCTCCTTCCACCTTCTTGTCAACCAGCGGAGTGTTGGTATCGTGGCAAACATCAGTGACGATGGCCAGATCGGGATAGAGGCGATAACCCATCAGTTTGGCTCCGTTGAGCCCCACTTCTTCCTGCACCGAATTAACGACATAGAGCGTGAATGGCAATTTGACCTTGCTTTCTTTTAATAAGCGTGCCACTTCGGCAATCATGAAACCACCGGCCCGGTTGTCGAGGGCACGGCCAACATAAAAGTCATTGAGGCGCATGAAAGGATCTTCGTAAACGACCACACAGCCCACATGCACGCCCATCTTCTCCACTTCTTCTTTGTTCTTTGCCCCGATGTCGATAAAGAGATTTTCCACTTTCGGAACGGGCTCGTCTTTGCCGGGTTTGCGCATGTGAATGGCCGGCCATCCGAAGACCCCTTTCACCACTCCTTTCTTCGTGTAGATATTCACCCTTTTCGAAGGAGCAATCATGTGATCGGAGCCCCCGTTGCGAATGACATAGAGAAAGCCGTCATCGGTAATGTAATGCACATACCATGAAATCTCATCGGCATGGGCTTCGATGGCTACTTTATATTCCTGCCCGGGGTTGATGACGGCAGCCACCGACCCGTAATCGTCAATGATAAAATCGTCCACATAGGGCTTGATATATTCCATCCATAATTTCTGTCCTGCTTCCTCAAAACTGGTCGGAGAAGGGTTGTTGAGGTATGCTTCGAGAAATTTCAGTGATTTCTGATTGACCACTGCTTTTTTCTTTGCCATAACTGTTTATTTTTTTTAGGTTAAAGGGGTATGTTTCCGTGTTTCTTTTTAGGCAGATTGTCCACCTTTTGTTCCAGCATCTTAAAAGCTTTCATCACCTTGATGCGCGTATTTTGGGGTTCGATGACTTCGTCAATATACCCGAGTGCTGCCGCCCGGTAGGGGTGTGCGAATTTTTCGCTGTATTCATCCACTTTTTCCTGCAGTTTGGCCTCCGGGTCAGCGGCCGAAGCAATTTCATTGCGAAAAATGATCTCCGCAGCCCCTTTGGGCCCCATCACGGCAATTTCTGCCGTGGGCCAGGCAAAGTTGAAGTCGGCTCCGATGTGCTTGCTGTTCATCACATCATAGGCTCCGCCATAGGCTTTGCGTGTGATGACCGTTATTTTCGGCACCGTGGCCTCGCTGAAGGCATAGAGGAGCTTGGCCCCGTTGCTGATGATGCCGCCCCATTCCTGATCGGTGCCCGGCAAGAAACCGGGGACATCCACCAGCGTCAGCAGCGGGATGTTGAAGGCATCGCAAAAGCGGATGAAACGAGCGGCCTTGCGCGATGATTCAATGTCGAGGACCCCGGCCAGGAAGAAAGGCTGATTGGCCACAATACCGATGCTGCGCCCTGCAATTCGTGCAAAACCGACAATCATGTTTTGGGCATATTCTTTATGCACTTCCATAAAGGAATCTTCATCTGCAATTTCATCAATCACTTCGTGCATATCGTAGGGCTGGCTCGGATTGTCCGAAAGGATTTCAAGCAGTCCGGGGCGGGTCTCATCCTCCTTTTCTTCATAGGGCCTTACGGGGGGGCCGTCTTCGCAGTTCTGGGGCATATAGCCGAGCAGTTTGCGGATATCCTGCAGGCAAAGAATTTCATTCTCGCAGGCAAAATGGGCTACGCCCGACTTGCCGGCATGGGTGAAGGCTCCGCCCAATTCCTGCGCACTCACCACCTCGTGGGTCACGGTTTTTACCACATTGGGGCCGGTCACAAACATGTAAGAAGTATTCTGTACCATAAAAACAAAATCGGTGATGGCCGGGGAATAGACCGCCCCTCCGGCACAGGGTCCCAAAATGGCCGATATTTGAGGAATGACACCCGATGCCATCGTATTTCGATAAAAGATATCGGCATATCCTCCGAGCGACTCCACTCCTTCCTGAATACGTGCCCCGCCCGAGTCGTTGAGCCCGATAACGGGCGCTCCGTTTTTCATGGCCAGGTCCATGATCTTGCAAATTTTTTCGGCATGGGCTTTCGACAGGGACCCTCCGAATACGGTAAAGTCCTGGCTGTAAACATAAACCGGCCGCTTGTTAATCGTACCGTAGCCCGTCACTACCCCATCGCCCAGTGGCCGTTTTTTGTCGAGGCCGAAGTCTGTGGCACGGTGCTTTTTCAGCATGTCCAGTTCTTCGAAAGAATCCTCATCCAGCAGAAAATGAATGCGCTCTCTGGCGGTCAGCTTTCCTTTGGCATGCTGTTTTTTAATTCTTTCCGCTCCTCCGCCCTCCATTGCTTCGGCTCTTTTTGCCCGGAGAATTTCAAGCTTTTCGTCCATTTTCGACATAGAATAATGCTTTGTTTTATGAGGGGCTAAAGTAATGAAAAGCCCCCTGCTTTTTGAGTATGCAGATCAGGAAGAAGCTCCATCAGGCGCTTATTTTCCCCAAAATTTCAATCGCCCGCTCTATGTCTTCTTCCCTCAGGTCCAAATGTGTGACCAAGCGGACGGCCTGCCCTCCGAAAGAGACGGCCAGCAGGCCTTCGGATTTCAGCATTTCGAGGTAAGCGGCAGGATTGATAGAAGGCCGAAGCGTAAAAACCACGATGTTGGTATGAACTGGCAGCAGCGACTCTACATAATCGAGCTGCTCCAATGCAGCAGCAAGACGGGCCGCCCTTTCATGATCTTCTTTCAACCTTTCCACGTGATGATCCAGCGCATAAATGCCGGCTGCAGCCAGCATCCCGGCCTGCCGCATGCCGCCCCCCATCACCTTGCGAAAACGCAGAGCCTCTTTAATGAAATCACGGCTGCCCAGCAATAGACTTCCGACCGGAGCCCCGAGTCCTTTCGAAAGGCAGACGGATATGGAGTCGAAGAGGGGCCCGATGCCGCCAGGGCGGTCACCGCTTGCCACCAGCGCGTTGAAGATGCGGGCCCCGTCCAGATGCAGACGAAGGCCATGGGCACGGCAGGATGCGGAAAGTGCCTGCATCTCCTCCAAAGTATAATAATTTCCACCGCCTTTATTCACCGTATTCTCCAAACTCACCAGGCGTGTCCGTGCTTTGTGTATGTCATCGGGGTTGATATTTTTTTCAATATCCGCAGGCGAAAGAATGCCCTGCTCGCTGTGAATCAGTTTCACTGCGATGCCGCTGTGGAAAGCATAGCCCCCCGCTTCATATTGGTAGATGTGCGAACGGATGTCGCAGATCAGCTCATCAAGGGGATTTGTATGCACTTTGAGGGCTATCTGATTGGTCATTGTACCCGATGGGCAGAAGAGGGCCGCCTCCATTCCGAAGAGAGCCGCTGCTTTCTCCTGCAGTTCGTTTACAGCCGGGTCTTCGCCAAAGACATCATCGCCCAGGGGGGCGCGTAACATCGCCTCCTTCATGCCGGGTGTGGGCCGGGTAACGGTATCGCTGCGCATATCTATCATAAACCTGAAATTTTAAGTATTTGCTCAATAAAACGGGGCAACAGCCCGGGATGAAGGGCTGCATGCAAAGCAAAACCATACAATGCTCCGTAGAGGTGTGCTTCGTGATTGATATGGTCGCTGCCTCTCCGGCCCATGTAGAAAGAATAGGCAATATAGAGGATTCCCATCAGGACGGCATTGACCGGAATGGGAAGAAAGATCAGCATCATGCGGGCCTGCG
>JALSIH010000138.1 GCA_026981615.1 Chitinophagales bacterium
ATCGGAAAAACACCGGGGCATCGAGGCCGATGTCTTCGACTTTTTGAAAAATCATAAGAATGAGTACGATATGATGGTGGTCGATCCCCCCGCATTTGCCCGCAGCATATCGCGCAGACACAATGCCGTGATTGGTTACAAGCGCCTCAATGCACTGGCTATGAGCAGTATTCGTGCAGGCGGCATTCTTTTTACTTTTTCCTGTTCACAGGTGGTGGATACCCGTTTGTTTGAAGATACGGTGCGGGCGGCAGCTATTGAGAGCGGGCGGAATATTCAAATACTGGAGCGACTATCGCAGCCGGCAGACCATCCGGTCAGCATATTTCATCCCGAAGGAAACTACTTAAAAGGATTGATACTGAAGGTGGATTAAAGCGGATTGCCATCCAGCAATCCCGATACCTGTTTTTTTATCGACTGAATGAGTGCATCCGGAACGGACTTGCAGCGGCATGCTTCGACCAATATGCTCCGGTATTTTTTCTCGATTTCTATCTTCTCCACACAGCAGGGATACTTCTCCACTTCACAAAAAACCGCTTTCTCTTCATCTCCGCTCAGCGCACCGTCCAGTGCCATATATACACGGTCCATCAAGGCCCGGCATTCTTCCCTGGAAAGCAAACACTTTGTTTTCTCACTCATCGATAAAAATTATTGATACCCCATTGTTTTTGCATACGTCTTGAGCTTTTCCTTCAGCATGTTTCTTGCACGATGCAATCTGGATCGTACGGTACCGATAGGAATGTCAGTTATCTTAGCAATTTCTTCGTAAGAAAAGTTCTCTACATCACAAAGAAGTATGACCGTTCTGAAATCTACCGGCAGAGAATTCAGTGCCTTGGTCACCTCATCTCCTATCATTCCCGAAAAAATCTCGTGCCTTAAATCTACATATTCTACCCGGCTGTTTTCTTCATTGTCCTGATATCCGATAAAATCCTCGTAATCCACCTTGGTGGGCTTTTTGGATTTCTTTCTGTACTCATTGATAAATGCATTCTTCAGGATTTTGAAAAGCCAGGCTTTGGCGTTGGTACCTGCATCATACGAATCAATAAAACGAAAGGCTTTCATATAGGTTTCCTGCACCAGATCATTGGCATCTTCCTCATCGTAGGTGAGGTGATAGGCAAAATTGTACAGGGCATCAATGTGAGGCATGAACTCCTCATGAAATATTTTATCTTTTAGCTCAGGGCTGTATCTTCCTTTTTTGCTCACTTGCTTCTCCTTTTTTTGTGCGGTAATAAGCATATTTTTTTTGCTTTCTTACTGCATAAAACGTGCCTTTCGTGTTAAAATATTACTTCCCGGGAACTAAAAAACGATTCTTCCTTGTTTTTGGGCTTTTTTAACACATAGCGCGTTTATGGCCTGCCCTTTCCGGGCATGCGGCTCCATGCCATTTTGCCCTGCTTCGACTGACTATTTGACAAATAACGCTTTATTTTGATTCAAAAACAAGCTCGCTGCCGGGCAATTCTTCCCGGACATCGTCAATTGGCAGGCAAAAAGCGGGTTCGACTTCTTGCTTTTTTTCCCGGTCATTATTAAGTTTTGTGACGAGCATCATTCCCGAACCTGCCTGAAGAAGTTTTTTCATATTTTTCTCTGCCGGTATCACAACGGGCAGCTTCACTCTTTCTTCCGCATCGGCATGGGGCGATTTCAGGTTCGGAAATTGAATTCGCAGCTCCTGCCCCGGGAGGTCATATCCTGAATGAAAGAGTTCCCCGGGCACTTCATCGACCAAATACTTCAGCAGCCGCAGATCCCTGATGTAAAGAACGGGCTCACCGGCTTGTGCATGCGGACTCAGATTTTTAAGGCCCGCATAGCTCGTGGCCAGCAAAGTTTCATTTTTGAATTCAATGCGGATGATTTCCTTTTTATCCATAAAATAGGCTGCCACGGCAAAGAGCTCATCGCGGCTTACAAGCCCTTTGACGGCATCATAATATTCTTTCCCGCTGAAGACCTGATTGGCCGAAATACTCACGGCACACTTAAAATGTTTTCTCGGGCAGGATCTTTTTCCGTGCAATCCGCATGGCCGGCAATCCAGTTTCAGGGTTGTTTGAGCTATTCTTCCGCGCTCCGACAGAGGGCCGAATCCGAAATCGGGCACGGTAGATGTAAAAACGGCCGTATGCCGGGCGTTGGCAGCCGAAGCGAAATGAAGCGGTGCGCTGTCGTTCGTAAATACGTGGTCTGCCTTTTCCATCAGGGCCACCGTCTGCATCATACTCAAT
>JALSIH010000139.1 GCA_026981615.1 Chitinophagales bacterium
GTAATCCACAATGAGTTTGATGGATTTTGTAGCGTCATCGTTGGCCGGAATCGGAAAGTCGACCACGCTGGGGTCCGAATTGGTGTCCACAATGGCAAAGGTGGGAATGTTCAGTTTTTTAGCCTCTTCTACGGCAATGTGCTCGTGCATGACATCTACAATGAAGAGTGCGGCAGGCAGCCGGTTGAGATTGGCAATGCCTCCCAGCACTTTTTCCAGCTTGTCTCTTTCGCGTTGCAATACCAGGCGTTCTTTCTTGGTGATGCTTTCGGTATTGTTGTCGCTGAGCATTTTATCAATGCTTTGCATCTTTTTGATCGACTTGCGGATGGTCGAAAAGTTGGTCATCATTCCACCAAGCCAGCGTTCGGTAACGTAAGGCATATCGACCGAGCGGGCAGCGTTGGCTACGATGTCCTTGGCTTGTTTCTTGGTTGCGACAAACATGATCTTTCGTCCCGATCGGGCCACCGACTTCATGGCAGCTGCCGCTTCTTCCAGCTTTTCTTTGGTTTTATTCAGGTCAATGATGTGGATGCCCTTCTTTTCCATGAAAATATAGGGTCGCATCTTCGGATTCCATTTCTTTTTCATGTGCCCGAAGTGCACTCCGGCCTCCAGCATTTCCTTTGTGTCTATAGCTTTCATAAGCTTCGATTCTCGGTTTATTATCGTTTACTGTATTGTTCTTTCTTCCTTGCTTTTCTCAGACCCGGTTTCTTTCTTTCCACCACGCGCGGATCGCGGGTAATGAAGCCGGCATCTTTCAGGGCCTTTTTGTGTTCCTCATTTATTTTGACAAGGGCTCTTGAAATGCCGTGGCGCACGGCCTCGGCCTGTCCTTTGATGCCTCCACCGTGCACATTGACCTGAATGTCGTAATCATTTTCAAGGCCTAATATTTTCAGTGGCTCCACCACTTTGCCTTCGAGGTGAATGACAGAGAAAAACTCTTTGTAGTCGCGGTCGTTGATGGTAATCTTGCCCGATCCTTTTTTAAGAAAAACCCGGGCTACCGCATCTTTTCTACGTCCTGTAGCGTTGATCATATCTTTTTATTTAATCGAAATTTAACGTTTCAGGCTTTTGAGCTCCGTGCGGATGCTCGCTGCCTTTGTAAACAAACATTTTCTTGAACATGGCCCGCCCCAGTTTGTTCTTCGGCAGCATGCCGCGTACCGAATGTTCGATAAGCCTTTCGGGGAAGGTTTCCTGAACATGACGAAGCGTACGTCTTTTTTGTCCCCCCGGGTATCCGCTGTAGGAGATGTGCTCGCGCTGGTCCAGTTTTTTTCCGGTTACACGCACTTTCTCCGCGTTGATGATGATGACATAATCTCCACAATCCACGTGAGGTGTGTAATACGGGCGGTGTTTTCCGCGCAGAATACTTGCAATCTGTGTTGAAATGCGCCCCAGGGTCTTGTTGCTGGCATCTACCAGATACCATTTGCGTTCTATTTCCCCGGCTTTTGCCGATTTGGTCTTGTAACTTAATGTATCCACTTTCAGTGCTTTTTATTTTGGAAGCGCAAAGTTAGATATTCTTATTCTCTAAACCTAAAAATTTCAAAGGAAAAATAAGAGGAGCCCCTTGTAAATGATTGTAAATCAGTTAAAATTTCGCACAAAAAAATGAAAGCCCCTCGTCTTTAATCGTATTTATAGAATCCTTCTCCGCTTTTGCGGCCATGTTTTCCGGCTTCGGTCATCTGTTGCTGTATGCGGCTCGGCCTGAAGCGTGCTTCATAAAAAAAGGATTCGTACATGGAGCAGGAGGTGTAGTGGTTTGAGTCGATTCCGATGAGGTCCATCAGGCGGAAGGGGCCCATTTTGAAACCGCTGGCAGTCATCAACCGGTCGATTGCCGCTGTATTGGCAATTCCTTCTTCCAGCATTTTGAGCGCTTCGAGGTAATAAGGACGTGCCACACGATTGACAATAAAACCCGGTGCGTCTTTTACGTGTACCGCCCGTTTGCCCATGCGTTCGGCCAGCGCTTTGACCCGATCGGCCACCTTCGGATCGGTCTGTGGTGCCGAGATGACCTCGACCAGTTTCATGATATGGGGCGGATTGAAGAAGTGCAGACCTACGACCCGTTCGGGATGCGGAGTGACGGCTGCTATGCGGGTGATGGGGATGGATGAGGTGTTGCTGCTCAGAATGCAATCGGGGCTGTTTTGGGCCGCCAGTTTTTGAAAGAGTTCTTTTTTGAGCTCAAACTTCTCGAGTATTGCTTCAATCATGAGCTCGCCCGTGAGCTTCGAAAATTCGCCCGTAAATGCAATGCGATGAAAGGCCTGATCTTTGGCTTCCTCGCTGATTTTTCCCCGTTTAACGGCTCCGCTCAGATTTTTCAAAACGGTGGCTGCGGCATGATCCAGGGCTTCGCTCCGGATATCATAAAGCTGTACCTCGAGACCGGCCAGGGCGGCTACCGTGGCTATTCCGCTCCCCATGGTGCCGGCTCCCGCAATGCCTATTTTCCGGATTTCCTTTTTCATCTTATCCTTTCTTTGTGCAGATTTCAGCGGGCTGATTTAAATTGGCTGATAAAGCGAATATCGTTTTCGTAAAAGGTGCGAATATCGCGGATTTTATATTTCAGCATGGCGATTCGTTCTACGCCCATTCCAAAGGCATAACCCGTATAGCGATCGGGGTCAATGTGGCAATTTTCCAGCACATTGGGATCGACCATTCCGCAGCCCATGATTTCCATCCACTTCTTTTCGCCTCCTTTGTTCCAGGCGATATCCATTTCTGCCGAGGGTTCGGTAAAGGGGAAGAAAGAAGGGCGGAAGCGCACTTCCACATTCGCACCAAAGATCCGCTGAACAAAATAATAAAGGGTCTTTTTTAAGCCGGCAAAACTTACATTTTCAGCCACATAAAGCCCTTCGACCTGATGAAATACGGGCGAATGGGTGGAGTCGTTGTCTACGCGATAGACCCGCCCAGGGGCAATGATTCGGATCGGGGGGCGGTGTTTTTCCATATAGCGGATCTGTACCGGAGAGGTGTGCGTTCGGAGCACAAGGTCGGGGTCGCGCTGAATGAAGAAGGTATCCTGCATGTCGCGGGCCGGGTGCTCGGGCGGCAGGTTGAGGGCCGTGAAATTGTGCCAGTCGTCTTCTATCTCGGGCCCTTCGGCCACATTGAATCCGATATTGCGGAAGAGATCGATGATTTCATCGGTGATGAGCGAAATGGGATGCCTGCTCCCGGGCTGAAAGGCTTGCACGGCGCGGCTGAGATCGGCCTCTGCTCTTTTCTTTCTGTTTTTTGGGCCAAATTTAAGCCGTCCGTCTTCCACCTTTTCTTCGGCTGCCTTTTTCACGGCATTTACCCGCTGGCCGTATTCTTTTTTGAGCTCGCCCGGCAGCTCCCTGAAAGCGGCAGAAAGCTCTTTTACAAGGCCTTTGGCTCCGAGAAAACGAATGCGGAATTGTTCCAGCTCTTCGGCATCCCCGGCTTCAAAAGCCCGGATCTCTTCCAGCATTTCAAGCGGCCTTTTCATTAATTCATCGCTGCGCATCGCTTCGTGGGTTTTATCTTGAGTAATTGGGGGCTTCTTTGGTAATGACCACATCGTGGGGGTGGCTTTCCTGAATGCCGGAGTTGGTGATGCGCACAAATTGCGCTTTTTTCATGCTTGGAATATCCGGGGCCCCGCAGTAGCCCATGCCCGCCCGCAGGCCACCGATGTATTGATTCATGACTTCCTGCAGGGTGCCTTTGTAGGGGACCCTGCCCACAATACCTTCGGGCACCAGTTTTTTAATGTCATCTTCCACATCCTGAAAATAGCGGTCTTTCGATCCGGCCGACATGGCCTCGATAGAGCCCATGCCGCGATAGGACTTAAAGCGTCTGCCGTCATAGATAATGGTCTCACCGGGCGACTCTTCGACTCCGGCAAAGAGCGAGCCGGCCATGATGGTGTCGGCACCGGCAGCAATGGCTTTCACGATATCCCCGCTGTAGCGTATGCCTCCGTCACCGATCACGGGCACACCGCTGCCCGCAAGCGCCCGGCTGCATTCGTAGATGGCGGTCAACTGGGGTACGCCCACTCCGGCAATGACCCGTGTGGTGCAAATGGAGCCCGGCCCTACGCCCACTTTTACCCCATCGGCACCGGCAGCGGCCAGTTTTTTTGCCGCTTCGGCCGTGGCCACATTTCCGGCTACCATGTCCAGTTCGGGAAAGGATTTTTTTGCTTCTTTAAGCGCCTCGATCACACCCTTGCTGTGCCCGTGGGCCGTGTCGATAAAGGCCACATCCACACCTACCTTTACCAACGCTTCCAGCCTTTCGAGCATGTCGGATGTGACACCGACCGCAGCGCCTACACGCAAGCGGCCGTATTGGTCTTTGGTGGCATTGGGATGGCTCTTGAGTTTAAGTATATCCTTGAAGGTGATCAGCCCTACGAGCTTCCCTTCCTTGTTGACGACCGGCAGTTTTTCGATTTTTCCTTTTTGCAGGATGACCTCGGCCATTTTCAGGTCGGTTCCTTCCGGAGCCGTGACCAGGTTTTCGGTGGTCATGATTTCGTCAATGGTTTTGTTGAGGTCTTTTTCGAAGCGCAGGTCGCGGTTGGTTAATATCCCGACCAGGCGGTCTTTTTCATCGACAATGGGAATGCCTCCGATTTTATGCTCTTTCATCAGTGCCAGGGCTTCTCTCACCCTGGCGCCCTTGCGAAGGGTTACGGGGTCGATGATCAATCCGCTTTCCGAGCGCTTCACCTTGCGCACCTGTTCGGCCTGCTGGGCAATGCTCATGTTTTTGTGAAGTACCCCCAGCCCGCCCATGCGGGCCATGGCGATGGCCAGCCGCGATTCGGTCACCGTATCCATCGCTGCCGATACAACCGGAATGTTGATGGGGATGTTTCTGGAGACATGAGTAGAAAGGTCCACCTCGCGCGGAAGGACTTCGGAATAGGCCGGGACCAGCAGGACATCGTCAAAGGTGAGGGCCTCTTCTCTGAATTTATTTGTATTGGCTGGCATGCTGCTGTATTTAAGGCGCAAAATTAAGGAAAATGATATCCATGGAGGCTATTCGCTGATGCCTTAACGAATGACCATAAAAGTGCCTTCTTTTCGCACTTCGTTCCCGTTGATACCCGTCACGGTTATCAAATAGGTATACACTCCCTGCATGACATATTCTCCCCGGTAGCGTCCGTCCCATCCCTCCGCGACATCAAAACTCTCAAAAAGGAGCTCGCCCCAGCGGCTGAATATTCGCAAGTGGTAGGTTTCCTGCTGTTCGAAAGAGAGCACCGGCTTGAATTCATTGTTTTTCCCCCCGATCAGAATGGCGGTGGGGGCATAGATGCGCGTGAGCTGACTGACACAAAGTTCATTGGATGTGGAGACGAAAGTGGCCGTATCGCCATTTTGATATTGAATGTTTCCTTCGGCTTCTACGAGATAGCAAAAATGGCCCGGGGTATTGTTGAGCGCGCTGATGTCATCGTCATATCTCATCTTGCTTCCGCTGCCCGGGGCGGTCTGGGCAAGCAAAGACCAGTTGCCGTCTATATTTCGATATATGCGGTATTCATTCACCGTGCCCCCGCTGATGCGGAATGGATTCCATTTGATGGTATTGACCAGGTTGGGTTTGGCCTTGCCCTGGAGAAACATGGTGTGGGCGGTACCTGATTCCAGCGCGTTGTTGCAGCTGTCTACACTTTCGATGCGGTAGTACTTTGAGTTTTGTACACTGCGCGGATCGGTATCGTAATAAAACATTTCGAAGGGAGGAAAGGAAGGAGCCGTTAACAGATCAATGACGGAAAAATTAATGCCGTCATTGCTGCGCAGAATGCGAAAGCTGACCAGGTCGGCATTGCGGTCGGGGCGCCAGCTGATCTTTACCTGCTCGTTGTTTTCGATTGTGGCATTGCGCAAATGCACATAGCGCGATGGCTGAACAATTTGGATTTTCTCGCAATAGGCGTTGGAATAGCTGATAAATGTATCGCTGGGCGCGCGTGTGCCCACCCGGATGCACAGGTCATCGCCATCGTTGAAGCGGGTAAAGGTATATCCGCGGATATTGGAGGGTAAAATGGTGTCGAGTTGATAGAGTCCCCCGTTGAGGCTGTACTCTATCCGGTGTTCGCCCACCGAATCGCCCGGCCAGTTGTTGTACCGGGTCCAGACCATGCTCATTTCAATCCGGCAATTTGCTTTGGAGGTGGTCAGCAGGATGGTCTGGTGAGGGTTGTTGTTGAAGGGTCCTACATTGCCGCAGGCATCAATCGTAGCAACGGTGTAAATCTCTATCTGCTGATCGGGGCTGGCCGTGGGGTCGTAGTAGAAGGTGTTGAAGCGTCCGTAGATGGTGTCAATGGGGTTGAAGCCTCCGCGGTCGCGATAGATAATGTATCCGGCCGCCTCGGGCGATGCCGAAGGCCGGAAATAAATTTCCACGCCCGAATTATAGACGGATACGTAATCGATTTCCGGGGGCTCGGGGTCGAGGCAGTCGAGGGTGTCGGAGCTGATTACGGTGCCGCCCGGGCAGCTGAGGCGGCTTGTCATGTAATAATAGTTGATTCCGGAGTTGCAATCCGCCCCCACATGGGTGTAGCTTGTAGTGCTTTGATTGCTGATGCTGTCGAGCAACTGAAAAGGGCCGTTGGGGTTTTTCGAAGTATAAATATGGTATGAGATGAAAGACCCGCAGGTATTGTTTGGCAGGGTCCAGTTCAGCACCACATCTCCGTTTTGAAGCCTTGAGGCACAGAGTAAATCGGGCGGATTGACCGTTTGGGCCAGAGACAGGGTAATGTTAAATCCTACAAATAAGGTCAGGAGCATTCTCATGAGAGCCTTCATTTTTCACCGGCAACCACCTCCAGCAGGAGAGAGGGGTCGAGGTATTTTTCTGCCATGGATAACAATTCCCCGGCATTTATATTTTGAACGGTGTGAATATAATTTTTAAAATCGGAAGGTCCTTTGCCCCGCAGGATCAGGTTTTTATAAAGGGAAAGAGCTTTGTGGGGCCCGTCAATGGCGTTAAGAGCCGTTCCCAGCAGATAATTTCGTACCAGTGTCAGCTCTTCTTCCCCTACGGGCTCCGAACGCAGGCGTTCTATTTCCTTGTAAATATCTGCAAGGGCTGCTTCGAGATAGGGCCGGCCTACTTCCGTGGCCAGGTAAAGAAAAGAGGCATGTACATGGCTTTGTATGCTCGAATAGATGCCGTAGGTGTATCCTTTCTCTTCGCGAATCTTGCTCATCAGCCTTGAACCGAAGTATCCGCCCAGGATGGTAGTCAGTATTTTCATGCGGTCGGAGTCGGGATGTGAAGGGGCATAAAGGTGGCGGCCCATTCGGATGGCATTCTGCTGTGCTTCTTCTTTTCTGACAAAAAACTTTCCGCCTTTTCTCCGGGCCCCGGTCTCGCGAAGGTCAATTTGCGGGCTTTTTCTTTCGGGGTTGATGCCGGAGAGAAGCGAGTCAAGTGTTTTGGTGTAATTTTTCGGGACTTTCCCGCTCAGAAAAATCCATGCCGGAGAAGGGATGATTTTTTCCCGGTGATACGAAAGCAGGTCTTCCCGCTGAATTTCTTTGATGTCTTCCTCATCGGGTTTGTGGCCATACGGGTGATCTTTGCCGTAGAGTGTTTCCATCAGTTTTTTTGAAGCCAGGTACTCTACCTTTTCGCGGTCTACAAGCAGTTGCTGTAATGCAATTTTCTTTTTCAGCGCCAACTCTTCTTCCGGAAAACAGGGCTCAAGCAGTATTTCGGCCATGATTTTCAGAATGGACTCATAGTGCCGGGTGATGCCCATGGCTTTGACGGTGAGATAGTCGGATGAAATACGGATATCGATTTCAGCACCGAGCTCGTCAATCATGGTGGCCAGTTGCAGCGCATTGTGCTTTGTGCTTCCCTCCCGCATCATCCGGGCTGTAAAACCGGCTGTGCCTTTTTTGCTTTCAAACCATTTCCCGGCCGGGAAAACCCATTCGATTTGGAAGATGTCATACAGCGTGTCGGGCAGATAGTAAAGGAGCGAACCGTGGCTCAGGCCGGCTTCTTCCGGGGTCAGCAGGCGGATGCTGCTCACTTTTTTTATATCGGGTTTTACGGATCGGTCGATCATCCTCTTATTTTTTTCGCTTGTAGTAGAGTATGGATGCATTGGAGGGAACGAGACGGGTGCGGGCTTCTTTCATCAGTTCGGAAGCTTCCACGCCCCGGTATTTTTCGATTTCATGATTTACCTGCCCGGCATCTCCCAGCATCTCATAATAGGAAAGGGCAAAGCCCCGGTGCATCAGGCTGATCAGGTTGCCGGTGATCTCAAATTCCACCTTGTTTTTTACCTTGTCGAGTTCCCGTTGCTCAATACGCTCATTTTGCAGCAGCGACAATTCGTGCCAGATGGCTTCTTCTCCCTCTTCCGGTGACACGCCCTGATTGAGGCGTCCGGATACAATTAACAGACCCGGATCGAGGGCCCCGTCTACCCAGGCCGAAATGCTGTTGAAGAGTTGTTTTTTCTTTACCAGCCGGGTGTAGAGCCGCGAGGAACTGCCGTTTGAGAGGATATCCGTCAGCAGGTTGTTGACATAATAAGAATGTGTATTTCTTCCTTCTATGTGAAAGGCCATATACAGGGCATCGAGGGGGACATTGTCTTCCACCGTCTTTCTTCGGACTTCGCTCTGCAGTGGCTCTGCGGGTATATCCTGCATGGGCGGCCTGCTGCCCGGGAGATCATCAAACCATTTGCGAGCCAGGGAGAATGCGCGTTCATTTTCAATGCTTCCGCAAATACTCAGAATGGCATTGCCCGGATGGTAGAAGCGCTTATAAAAGCGTTTTACATCCTCCAGGGTGGCGTCTTCAATGTGTTTCAGGCTGCGCCCGATGGTCGGCCATTGATAGGGATGTATATGGTAAGCCAGCGCCCTCAAATGGTGCCAGGCCCTTCCGTATGGCTGATTCAGATAGTTCTCTTTAAACTCCTCGGACACCACGCTGCGCTGCACCTCCAGGCTTCGTTCGTTTATGTCAAGGTTTGCCATTCGGTCCGACTCCAGCCAAAGAGCCGTTTCGATATTTTGAGCCGGAATGATGTCATAATAATTCGTCAGGTCGTTGTTGGTGAAAGCATTGTTGGAGCCACCGGCTATTTCCAGTTCCCGGTCGAAGCGGGGAGCATGCTTGCTCCCTCCGAACATCAGATGCTCGAAAAGGTGGGCAAAACCGGTTTTGTCTTTGTGCTCATTGCGGGCCCCTACTTTGTACAAGATGTTTACGACAGCCATAGGTGTGGCCGGGTCATGGGAGGATATAACGGTCAACCCGTTTTCCAGCTTTCGACATTCAAAATCGATCATTCTTCTTTTGCTTAGGGTTGCAAATTTCATTAAAAACCAAGCAAAATGTACGGTTTAATTTGGAAGTAATGAGGATTGATTTCGAATTTCAAGTGCGGTTAAACCGGAATGTCGGACTTTTTAAAATGAAAGGCATTTAAATACAGCACTGCCGGGGGCTTAACAGAGATTAATACTTTCTGGCGGAATTGTGTGTGCCCGATAATTAAAAAGCGGATGATCAAAGAATTAAAAAGAGAAAGGAAAATAAATATGTTAAGGGAAATTAAGAAAAGAAATAAAAAACTTCATTAATTAACATTAATTTATAAAATTTGTGACGGTGCCTTATTGTCATTTCAATTTTTTTAATCAAAAAGTGTCATTATGAAACGTAACTTTTTACTGGCAATCTCTTTTTTGCTGATGAGTGTACTGGCCTTTGGTCAGCAGACCGTCACGGGGGTTGTAACCTCTGCTGAAGACGGGAGTACGCTCCCTGGTGTAAGTGTTGTGGTGAAGGGAACAGTTATGGGGACAACCACCAATATCGATGGTGAGTATTCCATAGTTGTGCCTGATGGCTACAATACGTTGATTTTTAGCTTTGTGGGGATGGAAACCAAAGAGGTGGAAATCGGAAACAAAGCCGTAGTTAATGTAAGCCTTGAGCCGGGTGTGCTTGGTCTCGAGGAAATTGTTGTAACTGCCATAGGTATTGAGCGCGAGAAAAAAGCGCTTGGCTACTCGGTAGAAGAAGTGGGCGGTGAGGACTTATCAAATACCCGCCAGGTCAATGTGGTAGATGCTTTGCAAGGAAAGGTGGCCGGTGTGAGGATTAACCGTGCTAGTGGAGACCCCGGTGCTTCTTCCTTTATCGAGATCAGGGGTTCTGCTTCTTTAACGAGAAACAACCAACCTCTCTTCGTAATTGACGGAGTGCCGATTGACAACAGTGGAAATACCGGCAATAATGTGGCCGGTGTAGCCGAATCGAACCGGGCAATTGATATCAACCCGGATGACATTGAGTCATTGACGGTTCTTAAGGGTGGTGCAGCCACGGCTCTTTATGGGATTCGTGCAGCCAATGGTGCCATCATCATTACAACCAAGTCGGGTAGGAATACCGGTGGCAAGATAGAAGTAAATTTCAGGTCATCAGTTCGTGTTGAGCAGGCAAATAAGTTGCCACCGTTGCAAAATAAATTTGCACAGGGCACGCAAGCCTTTGCTGACCTTCTCGCTGGCTTCGGTTTGCCCGGTACCAGCCTGGGTTATCCTGACCAATCATGGTATAATGCCGTAAGCTGGGGGCCTGCATTGGATACACTGGTATATACCAAGGACCCGAATTATATACCCGCTAATTTCTTCCCCGGCTATGGAAACGGCTCCTCAACCATGGAAGAATATATTGCAAAATGGGATCCGAACGGGCGACTGATCGGAATCAAAGATGCCGAACGCCTTGGAATTACAACCACCGGCATGCCTGCTCAGGCATACGATCCTTTTGAATTGCTTCAGACGGGGGTTTCATCTAACAACTACCTGAGTATTTCTGCCGGAAATGAAAAGTCAAACTTTTTCCTCTCGTATGGCAACAATGACAACCAGGGAATTGTCCCGAACGCCAGGTTTACAAGAAATACGGCAAAACTTGCGGCAAATACGGTGTTGACTGAAAAGTTGCGAGTGGGCGGAATGATAAATTATTCAAATACGGTTGGTAACCGTATTCAAAAAGGATCAAACATTTCCGGTTTGATGCTCGGTCTTATGCGTACTCCTCCCACTTTTGATAACTCATACGGATATCAGTTCCCGGATAATTCGCAAAGGTCATACCGGGGCGGAGGCGGATATGATAACCCATATTGGATCGTGAATAACATTAGGTACAAGGATGTTACCAACCGTTTGATTGGTAATATCAATGCAGAATATAATGCCAATGAATGGCTCTCATTTTTCTATCGTATGGGCTATGACGGATGGTTCAAGGATACAAAAAGTTTCTTTGAAAAGAATTCAAACTCATTCCCTGACGGCAGGCTCGAGAAATCAGGGGAATACAACATTGATTTGAACTCGGATATCTTTGCCACGATTAATAAGGACCTGAATGACGATATGAGCCTTAGAATCAGGGTAGGTCAAAACCTTTATCAAAGAACCTATCGAAGTACCAGTGCCATTGCTTTTGGGTTGAATCAATTTAACTTTCCTAACATGAGCAATACTTCGGATGCCCGTGGTTTTGAAAGTAACTTCAGAAAAAGAACATCTGCTTGGTATGGAGATTTTGGGTTTGAGTATCAAAACATGCTTTACTTAAACCTGACGGGACGATACGAGAAATCAACAACACTGCCGGAGGTCAATAACGGATTTTTCTATCCTTCCGCCAGTGCAAGTTTTGTGTTTACCGAATTGCCGGCCCTGGCCAATAATGACTTCCTTAGCTTTGGAAAATTCAGAATAAGCTATGCACAGATTGCCAATGATGCGGCAGCTTATGCAACACAGAACTATTATTTCCAGCCCTCACCGGGTGACGGATGGACCGATGGTTTGACCTATCCGCTTCTGGGCGTAAATGCCTATACCCTGGGTAATGTGATTGGAAACAGAACCCTGAGGCCGGAAAATCAAAACTCTTTCGAAGTGGGTGCCAACCTGATTTTCCTGAACAATAAGCTGGGAGTGGATGTTACGTATTTTTATAACACAAGTACCGACCTCCTGCTTTCTGTGCCCGTGGCAGCTTCATCGGGATTTTCGGCTAATTATGTGAATGCCGGAGAAATGTTTACGCGTGGCTTTGAAATTATATTGAATGCCACTGTCATAAATACTAAAGACCTTCGATGGGACATTTCTGCCAACTGGTCAAATCCGTACTCGGAAGTAACCAAGCTGGCCGAGGGTGTAGAGAATGTTTTCCTCTCAGGATTTACAGAGCCCCAGGTAAGAGCGGTAGTAGGATTTCCCTACAGAACACTTTTCGGACTTGACTGGGCAAGGGATGACCAGGGTAGAATTTTGATTGACGATGATCCGAACAATGCGATCATGGACGGATTTCCGTTCTCAAGTCCGGAGTTGACCCCGTTGGGAAATGTGAACCCCGACTGGATTGCCGGTATTACCAATACCATTACTTATAAAGGGTTTTCGCTTTCAGCATTGATAGATATCAAGAAAGGTGGATTAATGTGGAATGGAACCAAAGGAGCGCTCTACTTCTTTGGTGCTCATAAAGACACCGAAACCCGGGGGGAATCTAAAGTGTGGGAAGGAGTGTATGGTCACATAGATGCGGATGGTGATGTCGCAAGCTATGAAACACCTTTTGACCCGAGTGTTGAAAACAAAGGCCCCGGAGCCGTTAATACAACAGAGGTTGTTGTAGATGAAAACTGGTATTGGTGGGAAGGGGAAGGAAGCGGATTTACCGGACCTTCATCGCCTTATGTGGAGAAAGCCGGTTGGGTTCGACTCAGAACGATTACGCTTTCGTATCAATTCAACCCCTCATTCCTGGACAACAGCCCCTTCCGAAGTGTTGAGCTTTATGTGACCGGGTTTAACCTCTGGCTGAATACACCTTACACCGGTGTTGATCCGGAAACCAGCCTCGTGGGCAGCAACAATGGTTTGGGTATTGACTACTTTAATAACCCGGGTACGAAAGGTTATACCTTTGGTCTTAACATTGGTTTTTAATCAATTGTGAATTTTAAAAAATGAAAATCATGAAAATGAGAAATATAATTTTAACGTTGTCAGCGACAGCTCTGCTTTTTGCATCCTGTCAATGGATTGACCCGGAAATCAATGTAAATCCGGATAATCCGACAGATGTATCGCTCGACCTTCTGCTTCCGGGAATCGAAGGGCAGGTCGGCTACTACATTGGGGGCTTTGATGTAGCTGCTGTACCGAACATCTGGACACAGCAGATCCTCGGACAAGACCGACAAGCCTCTGCAATTAACGGATATATCTACAGAGAATCAGATCCGAATAACCTCTGGGGAAATATGTATGCCGGAGTGATGATGGACTTGAAGAACTTCATTGAAAAAGCGGAAGACCCTGATGCTCCGTCACGAAATGTGGCCGGTGTCGGCAAGGTTTTAATGGCATTATGTCTCGGTACTTTAACCGATTTGTTCGGAGATATTCCTTACAGTGAGGCCTTACAGGGACAGGACAACCTTCAGCCGGCATATGATTCACAGGAGAGTATTTATGACGAAATATTCAGACTTCTGACCGATGCAATTGCCGACTTGGGATCCACAGACCCGTTTGAAAATACGTACTCGATCGAGAATGACTACATTTATGGCGGGAATGCGGAACTTTGGGCCAAGGCCGCTCATACTCTGATGGCACGTTACAATATGCATTTGATCAATGTAAAAACGGTTGATTATGATGCCGTTATTGCACATGTGGATGCTGGAATTGCAGATATTTCGGAAGACATGCAACAGCCTTTCGATGCATCACCATCGGCACAAAACCCTATGTATCAGTACCTTACGCAAAGAAGCGGTTACATTACGGATAATAACACCTTTGTGGGAATGATGATGGATGATACCCTGACTTATGGCGTTGCTGATCCCAGGGCAAGTGTAAATGTGGTAGATGTCAGCGGATACTGGACCTCTAGGGCTTCGCCAGTAGCATTGGCTCAATATACGGAGGCACTCTTTATTAAAGCACAGGCATATGCTCATAAGAATGCTTTTGCCGATGCAAGAACTACCCTTAAACTTGCGGTTGCTACCTCAATGGCTAAGTATGGAGTAGGTGATGCAGGATGGACTGCTGCCTTTGAGACAGAAGTTGATAATACAGCAGATGCCGATTTGATGAAATTGATCATTGAACAAAAGTATCTGCATATGTTCTGTCAGCTTGAGGCTTTCACTGATTACCGCTTGTATGGCTATCCGGAATTAACTCCGGTTGTG
This sequence comes from Chitinophagales bacterium, assembly GCA_026981615.1. Taxonomy (GTDB): domain Bacteria; phylum Bacteroidota; class Bacteroidia; order Chitinophagales; family S012-47; genus S012-47. The sequence continues at coordinate 14,360 of JALSIH010000139.1, forward strand.
GGCAATCAGATTCCAAGGAGGTATCCTTATCCTACAAGCGAGAATCTCTACAATAGTGACAACTACGTTTCGGTTAGTATCTTTGACAGAGTTTGGTGGGATCAATAAAAAAAGATGTATTTATCTTATCCTTAAAAAGGCCGGGGCGCTTGTCCCGGTCTTTTTTATTTTTCTCTTCAATGAGAATTTCTGCCTAAATCTTTTTTAGAAATAAGAATCTCAGTACTTTTGTCCCGATTTTGAAAGAGGTGTGAATATGCAAAATAAAATTCTGGCTATTCTCTTGATTGGCTTGGCTTTATGCCAGCCTTATTTTTTATATGCCTCGCCAGAAAAGGTGATGGAGGAAATAGAGGCCGGGGAACATGCATATGATGCCCCGAAAGAAATCATTCATCACATTAGCGATGCCAATGAATTTCACATTATTGGCGAGCTGTCCATGCCTCTTCCATGTATTCTCTACAATCCCCGCACCGGCAAAGTATCGGCTTTCCTCTCCAGCCGTTTCCATCACGGAGCGTTGGCCATTGACGGCTATGTCCTGGATCACGGCAGAATCAAAATGATTCAATCGGAAGATTTTCCGGAGGGAGCGGTGCACG
>JALSIH010000140.1 GCA_026981615.1 Chitinophagales bacterium
TCGAGCCACTGCAACTGAGCCAGGCTGCCCTCCTGCACCAGCGAGATGCCCAAAAAACCGATGACATAGGTAATGAATATCATGGCGATGGAGACAAAAAACTGTGACCAGTAATGCACTTTCATATTGGTAAAAATGGCCACCATACCGGCCACCAGATTGAGGGCGATGTACTCAATGCCCACGGGCAGGAAAAACCCTGCCAGCAGGACGGTCACGAGATGGGCATACAGACTGAGGCGGGTTCCGAAGAAGGTGCGCAGAATAATCGGTACAATGCAGAAAGGAATCACGTAATAACTCGGAATTTCGGCACGGGCGGCCCAGCTGACGAGCAATTCGAAGCCCACAATGAGCACCAGTATAAAAAGCAGCTTGCGAGTACTCCGGAACACATCCGACTCAAAATTGAAGACAAAAAACCCGAAAATGGTCAGCAGCAGAGCCGTGATAATGAAATAGCCGAGGGAAATCAGCAGACGATTTCGTTCGCCATATTGGCTCTCTGTGTACATTCGCAGGCTCTCGAGTTTTCTGTATTTTTCGGGTGTCACGATTTCACCGTGCCGGATGATGATTTCATCTTTCTGAACCGCCCCCCGGAAGCGTGATATCTGACGCAATTGCTGGCGCAGTACCTGGCCGGTGGTGCTGCTGTCGTATTCGATGTTGGGCCGCAGGCTCCGCTTGACCGTAGATCGAAGAACGGGCCGGAAGTCTTCGGGAGCCCGGCCGAGCTGCGAGTCGACAAAGACCATGGCCTCCGGAACAGTGTAAAAAGCCGGGGCGGGCACTTCCTTCACTTCGTTGCCGTGTACGAGGTTGATTTTGAGCCGGGAAAGCCCCTGTACATGATCGGGGGCCGGGTTTATGATTCCCTTTTCATAAATCCGGTCAATGACGTGCAGCCCCAGTTGCCGGCTTCGCATGCTGTCGCGCAAATATTGATCGCTGCGCGGCATAGCCGTTTTCTTCAACTCCGCGGCAAAGCTTTTTTCAAATTCCGTACGTACCATTTGCGGCACGGCATCGCGCCAGACGTAGTAGGGCTTCACCGAGGCCTTTGCGGCTTCCCGCTCGCTTTGAAGTTCTTCTTCGCTTTTGAGTATGGGAAAGCTGGCGGCTGCCGTGATGTCTTTGTATGCCCACGGGCGGCCCTGCTCGTAATCATACTGATACGATCCGTATTGCGTATAGCGGAAGGTGATCAGAAGGATAGCCGCAAAGAGGATCAGGATACGCAGGATATCCTGATGATGATTCCGGATATAGGTCAGCCATTTTTTCATTCATGCAATTTTAGCGCTTAAGGCAGCCACTTTTTCGGGTCTTTAAAGTTAAAGCATTTACTTTTGTGCAAGCTTTGACGGGCCCTCGAAAAGGGCGGCCCGGGAAAGCCTCCTTAGAGACCATTAAAAAAACAAAAGTATGTCAAAAGAAGTCATTATAGCAGCAGCCGTCCGCACACCGATCGGAAGTTTTGGCGGAAGCCTTTCGCCCCTGAGCGCCCCCCAACTGGGTTCCATCGCAATTCGTGAAGCCGTCAAACGGGCGGGAATCGATCCCGGGGATGTGCAGGAAGTTTTTATGGGCAATGTGCTGACGGCCAACGAAGGCCAGGCTCCCGCCCGCCAGGCAGCACTGGGAGCCGGTCTCCCCAATACGGTGCCCGCCACCACGGTAAACAAAGTCTGCGCCTCGGGAATGAAGGCCGTGATGCTGGCCGCCCAGGCCATCCGCCTCGGTGATGCCGATGTGATTGTGGCCGGGGGTATGGAGAGCATGAGCAATGCTCCGTACTATCTGCCCGACAATCGCTGGGGCAAAAGACTCGGTCACGGAAAAGTGATCGACTCCATCATCCGTGACGGACTCTGGGACCCCTACCATGACTATCACATGGGCAATGCGGGCGAACTATGCGCCAGCGAGTGCGGCTTCAGCCGCGAAGACCAGGACGAATATGCTGTCGAATCGTACAAGCGGGCCAACAAAGCCAGCGAAGAGGGCCTTTTTGATGAGCTCGTGCCGGTTTCGGTACCCCAGCGAAGAGGCGAGCCGATTTTGGTAGAGAAAGACGAAGACATCTCCAAAATCAAATATGATAAAATAAGCAAACTGCGACCGGCCTTTACGAAAGAGGGCACCATCACGGCAGCCAATGCTTCCAACATCAATGACGGGGCCGCGG
>JALSIH010000141.1 GCA_026981615.1 Chitinophagales bacterium
AGCTATAGAGGTAGGCCTCTGCATTTACTTCTGCAAATGCATTCAAATAGCGGGCAATGATTCTTTTCTCCGCCCTGGCATGCTCCTTCTCTTCACGGTGCAGGGGATAAAGAGCAAAAGAATCTCTCCGGTACACTTCGATGGCAAAAGACTGATCAGGCTGTACGGGATAATCCACTTCCACCCTCCGGATGCTTCCGGGTTCGAAATGAAAGACCTCCCGGTCGCGCCATTTGGGCATCTCGGTAAAAAAGCGGGTATGGAGCATGGCATTCAATCCGGGAATATGAACGACATACAACTCATCGGAACCGTCCATCAGCATATAATTACCACTGCCCCGCTCCACCGGAGCCCCTATAAAAAAAGCTTTGATGAGCTTTCCCTTCCGGTCAAATATTTCAACTCTTATGTTTTTGACGGCCATGCCTTTGATTACGTTTTCGCGTGCAGCATCGGCCACCGGAGCTTTTACGGTCATAAGCCGGAGGGTTCTCAGCAATTCATCGACAGCGGCCCGGTCGGCCTTGTAGCTTTCGTTCAGCAGCCATTCTTCGGGGCCCTTTCGCTCCAGCAGTATGGTATTGTTTTCGCGATCTGCCAAAAATATCTTCCCTATTTTTTCCGGGTCCTTCACGGCAAAATCAGCTTCACCGGGGCTCTTGCCGCGAAGACACCAGAATGCCAGCACAAGGAGCAGCAGTGCGGCTGCAAAGGAAAAGAGCTTGAGAGATTTGGACATTTTCATAGGCTACCGGTATATTTCTTTTTGCGAATCAGGGTATAAACAAAGGCAAAAATCAAAAGCGAAAGCAGGGGCACGGCCAGGACGATAAGTTGCCATCGCCAGGTGCTTTTTCGCAGCAGCTCGTTGTTGAGCGGATGTACTTTAAAATCCTTTGAGCGGGTTTCGATCAGGCCAAATTCGTCTGTCAGATAATCCACACAATTCATCAAAAAGTCTCGGTTGCCAAAATACGCCTTGGGATTAAAGCGGTATTGTCCCAGGGGGATTATTTTCCCTTTCGAAGTATATTCATTCCGGATGACATCCCCGTCACTCACAATGATCATTTTATTGTCTGCCGAGCGGGATTTGAAGTCCAACCCCAGCGAGTCGCGGTAGATTCGAAGCGTTTTTTCGGGAATGCGGTTTTCGTAAAGGGACCTGAAGCGGCCTTCAAGCAAAACGGCCACCGGCAAATGTTTGCTCCGGAACTGCTCCTCCAGCGGAGGCGTACGCGCCAATGCCAGGCGCACCAATACGGGCGTCTTCCATGCGGTACTCTCGTTGGAACTTGCAAGAAGCACCGTCTTCTTCACTTCCGGCACCTTTATGGTATCCATTGTGCCGGCAAATCGCATCATGACCGGGTCAAGGTGTTTTACCACCGCATGTCTGCTGCCCGGAAAAACAACGGGGAAGAAATACCAGGGGTAGTAATTTTTAATTTTTCCGTTTTGGGAAAAGAGGGGCAGGGGATTGCAGCGCTTGTCGAGGAGCAGGTCTTTGTTGATCCGAACCCCGTACTGAAAAAGCTGGTCATCAAGATTGAGTGGCAGGTCCATGGCCAAAAATTCTTCCTTATCCGCCAGACTGTCAAGGTTGGCCTTCATTCCGTCAATGAGCCAGAGCACCTTGCCCCCATGCATGATGTACTGGTCGATTTTGAATTTGTCTTTTTCGGAGAAAGGCTGCGTGGGTTTTGCGATAATAATCAGATCGGTAAGGGGAGGAATGCCTACGGTCTCGCGAAGATTAATAAATGACACATCGTACTGTGCCTCCTGAAGCGTGATTCCCATGTCGGCAATTTGGGCCCGGGGCAATTCGCCATGGCCTTCGGTAAATAAGACTTTCTTCCTGCGGGCGGCCATCAGGCGGGCTATGGCCGATGACATTTTGTACTCCAGCGTGCTGATGGCCGCATTAACGACCTCCACATCATTTTCCGTCAGTGCCTTGGCGGGTGGGAGAAAGTTCAGCGGAATCTCCCTTCCCTTGTAGCTGACAATGGCACCCGGAATAATGACCTTCCGGGTTAGCTCTCCCATTTCGGTGCGGGCAATCGGCCGCGGAATCACACCCGATTCAGTGATTGACTTCAGCTCGGCCTTTACGGCTTTCTCGTCATCCAGATCAAAGGGATTGTAAAACTCATAAAGCACCCGGTGCCCCGAATAGGCGGCATATTCATCCAGCATGTCGGTAATGGCCACTTTTAACCTCCGGTATTCGGCAGGAAGGTCGCCCGTCAGGAAAATTCTGAAATAGACTTTGTCATTCAGTTTTTTAAGAATGTCTTTGCTGGGCCGGGATATGGTAAAGCGCTTGTCACCGGTAAGGTCAATGCGCCAGTAAACCCCCTGAATGAGCACATTGACGACAATCAATACCACCGTCAGAAATACCAGCCTCATCAGGGCTCTTTTCTTTTGCCTCTTCATTCCCATTTCCTGCTTTCGATGGCGTTTTTGGCCAGTGAAAGAAATAAAATATTCACACTAAAGAAGTAAAATACATCCCTCAGGTCGAGCACGCCCCGGCTCACCGACAGGTAGTGGGCATTCATCCCGATCTGGCGGATAAGGTAGTCCAAATTGCCGCTGAAGACACTGATCTTGCTGATAAAATCAAAAGCAAAAAAGCCGGCAAAGCAAAAGAAGAGGGCACCAATGAATGCCACGATCTGATTGGAAGTAAGGGTGCTGGCAAAAATACCGATGGCCGCAAAAGAGGATGCCACCAGAAAAAGGCCGACATACGAGCCGGCAATTCCGCCCCAGTCTACGGCTCCCTGCGGAAGTGCCAAAGCTGAAATAACCCGGGCAAAAACCAAGGTCGGGAGGAGTGCAAAAAGGAGCAGTACCAGAGAAGCCAGATATTTCCCCGCTACAATTTTCCAGTCACTCACCGGCTTGGTGACGATAATTTCCATGGTGCCGAGGCTTTTTTCTTCGGCAATGGAGCGCATGGTGACAGCCGGAATAAGGAAGAGGAAGACGAGGGGTGCCAGCTCAAAGAACGGGTCGAGGGTGGCAAAGCCATATAAAAAGATGTTGAGATCGCCCGGGAACACAAAAAGAAACAATGCCGTCACGGATAGGAACACGGCAATGGCCACATAGCCGCTCACCGAGCTGAAAAACAAATTGATTTCTTTTTGAAAAATACTCCTCACTTCGAATCCTTTTGACTTGTCAATGCTCTGAACACCTCTTCGAGGCCCTGCTGCTTCAGGTTCAGATGCAAGATGGGGTTTTCATTGCGCACGGCCAACTCAAAAATTGCCGGCCTGATCTCTTCACCGGGCCGCACCCCGATGCGGAAGGTTTGTTCATCTTCGGCAAAGACTTCCATAGCTCCGTCCAGTGATTCGAGGGCCGTCAACGGCATGGGTTTGAGGAAGGCCACTTCCACAATTTGGCCGCCCTGCATACGTGTCTGCAACTCTTCAATGGGAGCATCAGCCACTATGCGCCCCCGGCTGATAATCAGCACCCGGTCGCAAATGGCCTGTACTTCCTGCATGATGTGGGTCGAGAGTATGACCGTTTTTGTTCTGCCCAGGCTTTTGATCAGCTTTCGAATTTCTACCAGTTGGTTCGGATCGAGCCCCGTGGTGGGTTCATCCAAAATCAGTACATCGGGATCGTGAATCAAAGCCTGGGCCAGACCGACCCGCTGCCGGTAGCCCTTGCTGAGCTGCCCGATCTTTTTTGTGGCTTCTTCTTCCAGTCCCGTAAGGGCGATCATCTCCTCCATTCTCTTTTTTCTCTGCGGAAGGCCGTGCAAGCCGGCAACAAAAAGGAGGAACTCGCGCACATACATATCCGGATAAAGGGGGTTGCTTTCAGGAAGATAACCGACCCGCTGGCGCACTTTCATGGATTCCCTCATCACGTCAAAGCCATCCACGCTGGCCCTGCCTTCACCGGGCGGGGTATAGCAAGCTATGATTTTCATGGTGGTGGACTTCCCGGCTCCGTTGGGGCCCAGAAAACCTACCACCTCGCCCGGCCGTATTTCAAATGAAATATCGTCAAGCGCCCGCTGCCTGCCATACAATTTGCTAACACCTTCTAACTTAACTGACATATGAGCTTATTCAATCGCAAAGCTATGAAATAGCTTCCCGGGGAAAGAAAAACGCCTCTATGCCGGAGCTATTGCCAGCGCTATTCTTCAAAATATTCATATTCGTGAAACGTGATCTGATGGGTCTGCTGGCCGGTCAGAGGATTCAGGTCAAAATAAAATTCCCTGACAAGATGCCCCGCTTCGTTGTACTCCGATTTTTGCTTTCGCATGAGGTTGCCATTGCCGCTTCTCCACTCCACAAGAAGCGGATGCCCTGCATCATCATATTCAATCGTTTGAATGGTCCGGCCGCCTTCATTGGCATCCGTATGCGTAAATTCCAGCAAATGACCCTTGTCGTCAAATTCTTTTATCCGTGTATACAGCAATTCTCCTTCTTCGTCAAATGCCCTGGCCACTTCCCGTTGATCTTCATGGATGATCTCCACCCGCTGATTAATTTCTACTTCCTCTGCCGACCACACTTCCTGGCTGATTTCTTTTCCGTTCTCATCATAGCGGGTAATGACTTCCTTCAGCTTGACCCCCTCTCCCGTAAACTCGGCCTCGTAGCTTTTTTTCCCGGGGGCAAAATATTCGAATAGCTCACGGTTGATCAACATCCCCATATCATCAAGTCTTCTGATCTCGAGTATGTCGCCATCTTTGTTTTTCAGTGTCAGTGTTTTCTCGCCTTCCTCCTCCCCGTAATAGTAAATCTCCGTTTCCAGGTTTTTCTCTTCGTCATAAAAAAACCTGCGCATGTCGCTGCTGTCGCTCAGAGCATAATGCACCCGTTCTTCGACCAGGCGGCCCTTCCCGTCATATTTGTATTCGGCACTTTCGTCCCTGTTGCCGTCTTCAAAGTATCGGGTCATTTTTAGCAAATGGCCCTGCTCATCGTACTCGCGCTCTTCCAGGAGGTAGCCTTTTCCTTCGGGTTCTTTTTCAAAGAGTGCAAAGGGTGCCGAATATATTCGCTCTTTTCTGATTTTCATTCTTGTCATTTTTGGGCGATGAAAATAAAAAAAACCGGCACAAGGCCGGTTTTAAATTTATTGTATTAAAATCAATGAGCCAGATAGGACTTGAGTCCCTTGCTCCTCGATGTGGATCGCAGCTTTTCGATGGCTTTGTCCTTAATTTGCCGAACCCGCTCGCGAGTCAGGCCGAATTTTTCGCCTATATCTTCCAGCGACATCGGATAAGCCACTCCGATTCCGAAAAATAATTTGATCACATCCCGCTCCCTTTCCGTGAGTGTGGAGAGCGACCTCTCCGTTTCGACACTTAAAGAATGACTGTAGACCATGGACTCATCCGTATTTCGGGCATTTCCGTCTTCCAGCACATCGAGCAGCGAGTTGGACTCTCCTTCCTGAAACGGAGCATCTACCGAAACCGGACGCGATGAAACACGCATGGTGGTTTCAATTTCTTCTGCCCCCAGTTCAAGTGCCTCGGCCAGCTCTTCAGGTGTGGGTTCGCGCTCATATTTCTGCTCCAGCTCGGCAAAGGCCTGATTGATCTTCGAGAGAGACCCTACCTTATTTAACGGCAACCGGACCAATCTCGATTGCTCGGCAAGTGCCTGCATGATGGATTGACGTATCCACCAAACCGCATAAGATATGAATTTGAAACCTTTGGTCTCGTCAAATTTTTGTGCTGCTTTTACCAGACCCACGTTGCCTTCATTGATCAGGTCATTCAGTGACAGGCTGCTGTTTTGATATTGCTTGGCCACAGATACTACAAATCTGAGGTTGGCCTTTACCAGTTTTTCCAGTGCTTCCTGATCTCCTTGCTTGATCCGCTTGGCCAGTTCCACTTCTTCTTCTGCCGTGATCAGATCAACTTTACCGATTTCCTGCAGGTACTTTTCTATTGATTGAGATTCCCGGTTGGTAATCGATTTGGAAATTTTAAGCTGTCGCATTCACTTCTCCTTTTGTTGGTTATATTTTTTTGTATGACTTGCCGTTTTCATTGCAGGGCTGCTACATCGGGGTGCAAGGGCAGGGATTGATAACGCTCTGTAAAACGAGTTTTTTTCCTGGAAGTTCCCAAAATTATAATAATTTGGGGGAAAATCAATTGTATTGTAATGCTTTGCATCCAAGGCCTTCAAATTAATGGATTATAACGCGCAATGTCAACCCTTATTTTTCATAAAAACAAACTCAAAATGAACCGTCTTTACGCTGCCCTTTTTATAATGTTTCTTTCTTCCGCTCTTTTTGCCCAGTCTGATGGAATTCTCTTTGAGCACAAGGACTGGAAAGGCCTTTTGGAGGAAGCAGGAAAAGAAAAGAAACTCATCTTTGTAGATGCCTATGCGGAATGGTGCGGACCGTGCAAATGGATGGCTGCCAATGTTTTTCCCGATCCGGAAGTGGGCGCCTACATGAACGGGCATTTTATCAATGCAAAAATTGATATGGAAAAAGGCGAAGGCCCCGGCTTGCAGGAAAAGTACAATGTAAGAGCCTATCCCACTTATCTTTTTATCAATTCTAAAGGCGAATTGGTCCACCGTTTTTGCGGTTCCATGCCCAAAGAAAAATTCCTGGAAAAGGTGCGCAATGCGCTGATCGAAGACAGCACCTATTCTTACATTGCCCGGAATTTTGAAAAGAGTTCGAAAGACAACCCGGAAGAGGTGCTCCACTATTTGAATACCCTGGATGCCTCCTGTATTCCTACCAGCGATGCACTAAAAACGGTATATACCTCTCTTGCGCCTTCGGCAGAAAACCTCGTCAAGTGGTCTGCTTTGATCGCTGATTATCCTCCGGAATATGGCACCCCTCTTTTTGATTATATGCTCAAAGCGGCTAATTCTCTGGATGATGAAAATCGCGAAAGGATGCAGGCCGGGATCAGCAAATCTCTGAGCACATATATGTTTGGCAAGCTTCGTGAGGGGAAGGACGCCTATCTGCAGGCCCGCGAAGACCTGGCTTCAAAGGCCATTCCGAATCTTGATAAAACAATTGCCTTAAGCGACATGTACTACTACAGAGCACAGTCGGACTGGAGCAACTATGTAAACTCCGTTGAACTGCTGATTGAAAACGGCCGCGGAGAGGATGCCGGGTTTCTGAACAGTGTCGCCTGGACGCTGTACGAATCGCTAAGTGCCGATGACAAGGAGCTCCTTGAAAAAGGGCTTGCCTGGGCTGAAAAGGCCGCAAAACTCAAGCCCGAGTATGCCATTCTCGACACCTATGCCGCACTCCTTTATAAAAGCGGGGATACGGAAAAAGCTCACGAGACGGCATTGAAAGCCATACGCACAGCCAAAGAAGCCGGAGAAGATTTTTCCGGTACGGAGAAATTGATGGAAGAATACGAAAACTGATGCCTATTCGGCTTTGGTGAGCGGAACGGCCAGGTGGAGTTGCTCCCAGTAAAAGTGCATGACTGCCGTGGACGAATCCCCTTCCGACAATTCGAAACGAAGCACCTCATTCATGCTGTCGCTTTTTTCAGGAGTGACCTTTATACGAAGTGCATCCTTTTCTTCATCATATTCGTAAGCACCCCACTGATTCCATTCATTGTTAAAAATGAGGGTCCATTCGCTCTCGCCCGGAATGCTGAACAGGGAATAACTTCCTGCGGGAAGTGTATCACCGGCCATGACAATCGCTTTGCTTGAATAAAACACAGTTGCTTCATTGGCTCCGGTGCGCCATACCTTTTCATAGGGCACCAAATCTCCCCATATTTTGCGTCCGCGAACCGAAGGTGCGCTGTAGCTGATTCTGAGACTCCAGTCATCCTTTTCCAAAACGGCCGTATCGGGCGGGCTGAGCCTTTCCTGCGATGGATCACCTGCCGTACTGTCTTTTGCTGCATCGAGTTCCTGACTTGTGCCGGCACGCTCTTTTGACGGCTCTTCTTTCTTGCAGGCCACTGCGATGAGAATAAAAGCAGAAGCAAGGAGAATTAAATATGGGCTTTTCATAATCCGATGATTTATTTAAACAATTTGCGGGCTATTTCTTTCGGCAAGGCATCTTTATGAAGCATGATGCCGAGTGTTTTCATTTTAAAATAGGGTACGGAAGCATACAGGTACCCTTCGAAGGGACCCACCTCACCCCAGGAGTTCTTCACTACAAAGTAATCATTGCCGTTTTTGTCCTTTGCCATCCCGATGATATGCATCAAGTGATCATCCGTGGTGGCAAATCGCTCGTAGGCTGCCTGGCGCATGGCCGGTGTCACCTCCAACTCGTGCGGCAGGCCGTTTTTGCTGCCTCCTGCCGGATCGGGAATAATGGCATATCCCTCCCGGGGGTTAAATCCTTTCTCACTCACATCACAATCCCAAACAACGGTATACCCCTTTGCAAGTGCCTCTTTCACCGTCTCCACCATCTCATCCAGCCTGATATTGAAATACCTGCCGCTTGAAAAATTGTCGGGAACCTCCAGGACGAAAGTTTCATAGAGGGGCACATGGGTGAAAGAGGAAATTTCAATGTATTCCTCGGGCCGGAGTCCGACCACTTCTTCCGCAAAGCTTTTCGGTGTATACTCTTTGCCCTCGTATCTGAATGTGGCAGGTGCCGGTCCCATATAGACATCAAGGAGGGCATTCGTGGCATCTCTCCAGTAAATGCCACCCTTGTTTTTTAATATTCCGTCCAGCATTCCTCCAATGGCGGCCACCATCTCGCTGTGGTCGATTGTCTCCGCTCCGGAAGGCAGTCCGCTGTATGCCTCCTGCGGTACGATGCCATACTTTTTGTAGCCATTTATCACATCGTGCGAAAGCGCTCCTTCGCTAAAGCCCGCATCCCCCTGCCTCAGGATATAGTTTTCGGCTTTATCACGATATATGCCATTGACAATAAACAACTCTGAAAGATCCATGGCCTTGCCACCTCTGCGCATCATCTCCGATTCGAGGAAAGAAACCGTAGAAAAACTCCAGCAGGTGCCGCTTCTTTCCTGATTCTTTACACTTGTTGCTCCGTTTTCGATGCTGATTTTAAAATCAAATGCAGCTCCGGAAGGTAAACTCTGTGCCTCCAATCTCGAAAAAAAGACAAATCCGAGGTAAATAATTGTAAAAAAGAAAGTTTTCATAGCGGTCAAATTAGTAAAACAAAGCTACACACTTTCCAATTGCGGTCGAAACAGGCCAAAACCCATGGCTTTTGCACATGCTTTTCATCATTTTCGTTGAAAACCCAGTGGATAAGTATGTGAATTGCTGTTCATATTTTGTTTGTATTTCCAATGAAAAATATTTGGCTAAAATGCCGAATGTTTAGACATTTGATATAGCAAGAGAGGGAAACAGGATGCCGGTTGCAAAACCCCATCTTGTGGTGAAGAGAGGAGGTTCTTTGAGAAATTGATTTATCCAAAGTCTTGTCCTTAACAGGATGAGATGAAACGGGAATTAACCTGCATGGAAGATCAACTCTCGCGCTGTCTTCGGGCAGCAGGAGAATTTACCTCACAGGCGGTAACGAGAAAGGCGGATCCTTCGGGTGAAGCTGAAATGACTTCGGTCACAAAATCGCAGCCGTCAAGCCGGGGAGTTCGCTCCACGGCCCATTCATCGCAACGATGGCACCTGAATTGCCAGGTGACGCAGAATGTTTTAAAACTTTCTTGCAACCCCAAGGGTTCTACGGAATCCGGAAGGGTGAGCGGAAGTCAATCGCAAGATCGGCTTCCGCTTTTTTTATTCCTTTTCTCCAATTTCACTGCTACTGATCGAGGATAGGTCCTTTGGCTTCGGCAAGTCATTGACCGTGTTGATACCGAAATACTCCATGAAGCTGTCACTCAGTCCATACAGTATGGGTTTGCCCGGCAGGCTTGCCCGGCCCGAAATACTGATCAATTCTTTGTCCAGCAGCTTGGTGATGCTGTAATCCGCACTTACGCCACGGATATGTTCAATCTCCTGTTTGGTCACCGGTTGTTTGTAAGCGATAATAGCGAGGGTCTCCAGCGCAGCCGAGCTCAATTTGCGCCTGATGCGCTGATTTAAGAGCAGATTAATCAATTTATGAAAACGGGCCTTGGTCAGAAACTGATAGCCCCCGCCAATCTCTACCATTGCAAATGAGTAGTCATCTGCGCTGTATTTCTTCTTTAGCTTTTCCAGGGTCTGCCTGATCTGCTCCGTCTCGATGAAGGCCTCCTCTTCCCTGTTGTTCAGTACTTCTATCAGCTCTCGTTCCGTAACCGGCTTGTCCGAGCAAAATATGATGGCCTCAATATCTCTTTCCAGGTGATTCATGGGAATAAAAATAAAAAAAGCACCTGAGCAATTTTCCGTCTCTTCAGATGCTTTTCTTCATAAGACTGCCGCTTACTACAAATCTTCGAGGGCAGCGGCTCCGCTGACAATCTCCGTAAGCTCGGTAGTGATGGCAGCCTGCCGGGCCCGGTTGTATGATATCTTAAGGTCTTTCAGCAGTTCGCTGGCATTTTCCGTGGCCTTGTCCATGGCGGTCATCCTTGCTCCGTGTTCCGATGCGTTGGCATCCAGCATAAACTTATAGAATTGGGTGCGCAGAATTTTCGGTATCAGTTCCTCAATCATCAGCGAGAGGCCGGGTTCAAAAATATAATCCTGCTCCTGATCTCCGGCTTCATGCTTTTCTTTCGGAATGGGCAAATACTGAATATCCCGGAATATCTGCATGGCCGCATTTTTAAATTCGGAATATACCACGCTGACCCGGTCAATTTCCCCATTCTCAAAGCGCTCTATGATCTCATTGGCTACGGCCGAAACCGCTTTGAAGTTCAAGGTATGAAAAAGGGTGCTGTACCTGCTGTCGATAGCCGACCCGGGGAGTCTTCGCTCAAAATAATCTTTTCCCCGCTTGCCGATCGTCATCAGGGTCAGTTGCCCGTTGGCCACGGCTTCGGCATAGTCTTCCCGCATCAGTTTTTCGGCCAGCTTGATCAGGTTTGAGTTATAACTTCCGGCCAGTCCCCGGTCAGAGGTAATCAATACCAGAAGCACCTTTTCAACCGGCCGCTCTTCGGCCAGTTTGATCTCCACCTCGCCCTGCAGGGCTGCAGTGATACTTCCCATGATGCTTTGGAGCTTATTGGCATACGGACGCATATTGATAATGGCATCCTGTGCCCTCCTCAGCTTGGCAGCCGAAACCAGTTTCATGGCTTTTGTGATTTGCTGCGTATTCTGAACGGAGCTGATTCGCGACCGTACCTCTTTTAGTTTTCCTGACATCTATTTAAGCCTTATTTAGCCTGAACAATTATTTCAACGTGGCCACAATTTCTTTGGCTACCTTCTCCAAAGTTGTTTTTACCTCATCCGTCAATTTGCCCTTTTTGATTTCTTCCAGGACATCTTTGTGCCCGGCATCCAATGCTTCGAGGTAAAGTGATTCAAATTCTTTTACTTTATCCACCGGAATGTCTTTCAGCAGGTTCTGTGTTCCGCAATAGATGATGGCCACTTGTTTTTCGACTGCCATCGGTGAGTATTGCGCCTGCTTGAGGATCTCGACATTTCGTGCTCCTTTTTCAAGGGTTGCTTTCGTTGCCGGATCAAGGTCCGATCCGAATTTCGAGAAAGCTTCGAGTTCACGAAACTGCGCCTGGTCCAATTTAAGCGTACCGGCTACCTTTTTCATGGACTTAATCTGGGCCGCACCACCTACCCGGGATACCGAGATACCCACGTTGATGGCCGGTCGCACACCGGAGTTAAACAAATCTCCATCCAGGAATATCTGTCCGTCCGTAATTGAAATTACATTCGTTGGTATATAAGCCGATACATCCCCTGCCTGTGTCTCGATAATCGGAAGTGCAGTGAGCGATCCGCCCCCTTTCACTTTGTCCTTCAGCGAATCGGGCAGGTCGTTCATTTTGGAGGCAATGCCATCGTCATTAATGATCTTGGCCGCACGCTCCAGAAGGCGGGAGTGCAGATAAAAAACATCTCCGGGATATGCTTCACGCCCGGGAGGCCTTCGCAGCAGCAAAGATACTTCGCGATAGGCAACGGCCTGCTTGGAAAGATCATCATAAATGATCAAAGCCGGACGGCCCGTATCGCGGAAATATTCACCGATGGCGCAGCCTGCAAAAGGTGCATAAAAGCGAAGAGGAGCCGGATCGGAGGCCGGGGAGAAAACAATGGTCGTATAGTCCATGGCTCCGTGCTCTTCCAGAATTTTTGCAATCCCGGCAACCGTTGATCCTTTCTGGCCGCTGGCTACATAAATACAGTATACCGGTTCGCCCTTTTCGTAAAATTCACGCTGATTGATAATGGTATCAATGGCGATGGCCGTTTTACCCGTTTGGCGGTCACCAATGATCAATTCCCGCTGGCCGCGGCCAATGGGGATCATGGAGTCGATGGCTTTGATACCGGTCTGAAGCGGTTCATTCACCGGTTGCCGGAAAATAACACCCGGGGCTTTTCGCTCAATGGGCATTTCTATCAGATCTCCGGTGATCGGGCCTTTTCCGTCAATCGGTTCGCCCAGCGTATCGACCACCCGGCCCACCAGTCCTTCACCCACTTTGATCGAGGCGATCCGTCCGGTTCGTTTTACGGTAAATCCTTCTTTCACTTTTTCGGTTTCACCCATGAGCACGACACCCACATTGTCCTCTTCCAGGTTGAGTACAACGGCCTCGATGCCATTTTCAAATTCAACCAGCTCTCCGGCACGGGCATTGGTCAGTCCGTAAATACGGGCAATACCGTCACCCACCTCGAGTACCGTACCCACTTCCTCAAGCTCTGCCGCACTTTTAACGTCCGAGAGTTGCTGCCTTAATATGGCTGATATTTCATCCGGCTTTATATTCATAGCTTATGACATTTTAACATTAACCTGATTGTGTAAATCTTTTCTGATTTGATCCAGCATATTTTGTACGCTGGCATCATATCTTTTATCTTCAAATTGCAGGATAAATCCCCCGATAATTTCCCGGTTGACCTCCCTGCTCATTTCCATTTTATTTATTCCGAATTCCTTTTGCATCATTGCTTTGAATTCCGCTTCAAGTTCCTCATTCATTTCGGTAGCCGTTATCACATTCACCGGAACGATGCCTTTCAGTTCGTTGTAAAGCACCACGTAGGCATTCAGCATATCCGCTATCCACTGCTCTCTTCGCTTATCAATCACCACCTCCATAAACATCAATGTCAGATCATTGAGCTTGCTTCTGTATATCTCTCCGATCACTTTTTTCTTTAGTTCCGGCTTAATGACAGGCGACTGGAAGAGAAGGCTCAATTCCCGGCTGGCAGCGATATTCGCCAGCAATTCCCTTACATCGGCTGTAATGCTTTCAACCGTATCTTGCTGCACGGCCATTTCGATCAATGCCTTCGCATAACGTCTTGCTAATCTCGATGAGGCCATTTTCTTTAGTTTTTATTTGCATCCAGATCAGCAAGGAGGGTTTTCACGTATTCCTGCTGCTCTTTATCCCCTTGCAATTCTCTCTTCACCACTTTTTCCGCAATCGAAATAGCAAGATCTGCGGCAAAGTTTTTAAGCTGCATCTTGGCTTCGTTCATCTGATTTTGCATCTCTGCCCTTGAAGCCGCAGCAATCTTTTCATATTCAGCTTTGGCTTTGTTGCGTGCTTCCACGAGGATACTCTCCTTCATTTCTTTGGCTTCCTTCAGGATTTTGCTCCTTTCTTCGAGGGCCTCTTTCAGCAGCTGCTCGTTTTTGCTGTGCAATTCCTGCATCTCAAGACGTGCCTTTTCAGCTGCTTTGAGTGCATCATCAATAGATTGTTCCCTTTTTTTCAAGGCATTGGCAATCGGGCGAAATGCAAACTTGCCCAAGAGCAGCCAGAGAATAAGGAAAATCACCGTAGTCCATAGGATGAGACCCGGTTCGGGCTTTATGAGGGTAAATCCACTTAATAATATCGTGTTCATAGTCCTGTTGTTTTAAAAAAAGCAGCAAGCCAGCCAATCGCTGGCTTCTGCTTTCTGTACCATCATTAGGCGGTCAAGAGTGCAACAACCACAGCAAAGAGGGCAACACCCTCCACGAGCGCGGCAACGATAATCATGTTGGTTCTGATATCGTTGGTAGCTTCCGGCTGACGTGCAATGGCCTCCATGGCTTTTTGCCCGATCATACCGATACCCAATCCTGCTCCAATCACTGCGATTCCTGCTCCAATAGCTGCTAAACTCATAACGTTTTGTTTTAAATGATTAACTAATTAATGATGCTCTTCCACGGCCTGTCCGATAAAGAGGGCCGTCAATATGGTAAAAATGAAAGCCTGCAGGAATGCCACAAGCAATTCAAGTAAATTCATAAACAATACAAAGGGTACCGCAATGCTGATTCCGGCTATTCCGCCTCCCAAATTCTGCCCGGCATCGCCAAAAATAAATATCAGGCTGATCAGGCTCAATATGATGATATGCCCTGCACTGATATTGGCAAACAAACGCACCATCAGGGCAAAGGGCTTGGTGAATACGGCAATCAACTCAATCGGAGCCAGCAATATTTTTACCGGCACCGGCACACCCGGCATCCAGAAAATATGTTGCCAGTATGATTTATTTGCACTCAGATTCGTAATCAGAAGGGTAAATGCCGCCAAAGTCAAAGTCACCATAAG
>JALSIH010000142.1 GCA_026981615.1 Chitinophagales bacterium
ACGGGCTCCGGTTTTTTCTTTCCTGCCATACATCATAGCCGGAAAAACCTTTGTATTGTTGGCCACCAATACATCTCCTTCATTGATGTAATCGAGAAAATCCCTGAAACTTTTGTGCTCGATTTTGCCGCTTTTGCGGTCCACCACCATCATGCGCGAGTCTTCCCTTTCTTTGAGCGGATACTTCGCAATCAATTCTTCGGGAACCTGATAGTCAAACTGGGATAATTTCATATACTTTCAATCTTGTTTTTAAAAGACCTGCAAAGTTAAAAAATAATGGGCTGGAATAGTTTCCGCCTGCGGGATTTAATTCGGGAATCGAATGGGAAGCCGGAAAGAGGCGGTTATTTTAAGTTAAAAGGTTCATTGCCCGTTGCCTGTCGCTTAATTTTGGTCTCGCAATTATGATCCTGATAACCATTATAAAAGAAAGCTTTCGCCTGGCAATACATGAGCTGGGCAACAACAAGCTTCGTTCTTTTCTCTCGCTGACGGGCATTACCATCGGCATTCTCTGTATTATCTCCGTTTTGTCGGCTGTCGACAGCCTTGAGACGAATGTGCGAAACACGATCAACCGCATGGGTTCGGATGTGCTCTATGTCGAAAAATGGCCCTGGTCATTCGGAGGAGAGTATCCGTGGTGGAAGTATCTCAACCGGCCGGAAGCCAACTACAATGACTTTAAGGCCATCAAGCAATATTCGGAGAAGGCCGAACGTGTGGCCATTCAGGCGATCATGGCCAATAAGACCATTCGCTATAAAAACAACTTTGTCGAGGGGGTTATGCTGGCCGGTGTGACAGCCGACTATGCGCCTATTTATGATCTGAAACTGGATGCAGGGCGCTATTTCTCACGAAAAGAGGATGAGTCGGGTGATCATGTGGTGGTTTTGGGCTACGACATTGCCGAGGGCCTCTTTCGCAATCCGGAGCATGCTCCGGGGCACCGGGTGAAAGCGCTCAACAGCAAGTTGCAGGCCACGGGAGTCATACAGAAGGAGGGTCAGGGCCTGATGGGGCCCGGCTTTGACCAGATTGCCCTGGTGCCCTATTCTTTTATGCAGAAGTTTATCAACGAAAACAGCCGTGTCTTCGGCCAGCGCATTATCGTGCAGGCCAAAGAAGGTGTGGAGCTGCCGGCCCTCAAGGCAGAGCTGAGAAAAATCCTGCGTAGGGTGCGAAAGCTGAGCCCCAAAGACGAAGATAATTTCGCCATCAATGAAATGAGTATCCTCTCCCGGGGCATTTCCCAAACTTTTTCGGTCATCAACCTCGCGGGATTCTTTATCGGTGGTTTTTCCATTCTTGTCGGGGGCTTCGGCATTGCCAATATCATGTTTGTATCGGTCAAAGAGCGCACCCGGATTATCGGCATCAAGATGGCCATGGGGGCAAAAAAGATTTGGATACTCATGGAGTTTCTGATCGAATCCGTGGTGCTGAGTCTTATCGGAGGAATCATCGGCCTCCTGCTGGTTTACGGCATCATTCAAGTGGCCAACAGCCTGGTGGAGTTTACCTTCATGCTCTCGGCCCACAATGTCATCCTCGGCCTTTCCATTTCCGCTTCCATCGGATTGATTTCGGGCATATTCCCGGCCATGGCCGCAGCCCGCATGAACCCCGTGGAGGCCATCCGGAAGTAGGCTTCAGCGCTTCGATTTTTTTCGCAGGGCTATGACCCTTTCATAAAGTTCCATGTCTTTTTCGTTGAGGGCGGCTATGCGTTCGAGTATCTCCGGGTCAATGCCTTCCCGGTAGTCGCCCGTTTTGTTCACATGGGGCAGCTCTCCGGGTTTCCATCCGAGCAGAGCGGCAAGTTCTTTTACATCGCTCTCAAATCTTTCGCTCAGGCCGATGAAAAAGAAATCTTCGGGTTCCGTTCCTTCAAGGAATTTGCTCATGCGGTTGCGGGCAAAATCACTTTCGGCATATTCCGGCAGTGACTTTTGCATTTTCATGAGGAGGTTAAGCCCTTTTTCTTCCTCATTCAGCTCCCGGGCCATGCGCTCAGCGAGGTAATAATAATTGGAGATGACCCGCTCCACCGGGTGGCGAAGCCAGGTGATCATTTTGGGTTTTTCTTTTCCTTCCGCAAGGCACTGCCGCAGGGCCGGATACATGAAATGTCCGTGAATCACCTTGCTTTTTGCCGGCAGGGAACTGCCCCAAAAGAGCTTTCCGTCCACGAGAAGTTTTCCGTTGCGGATATCGAGGCGGGTCAGTGCCGGGCCGTATTGCTTTTCCAGGATTTTGCGAAAACTGGTGCCGGCCGTCTTGGGAATGTGCAGAGAGATCAGTTCCAGCCGGTGAGAGAGGGGCTGCTGCGGCAAGTTGTGCGAAACGGGCGGCAGGGGAGCCGCTTTGTCGATAAATATCCGGGTGCGGGGTTTTGCTCCTTTTTCTCCGCCTTCCGCCAGCTGCCGGTAGTAGTAGTCGATGCCGGCCTCCACATCGCTGCTTTCAAGAATTTTCTTCCCTTTGTCCATCACCACAATGGCATTGCTCACTTCCCGCACCATGTCCATGTTGTGCGATACAAAGACGATGGCCTTTTGCTGCGATATTTCCTTCAGATTGGCCAGGCACTTGGCCCTGAATTCCGTGTCGCCCACAGCGAGGGCCTCATCGATGATGAGCAGGTCGAAGTCCGAGGCAATGGCAATGGAATATCCGAGGCGTGCTTTCATCCCCGAAGAATAGGTGCCGATGGGCGCATCGATAAAGTCTTCGAGCTCGGCAAAACGGATCACTTCATCGGCTTTTTCATCGATTTCCTTCTTGCTCATGCCGTGCATGGCCGCCTGAATGTAAATATAATCCCGCCCTGTGTAGTGCGGATGCATGCCGCTGCGCAGGCGAAATATGGGTGTGATGCGGCCTTGCTGTTCCAGCTTGCCGAAGCTGGCCGGAATGATGCCTGAAATCAGGCGCATGAGGGTGGTCTTTCCCGAGCCGTTGCGCCCGATGAGGCCGATGGCCTGACCCCTGCGGATTTGCAGACTCAGGTCGCGCACGGCCCAAAACTCATGTCTGCGCAGGGAAAGTGACTCCGGGTCTTTGATTTTTTCCTTGCGCAGCAAGTCCTGCATGCCGTACCACATGCTCCATTTCATGTCGCGGCAAAAGCGCTTGTAGAGCCTTCCGGCCTCTACGATGATATCCGGACTTGCCTCTTTCATGCGATCAGTCGTTCAATGATGCGGGCCTGCACATGATGAAAATAGCGCCACACAAGCAGTGCAAAGAGCAATACGGCTGCGCTCACCCAGAAAAACTCAACGGGGGCAAAGGGGACCGGGTCGAGCAGGAGGCTTCGGGGGAAGCCCAGCAGGTAGGTGAGCGGGTTCCAGCGGATAATGGAGCGAAGAAGG
The DNA here is from genome assembly GCA_026981615.1 of Chitinophagales bacterium. Taxonomy (GTDB): domain Bacteria; phylum Bacteroidota; class Bacteroidia; order Chitinophagales; family S012-47; genus S012-47. The sequence goes on from JALSIH010000142.1 coordinate 3,384, forward strand.
GGACTGCCGGGATCGCTGGCATAGACCACCGGTGTGACGTACATGAGCAGGACAATGGCCTTGTCGAAAAAGTTGTTCAGATCGTTGGCTACGGCTTTTACCAGGGCAAAAAGCACGGCAATGGAAAAACCGAAAAGGATGAGCGGAAGAAGGGCCAGGGGGAAAAAAACAAGGGTCCAGCGGATAGATACTCCGTAAAGCAGCAGCACCCCCAGCGAGAGGAGAATGGGAATAAAAGCGTTGAAGACAGCCACGGCTCCCCGCTCCAGCAGGAGGACCCCTCTCGGGAAATTGTGCTGCATCAGCAGTTGGCTGTTCATGACCAGGGCATTGCTTACCAGCGCATAAAGATTGGCAAACAAAGCCCAGATGGAAGTGCTCAGCAGTACATAGGCCGGATAGGGAATGCCCGTGTCACCCGGATTGAAAAGTCCCGCACCGTGGAGCAAAACCCAGGCCACGATGGTGATAAGCGGCTGGATGACAAGCCAGGAGATGCCCAAAAAAGATTTCTTGAACTGGATGGTCAGTGAGGTAAGCGTGAGCTTGCGCAAAAGGTAGCGATAGGCGTATATGTCTTTGAGGCTGCTCATGGTGCTTCGTGGCCATAAATTTAAAGATTTCCTTTGCTACGCCCATGCCAATCTTTGCGAAGGGCCTGCAGCGTATCCCTGATGCGCTGTGTGAAGTCGGCACGCCCTTTCTTGTTGAGGTGATGGATATCCAGAAAGAGCTCATCGCGCTTGTCGTAGAGATGCGTATAATCCAGGAGATAGGCGTTTTTCGTACTGCGTATCAGCGAATCGGTGAGGCGGTCGGCCTCCACCACTTCGGGCTCAAGCCCCGTGATGGCCTCGTAATAGTCGTGGCTGAGGGGATATTTGATGAAGACCAGGGGCTTGCCCGATTGCCGGGCCAGAGCGAGTATTTTCCGGAAATAATACTTGCCCGATGGGGTTACGAGTTTCTCGTAGCTGAGGTGCCGGCCGATGATGTAGTTGAGCAAAAGAAACTGCTCGTAAAGCGTATAGCGATCCCACGATTCTTTTTGATATTCTTTCCAGGCATTGCGCTGCCGCATCACGTCATAGAGGAAAAGGGCGGCATTGGGAAGCTGGTAAAAAGGGATCAGCTGAATTTTCAATCCGATACCCATGTAGTGGTAGGGGTGGGCGCTGTGCCGGGCAAATTCCATAAAATCCATATGCCTGCGCCAGTAGCTGCCAAGGTAGAGGATGGGCAGGTCGTTGAATGCCAGCACCCCGATTTCGGCCGGAAGGATGATGAAACCGATGTTATCTCCATTCGCTTCCAGCGCAAATTTCAGGCGGTAATAGTGGTAAGGAGCGGTTTCGGTGGCACCCGAATATTTAAAAGCACCGGGAATCTGCTTTTCGTTGATGTCTTTGTTGAGCCGCGATGAACCGATAAAAAGAAAAGGAATGCTGTCGCGGGCGGCCAATTCCTCATCCTGTCTGAATTGCTTGTTGTTCACTATCCTCACCAGGGGCTCGGCCGCAGCATTGAAGAGCAGGGCGAGCAGGAGGAAGGCTCCGGTAAGGAATAGAAACTTGCGCAGCATCGTATTTATCTTTCGGGTACCGTGAATGCCAGGAGGGGGCCGTCATGGCTTTTGCTAATTTCGATGATTTTCCCGGCTTCATCCTCCAACACGGGATGATTTCTTTTATTTTTCCGGAGGGTGAGCGACCTGCCGAAATAGCGGCTTGCTTCTCTCTCGAAGGCGCTTTCGATGCCTGCGGAGAAAAAGAAATGACGAAGCGCGCTTTCACCGGGTTGCCGGGCCGAAGCAAAGATGAAGTGGCGGCCGATGAATCCGTTGATTTCAAATTGCAGGGAAGCAATGCTTGCCTTCGAGCGAAAAGCACCGGGTCCGCTGCCCGTTCCGAATTTGATTTCTATGCGTTTGGGATCGTTGAAGGCCCTGCCTTCCGTCTGTTGCCAGGCCTTGTAGGCCGCTTCTTTGGAAGCCCAGAAAGCCCAAATGGAGAGAAAGGGATCCTCCGCCTTTTCAAAGTGTTCACGCTCCGCGGTTGTCAATATTTTGGCGATCACTCTCGCTCTCTGCTCCCAGGCCGCAGCGCGGGCCGATGCAAGCCAGATCAGGTCATTGCCCGGCAAGTCAGTCTTTTTTTTCGGCTTTCTTTTCGGCTATCATATCCACCACGTCATTGATCGTGCGGATGCGGTCCATGGCCTCGTCTTCCACCTCCAGATCAAATTCATCTTCGATATCCAGTATGATATCCACCAGCCGGGCCGAGTTGATCTTCAGATCATTGAGTATGTCCGAGCTGTCGTTAAAATTTTCCCAGACTTCTTCTCTCCGGGTGTATTTTTTTAAGATAGAGATTACTTTCTCTTTGATTTCCTCTTTGTTCATTTCCCTTAACGATTTTTAACAAGTTGCGAATTTTGCAATAAAAGTACGGATATCCAAATCTTTTTACTCCTCATATTTTCGTAAGACGATGGCACTGTTGACATCTCCGAAGCCGAAATTGGCCTTGGCGGCTATGCGCATACCGGGGAAATCGACCCGTTTCAGGGGCACCGGCTCCCGTCCTATCCGTTTTTCGATATCGGGGTGCAGGTCTTCGGTATTGAGCGAAGCGTGCACATATCCGTTTTTGAGTTGCAGAATGGTGGCCACAATTTCGAGGGCACCGGCTGCACCGAGGCTGTGTCCGAGGATGGATTTGGTAGAATTGATGTAGGGAAATTTTTGCCCTTTTTTAAGTTGCATGGCATCATACCAGTTTTGCACTTCGAAGGGGTCGGCCATGGTGCCGCTGAGGTGGCCGTTGATATAGTCGATTTCTTCAGCTTTGATCTCACAAAGTTCGAAAGTCGTTTTCAGCGCTCGGATCACGCCTTCGCGGTTGGGAAAGGTCATGCTTCCCTGTCCGCGCAGAGCTCCGCAATTGCTGAATCCGCCCAGTATCTCGGCATAGATGCGGGCACCGCGTGCACGGGCCACTTCCAGGTCTTCGAGGATGAGCACCCCCGCACCGCTGCCGGGCACAAACCCTTTGGCACTGGCGCTCATGGGCCGCGAGGCTTTTTCGGGGGCATGGTTGCTGCTGCGGTTCAATACCCGCATGCCTTCGAAGCCGGCCCAGGAATAGGGGTTGTAAGCATCCGATGCACCCACCACCATGCGTTTGGCCCAGCCCGAGGCCACGGAGTGATAACCCCAGTTGACCGAATCGACACCGGTGCTGCAGGCACTGTTGAGCGACATGGCCTGGTTGCCCAGGGCAAAGATGGAACTGATGTAGGCCGAAGCTCCGCTGGGCATGGTGTTTTGCACGATCATGCTGCCCAGGCGCCTGGGGCGTTTTTTCTCGAGCAGGGGCACCACCTTGCTTACCAGCTGCTCGATGCCGCTGATCACACCACCGATCATCACGCCCGTGTCGTAGTCCACTTCTTCCGAATCCGGGTCGGGTATGGGCAGGCCGGCATCCTGCCAGGCATTGTAGGCTGCTTTGACGGCCAGCTTGATAAAGTCACTCGTCAGGTCGATCTCAAAAAGACGCAACAATTCATTTTCCGGGTCGATGCCGGGATCGGCTATGGCTCCGTTTTGGGCCTCAAAGCCGAACTCTTCCAGTTCGTCCACATGGCGGATGAGCGAGCGCCCGCTCCTTAATATCTCGTCATAGGCAGAAAGGCTTTCGGCTTCCGGTGCTATGACGCCCATTCCCGTAATGACCACACGTTTTTTATACTTCATAATTATCTTCAATTAAGGTGAGGCCAAGGTTTCCTTCGGCAAACAAGCGGCCCGATTCGCTTTTCAGTTCACAAAAGCATTTCAGCGTATTTCTGCGGTGTGCCTTTTTGATGGCCAGCGCATACACTTTTGTGCCGGGCAAAATCGGACGGATGATGTCCACATCGAGATGCGACAAGACTCCGAAAATAGGCCTTTTCCGGAGATGAAACTCGTGAAGGAAAATGCCGAGGGGCATGGGTCCGAGCTGGGCCATGGCCTCAATCATGATCACACCCGGTGTCATGGGCCGTCCCGGGAAATGGCCTTTGTAGAAATACTCATCCTTGCGAAAGGTGTAATGCCCTTCGGCCCGGTCTTCATTCAGAAAAGTGATTTCATCAATAAAGAGAAAAGGCGGGCGGTGGGGCACGCATTTCAGAATTTCTTTAATGGTCTTTTGATCTACTGAATTCATGGTTACGGAGCTTCGGACCAACCGGCAATTTGCTCGCCTCCATCCACCCGGATGACGGCACCATTGATCCAGTCGCTTTCATTTTGGGTAAATAAACTGATCACATTGGCCACATCTTCGGGGGTGGTCAGCCGGCCCGAAGGGTTGCGTTCAGCGGCTTTTTGAAGATATTTGTCGGCACCAGGAATCATGCGCAGGGCGGGAGTGTCGGTCACTCCGGCATTGAGGAGGTTGGTGGTGATTCCCAGCGGAGCCAGCTCCACGGCCATATAGCGGCAGAGATTTTCCAAAACCGCTTTGGCACTGCCCACGGCTGCGTAGCCTTTGCCCACGAGGCGGCTGCCTTCGCTCGTAAGGCCCAGAATGCGGGCCTTCGGGGCAAAGAATCCATGATCGATCAGCAGCCGGGCCCACTCAAAAAAACTGACTCCCATGGCGTGGATGGTCTGCAGGAGGTCCTCGCTGCTGAGCACCGGACCATCATCGGGGCGGTAGAGGGGTTTTACATTTCCCATGGCGATGGCGTGCAGGTATATTTTGATGCTTTGCTTCGGTATGCGGGCTTCCATCTCCTGCAAAATCTTTTGAATGCCGTCTTCGAGCAGCGCATTTTCATTGAGCGAGATGAGCTCGTGCCCCTGCTGGCGCAAGGCTTCGAATTCGGGAAGGACAAGCTTCAGCCGGGCCCGCCTGTCGCGGTGGACAATAAAAAGGCGGAACCCTTTTTCGGCCAGCTTTTTGGCGGCCGCCAGGCCCATGCCGCCACTTCCCCCCAATATAAGCGCCCATTCCTGCATAGTTTAAAATTGATAGTAATAAAACTCCTGAGCGGTTTTGTCTCCAAACATAAGTAAATAAAAAATGAGAAAGAAGTAGATAATCCACCTTATCCGGGCCTGCCGGATGCTGTGAAACGGACGCTTTGCGAGAAAACCCCTGCGCGATTCGACATAGAAGATCAGCGGGATGGTGGTGGCCAGCAGAAAGAGGTCCTGCGTCATAAAAAAGAGGCTGCTGAAGTTAAAATTAAACTCCGTAAAAAGTTTCCGGAAAAAGAGGAGTATCTGATCGCCCGTGATGAGACGCTGAAAGCCGACACTGAATCCGATGAATGCAAGGGTGAGGAAATTGCCCGCACGCTGAATCCACCTTTCGACACGGGGCGTGATGCGGTGATAGGGCAGTCCGAAGTAGTTTTCGATGGTAAAATAGCTGAAGATGTAGAAAAGCGCATTGAAGAGGCCGAAGAGAATGAATCCGGTGCCGGCACCGTGCCACAGCCCCATCACCAGAAAGAGGATGAAAATATTGGCGAGCCAGTTTTGGCGAAAAGTGCGTGCCAGGGGTTTGTAGAGATAGTCGAAGAGCCAGGAGGTAAGCGATATATGCCAACGGCTCCAGAATTCGCGGGCGTTGCGTGCTTTCCAGGGCCGTTCGAAGTTGCTCATCAGGTCGTATCCCATGATCAGGGCCGACCCGATGGCAATGTCGGTATAGCCCGAAAAATCCATGTATTGCTGAAATCCGAAGGCATACACCGAAGCCAGAAGCACCCCACCGCTGTGGTTGTGAAGGTCAAAGAAAACCGCATTGGTATAGTTGGCGATGGTGTCGGCAATGAGCACTTTCTTGAATAGCCCCCATGCGATGAGCCGGCCCCCGTCTGCCAGTCGTTGCAGGCTGAAGCGATGCGGAATCCGGAATTGGGGCAGGAGATGGGTGGAGCGTTCGATGGGGCCCGCTATCAATTGTGGAAAAAAGGATACATAGAGGGCAAAAATCCCGAAGTGTTTTTCGGGTTCTCTCCGCTTGCGGTAGACATCAATGGTGTAGCTGAGGGTCTGAAAAGTGTAAAAGGAGATGCCGATCGGCAGCAGGAGACTGTATTTGGGCTCTGAGAGATTGAAATCGAAAACCTGGAAGAGCTCGCGGAAGGCTTCGTTGAGAAAGCCCAGATATTTGAAGGCAATCAGCAGGCCGAGGTTGCTGCCGATGCTGAGCCAGAGCCAGCGTTTTCGCTTCTTTCCGCTCGATTTTGACATTCGGATGGCGGCCACGTAGTCGATGGCCGTGGAAGCGAGCAAAAGAAGTCCGAATTCGGGCCTCCAATACATATAAAAGAAGTAACTTCCCGCCAGGAGCAGGATCCAACGGTAGCGGTTGGGCAGCAGAAAGTAGGCAAGGGTGATTGCCGGCAGAAAAAGCAGATATTCAAAGGAATTAAATAGCATTGTGCAAGGAGCAAAAATCGATTATTCTCGTGAAAGAATGGGAAATGTGCGGAAATAATGTGGACAAGTGGGCCCGAATGTGGACAATGAAGAACATTAAAAGAAATTGCATTTTGTTTTTTACCTAAAATGCCTAAATTTGAACTTCAGTTAAAAGCCAAAAAATAAAAACAAATTCATACCATGAAAAAAGTGATCTTACTTTTCGTTCTCAGTCTTACTTTCGGCTCTTTTGCTTTTGCTCAATCCACCACGGGCAATTCAAACGGTATTCCCACCTTTGAGGAGGAAGAGCAAATGTTTAAAGAACGTGCCCAGTACTATTCCCAATTGATGGAATACACCGAAGCTCAGGAAGAAAAAGCTACGGAAATTGCAAACAAATACATTGATATCTACAAGCAGAACAAAAGCAAGTACACGGATATCAAATCACTGAGACGATACAGAAAAGAATTGCTGGTACAAGCCATTAATGAAATGAAGCCTCATCTCACTGCCAAACAATGGGAAAAAGTGAAAGAAGTGGCTGCTACCCGGAAGATTGATCTGGACTAGCAGAAATCACAAAAAGAAAAGGGAAAGCCATCCTGCAAGCGGGATGGCTTTTTTTATAGCTGCCGGTAAAGTTCCAGATATCGGCCGATGGTATTGTCGAGCGAGAACCTGCGCAGCGGCCGTTGCGCCCATTTTCCCTCTATGGCAGCGATCATGGCCTTTTGCAGTTGAAGGACATTTAAAACAGGCATCTCAATACAGGGTCCGCTGACGACCTCGCGAAGGGCACCCCGTCCGCTGCTGATCACCGGCACGGACATGGCCGCACACTCCGCTGCCACAAAACAGAAGCCTTCGCTGTAAGAGGGCAGCAGCACACAGGACGAATGGCTGACCTCTCTGAAAAGCCGTTCATTGTCCAATTCATGAAGTATCTCTATAAACTCGGCAATGCCGTATTTCTTGATCAGTGCATTGATTTCATGCAGGAGACCTTCGGGCTGCCGCGGGATGATCAGCTTTAGGCGAATATTGCGATGCAGTGTGGTGAGCGAAGCAAAGGCCGGAATGATCATGTCGAGCCCTTTGGATATGCCCAGGCGCCCGAAATAGGTGAATACGAAATGTGAAGCCGGGGGACTGTGACGAAAAGCCTCGAAAATGCGGTAGTCGATGCCGTTGTAAATGGTCGTAATTTTTCCGGGATCAATGCCGGCTTCTTTCAGACATTTTGCCGTATAATCCGAAACGGCAATGACTTTGTCGAATCGAAAGCGAAGTATGAAGCGCTCGAAAGCGGAGTAAGCTTTTCGCTGCCACCAGTCGATAAAGGGCAATTTATTCCAAAGCGGGCCCCAGACTTCGTGAAAGGTGATGAGCAATTTCTTTTTGCGCAGCCGGGCGGCAATGTAAGCCGGAACGGCCGCATTGTAGCTTGTGGTGTGGATGAGGTCGGCCCGCTGAGCCAGGCGCACAATGGCCGGAATGCCCAGAAAGGTAAAACCGAAGCGGTCTTTCACGCGCAGACGGATGACCTTGACCCCGTTCAGGCGCTGGAGCCCGGGCAGGCCTCTGCGGTGCCTGGTCGTGATGACCGTTACATTGTGCCCCTCCTTTGCCAGCGCCTCGGCCAGGCCCTGAAAAAGCTTCTCCACACCTCCGATATGCGGATAATAATGTTCCAGTACAAATAAGACTCTCATGCTTCGTCTTTCTCATCTTCTTTCAGGGCCAGCTTTCTTACCAGCTCACTGATGATGCTGTTTTGCCGCTTGATGAGAAAATATAAACGAAACTGGAGAAAAAAGAGAATGCCCAGAGCCAAAAATACCAGGGCATTGATGTTGCTCTTCATGCCGAGCCAGCGGGCCAGGCGATCGGTGATGCTGTCGGGGAAAAGCGCCAGAGCAATGGTGAGCAGCCAGAAGAGCGACCAGAAGAGCAGCTCGACAATGGAGCTGCGGCCTTTTATAAACTGGAAGATCGTATAAGCCCAAAATGCCAGGGCTACAATCGGTACAAGTATCTGATAAGTTTCCATGGGCTGCATGTTTTAATGGCGTAGCAAAAGCTGGTGAAAAAGGCTGCTCAGGGTGCGTATTCCCGTCAAAAACCCTTGTCCTTTCTTTCTCGATTCTTCGGTATAATACACTTTTATGGGTACTTCCGCAATGCGCAGATGCATGAGCCCGGCCTTGATGACCCACTCACTGCAAAATTCAAAACCATCGGTGCCCAATTGCGTGTTTTCGATGGCCTTCCGGTTCAGGGCTTTCATCCCCGACTGCGTATCGCTGATCCAGTGACGTGAAAAGAGAAAGGTAATGAGATTGGCAATGCCGTTGTAGATCACGCGGCTGCGCGGAATGAAATTGTCGCCACGCATAAAGCGGTTTCCGATGACCAGATCGACATCGCCCCGGTCCAGCCGCTCCAGGAGCTTCGCAATGTCTTCCGGGTCGTGTTGATTGTCTGCATCGATGGTCACCATACGGGCGTAATTGTGCATGCGGGCATATTCAATGCCGCTCTGCGTGGCCGCACCCGGTCCCCGGTTGATGACGTGCCGTATCACCCTTGCCCCGTTGGCCCGGGCAATGGCAGCCGTATCGTCTTCCGAGGCATCGTCCACGATCAAAATCCGGTCAAAGCCTTGTTGGCGTATCTTCTTCAGCAGGCTTTCTATGTGCGTGGCTTCGTTGTAGGCCGGAATGACAATGAGGGTATTATCGTGTTTCGGGCTGTTCATGATTTTTCGAAAAGCAATTCGTAAGCAAAATATTCGGCCTGCATGCCCTTTTCTATTTTCAGAGGATAAATCAGACGGATGGGCCGGTCTTCCATGCGGTAGAGCTGTCTTACAAAATCCTGAAATGCCACCCCCTTTTCCATCATCAGATTTTCTTCCGTGTAGCCTCCGATGCGGGCCGAGAAGATGATAAAACGAATATGGGCAGCCTTCATCATCTGATAAATCTCATAGGCATTTCCATTGGCCTCGTCATACATGAATTTAAATACATTGAGCTGATTGTCGATGACCACACGCTCATTGTTTTCGCGGATAAAATACTGCATGAAGGTGCCGAAACGGAGAATCTTGTACGAAAGATTGCTGTCGGCATTCAGAATGTCGAGCACCGGCAGGTAATTTTTTATTTTGCTTTCCAGCACTTCGTCTTCGGACATTTCCCCGGCAGCAAAGCGGCTGAAATCGGGATCGAGGGGCTGCGCCCGGGCCGAGTAGGTGCCGGCCGGGTTGAAGACCGTCAGCCGCAGGATGAGCACCATAAAAAACCAAAACAGGACGGCTCCGGAGCTGATTTTCCGCAGAAGCGGGAGCGAAAAAATCCCGGCCTGCTCCTGAATATAGAAAAAAAGGAGCGCCAGTGCCGCAGCCGGGATGACGATGCCGTACCAGGCAATTCCGCTGCCCATGAGCAGCCAGATCATAAAAGCGGAAGCGGTAAAAACGGCCAGCCATTTTACGGCCGACACACGCTCGGATGAAATTTGCCTGCGAAGCAGCCCGAAGGCAAGCAGGGGAAGCAATGCGATCAACAGAAAGGCCGCGCGGGGATTCTCAATCTTTTCAAGAAAGCCGAAAGAAGCCCCCAGTTTCAACAGCGGCCCGAAGAGTGCAGCGTGCAATTGATGCAGACCGGCCGTGGCGCTGTGGGAACGGTAGAGTTCGGCAAAATACTTTTCGGGCGAATCGAGGTGGCTGTTGAGAAAGGATGCATAAAGGGAAATCCCCAGCCAGAGAAGAAGAAGTGCCAATTTGCCGGTTTCTCTCAGCAGATCGCTGCGGCCGCGCGGAATGCGGAAGATCAAAAGAGGCAGAAGCATGAGGAAAAGAAAGCCGATGCCGTTGGCAAAGGAAGGGACATTGCTCTGCATCGTAATATCATAGGGAATGGACAGATAGCGCAAAAAAAGTGCTTCGTATCCTCCGTAGCGTGCTATTTCTTCATAGACCCCCGATTCCAGTTTTACTTTCTTCCGGATAGCGCGCGTAGTGCCCGAAGCTTTCCCAGGCTCCTTTTGTGCCAGCAAGCGGGGATGTACTTCGCGGATAAAAGCATATTGCCGCGGGAGAGGAGGCCGCAGAAGCGATTCGCTGGCGCTGGCAGCCGGTTCGATGGAGGGGAAGAGCGGTTCTCCGCTGATCAAGACTTTCAATGAGTGGCTTCCGCTTTCCAGGTAATTTTTTCCGGGCCAGGGCAGAAAAAGGAGAAAAGTGAAAAGGCCGTAAACAATAAAAGGTTTGAGGGGGAAAACGAAGCGTTCATGTCTGCTTCGCAATCCGGCCAGCAGCAGCAGGAGTCCGATAAAGAGGAGGATGCCGGCAATCTGAAATGCCTGGGCCGGTGAAATGCCGATGGTCGTCAGTTTGTAGAGCCCGAGGCCGAAGACCGCTGCCATGCCTGCGTAGAGCCCCGGCCAGGCATAGTGGCGGCCTTTCAGCTGATAAGCCAGCGCTGCAAGCATCCCGATGATGCCAAAGAGGGCGGTGTACTTGATGCCGATGGCAAAACCGCTGATCATGCCGATGAGTATCCAGTATTTGAGCAGCCCCGGGGGGAAAGACCACCACTTGTCCGTTTTGATTTTCTTTTTCCGCAGGGCGGCTTTCCACTCGGCAAAGAGAAGCAGGGCACTGAGCCCGTAGAACAGGTGGGCCATATCCACCTTGGCTTCCTGTGTGCTTTGCCACATCATTACCGGCAACGAATACAAGACGGCAGCTCCGAGGAGCGAGGTACTGCGTCCGGCACCGGACAGACGCATGAGGCGGATCAAGACAAAGATGCTGAGGACCCCGGGCATCATGGACAAAAGCAGGGCCAGCGGAATGCTTCCGAACAAGGTAAATCCGCC
>JALSIH010000143.1 GCA_026981615.1 Chitinophagales bacterium
GTCCATAGTAGCCAGTGCCTCGGGAGCACAGACATACCGCTGGGAACCCAAAGACTGGATCATCTCCAGCCCGAAGAATGCACCCAGCGTAGTCATCCGAATACTCGGAAGCCGTGAATTTACCGTCACGGCCATCGGGGCGGGAGCCTGCGAACGGGATACCGGCTTTGCCGTAGTGCGCCTGCAAAATACCCCGAATACGCTGAAGGGAACTGTGCGAAAGGGCAGCACTCTCCTCGAAGGGGTGGCCGTCTCCATGATTGCTTATGAAGAACGCGACAGCAGCCTCTACGAAATAGCAAGGACACAAAGCAATGCCAGCGGTTCCTTTGAGCTCCGCGACACCGGCCTCTCCTTCTCTTTGCGAGCGGTGCCGCAACTAAACCCGGACATGGACTACATCCTGCCGCAATACCTCTCATCCTCCGCCTTCTGGCACAATGCCGATACGCTCAGCCCCGACAGCTGTTCGTACATAAAAAACATCCGTTTCAATCTGATCAGGGGCTCTTTGCAAAGCGGGCCGGGGCTTATCCGCTGCCGGGTAATCGGGCAAAGGGGCCAGGCCCTTTTTCCCATGATTGTCTATCTGGTCCGAAACGACAGCATACGCTATGCCTCCATCACCGACAGCAACGGCTATTTCAGCATCGGCAATCTTCCGCTGCAAAGTTACCGGCTCTACGGTGACTGGCCCTATCTCGAAAACAAGGCCGCACCCGTAATTGAACTCACGGCAGCACAGCCTTTGGCCATCAATCTCGTAGCCGTAAAAACAGGAACGGAACTGGTGCTGAAGCAATGGAACGGAACCGGCAATCTGCCGGATATCGCTGCCCGCATCTTCCCCAACCCGGCCGGCCATTTTCTCGGCATAGAATGGAAGGAGCAGGGCGAAGAGGCACACTACGAACTGCTCGACAGCCGGGGCCGGATATGCCGGCAGGGAAGACTTGCGGCAGGGCTTAACTACTTGGATATCAAAGATATCAACTCCGGATTTTACATCCTCCGTCTCCGGGCAGGCGGGCGCATTGCTTTTTTTAAAGTGATCAAATATTAGCTGCTGAGGAAAGAAACAATTTTTTCTCTTTTTCAATTTTTATTCTATATGCATTTGACCCGGATAAAATCAAGTGCCATGAAAAAAGAAAAAGAGCAACAAAGAGCAAAGGTCAGGGTGATGGAATGGAAAAAGCGCCTCATCGATTTAAAGAATGAGGCTAAAATCCAAGGCGGAGAGGTCTCCGAAAAGCTGGAAGAACTCAAAAACAAAAGCAAAGAATGGATCGAATACCTGGAAGACCGACTTGACAGCCTGGAAGAAAGGAGCCGGGACGATATCCAAAATCTGAGGCGCAAGCTTGAAGAACTGAAACGGCAGGCCGCGCGGGCCAAAGCAGAAAGCAGCGATGCCCTTCAAATGCAGGAGCAACGTCTGAAAGAGCTCATTCGCGACAGCGGAAAAATGCTTGAAAAGCTGGCCGCCACAGGCGATCAAAAACTAAAAGCGATTTCGGAAAAAGCGGGCCAGGGACTTCAGCTTCTGCAAATACGGCTCGAAATACTGCAGGTACAGACCCATCTGGCGGCCATGGAAGCCCGCAGCGAATGGGAAGAGAAAAAGAAAGTGCTGCAAAAAGAAATTGAGGAACTAAAAAGCAGGATAAAAAAGTGGGAAAAGAAAAGCAGCGGGCAATTGCAAGACTTCAACACGGAAATGAACGAAGCCTGGCGCCACTTCAAGAAGGCCCTGGGGATCAACGGGTGAAAAGCGCAAAGAGATAATAAGCGGCAAAAGCACTGAGCATGACAATGCCCGCACGGCTGAGCCATCGCATGCCCCGGCCGGGCCTGAAAGCTTCCGGGATCGATTGCTCCCGAATGACGAGATAGTTGGCCAAAGCAAAGAAAGGAGCCGTACAAAAAGAGAGAACCGTAGCCACATCCACCATGGCCTGCATATTACCGATAAACACTGCCAGCAGTAAGACAGCCCCGCCTCCGACCAGAAGCATATATGCCCGGTAGAGCGCTTTCTCTCTTTTTTGCAGCCCCGGCAGCAAAAGCACTGTGGTTTTCTCCAGCGTACGGGGAATGCCGTCAAAAACGGTAAGCGTGGTGCTGAGCATGGTAGTAAGTGCCGCTCCGCCAATGACCCAGTAGGCCCAGCCGCCCAGGCTTTGGGTATACATCTCAATCAGTTGCTGTGCAAAAACCGCCCCTTTCGGAGAAAAAGAGACCCCCCGGCCATGCATGATATAAGCGCCCAGCGCCATAAAAAACAGCGCCACGAAGAGGGTGCCCCAATAACCGATATTGAAATCGCGAAGGGTATCCCGCAGCTTCATGCGGCCACCCAGTTCCTTGTTCTTCTCTTCATTCCAGAAGCTTACCCATACCGACAAATCCAAGGGAGACGGCATCCATCCCATGAGTGCAATAAGAAAAGCAATGCCCGCGGGAGTCCACTCAAAATGCTGTGCCACGGGCGGACGGTAGCCTTTGGAAGCGGCAGCCAACACAGCCGTGATGGTGCAGAGGGTAAGAAGAAGAATGATAAACTTTACGGAGCGCTCGAGGAGATAAAACTTCTCGGCATAAAGCAGTGCTGCGCATGCCATGAGAATGAGTCCACTCAGCTGCCAGAGCGGCAAAGTGATCTGAAAGAGCTGCGCCATGATGGCGGCCGTGACGACCGTCACGGCTGCCTGAATGGTAAATACCGTGCCCAGTGTGACCATCACAAAAGCGAAAATCGCCCAGGAACCGAGGGCCTTGTATCCGTGAAGCAGATTGCGCCCCGTGGCGGCTACGTAGCGGGGGCCAAACTGAAAAAAGGGATACTTTGCGATGTGTATCGCCACAATTGCCCAAAGCAGATCGAAGCCGTAGAGCGCACCGGCACGTGTACTCTGCACGAGATGCGAAACCCCGATGGCCGCAGCGGCAAAGAGCAAACCCGGGCCCAGTCTGCGAAGCCAGACCTTCAGCGACATAGCAAGTTCATTTTCATCTGCCGGTTAAATTATTCATTTACGGGCAAATCACGGACACCCCGCTTACAAAAGCCATCAACTTATTATCTTGCCGCTTCAATTTTTTAATACCTTTTATTATGAAAAAATATTTCCTTCTCTTCCTTGCTCTGCTCAGCGCGGCCGTGCTCCGCTCCCAGGATCGTATGACCCCCGAACTCCTGTGGAAGCTGGGCCGTGTGAGCGGCCATCAGGTATCTCCCGATGGACAATTTATCCTCTTTGGCATCAGCTACTACCAATTGGATGAAAACAAAGGAAACCGCGAGCTCTACCTTCTGCCGGCTGCCGGTGGCCAAGCCATTCGCCTCACACGCAGCGAGGGCTCCGAATTCAACGAATGCTGGCGGCCCGATGGCAAAAAAATAGCTTTTCTGGCCGCGGGCGATGACGGCACGCAGCTTTTTGAGATGAACCCCGATGGCAGCGGCATCACGCAGATAAGCCGGATCGAAGGCGGAATCGCTCATTTTGCCTATGCCCCGGATATGAAGCATGTCTATTTTACGCATGATGTGAAAATGGCGCAAACGCTGCACGAAAGATATCCCGACCTTCCGCATGCCGAAGCCCGCATCATCGATGACCTGATGTATCGCCACTGGGATCACTGGGAAGACGAATACAAAAGCCACCTTTTTGTAGCCACCTATCAAGACGGCCAAATCGGAGCCATGAAGGACATCATGGAAGGGGAACCTTACGACACTCCGCTCATGCCCTTTGGCGGAAGCAGCCAAATTGCCTGGAGCCCTGACGGCAAAAGAATTGCCTACACCTGCAAAAAGATGAACGGCCGCGAATATGCACTGAGCACCAACTCGGAAATTTATCTCTACGATCTGCAAAGCGGAGAGACAAAGAACATAAGTGAAGGATTGCCCGGTTATGACATGGAGCCGGTATTCTCTCCGGGCGGGCGCTACCTCCTGTGGCAAAGCATGGAGCGGGCCGGTTTCGAATCCGACCGCCAGCGCCTGATGGTGCATGATTTCGAAACGGGGCAGCGCTTCGAACTGAGCAAAGGCCTCGACAGAGACGCCATGGCAGCCCGATGGGCCCCCGATGAAAAAACGCTTTATTTCATCAGCGGAGAAAAAGCGACTTATCAGATCTTCAGCATCGATTTTGAAAGCCGAAAAGTCCGGCAGATCACAAAAGGCGATTACAACTACCGCTCTTTTGATCTCCTGTCTGACGGGCATCTGGTGGCCACCCGGCAGGATATGAACCACCCTTCCGAACTCTACCGCATTAACATCAAAGGCGGAAAAGCCGAAGCACTGACACACGTCAATGCACCCATATATGATCAATTGAAGACCGGAAAAATCGAAAAGCGCTGGATAAAAACCACGGACGGAAAAGACATGCTCACCTGGGTCATCTATCCGCCCGATTTCGATCCTTCGAAAAAATACCCCACCCTGCTCTACTGCCAGGGCGGCCCGCAAAGTGCCGTCAGCCAGTTTTTCAGCTATCGCTGGAATTTTCAGCTCATGGCTGCCAATGATTACATCATCGTAGCGCCTAACCGCAGGGGACTCCCCTCCTTCGGGCGGGCCTGGAATGACGAGATCAGTGGCGACTGGGGCGGACAGGCCATGCGCGATTACCTCTCGGCCATTGACGAAGTGGCCAAAGAAAGCTACGTGGACAATGAGCGCCTCGGAGCCATCGGGGCCAGCTTTGGCGGCTATTCGGTCTATTGGCTGGCCGGCCACCATGAAGGGCGCTTCAAAAGCTTTGTAGCCCACTGCGGAGTCTTCAACCTCGAAAGCATGTACCTCTCGACCGAGGAAATGTGGTTTGTAAATTGGGACATGGGCGGCCCCTACTGGGACCCCGCCCTCAAAGAAAAATACGAAGCCTTTTCCCCGCACAATTTTATACAAAACTGGGACACGCCCATTCTTGTCATTCACGGTCAGCGCGACTTTCGCGTGCCGGTCGAGCAGGGCATGCAGGCCTTCAACGGAGCCCGGCTCCTCGACATCAAAAGCCGCTTTCTCTATTTCCCGGATGAAGGACACTGGGTGCTCTCTCCGCAAAACGGAGTGCTCTGGCATCGCGAGTTTTTTCGCTGGCTCAATGAAACACTGAAATAAAACAGGGCTTGCGACACGGGAGAAACAAAAAAACAGCCGGATAAAATTGCATAGACAAAGCGGGATGCGCGGGGTTTGTTTTTCATGTTTATAATGAAACTTCGCGGCACTCTTTTTGTATTTAAGCGACAAAAAACAAGCCATGAAAAGAAAAAGCATTCTGTTTGCTGTTCTCTTTGCCCTCGCTGCCCTGAGCAGCCGGGGCCAAAACTTCGAAAGCGGTGATATCCAGATTAAAGCAGGTCTTGGCGGGCCCAACTGGCAGCAACTGGGATTGAACCTCCTGCCTGCCGGAAGCGTAAAGCGCAGCGGCCTCATGATTATGCCTTCGGCCAAAGCCGAATATTTTGCAAATGAAAAGCTGGCCATCGGCCTGAGTTTCAACTACCGCAAAAGCAAATCGGACATTTATCAGGACACCTTCAGCTTTGATTCAACCCTCTACAGCGGACGCTTCGGCATCGACCTCACCCGTTATGTACTGGGCTTTCATGCCGAGTATCACCCGGGCTGGTTTGCAGGCAGCGAACGGGCCCCCGATATCTACTTTGGCGGCCTGGCCGGTGTCCGCCTCAATCACGGCAGCATCATTCTGGATTCGGATGTGGACGACATTCAGGCCATCTATGACTACCTCTCCTCCATCGGATTCAATAAAAATAAACTGGAAGGAAGCACCTTGGTGCCAAGAGTGGGCGCCTATGTCGGATTGCAAATGCAGGTAGCCGGGCCCCTGGGTTTCTACATTGAAAGCGGATTGGGTGTTCCCCTGCTTCAGCTCGGACTGAAAGCCCGCTTCTGATCATTTAGACGTAGTATTCGGTTCATTCACCGAATGGAATTGTGCCGTCCGGAGAGGCAAACTATATTCGGTGTTGTAAATACACGAATATGCTGCTTATAAGTATTCCCAAAATCACTGACGAACGTCCGCTAAACGCTTTTGAACGAGCGCGGATTCGTAAACTGAGCCTGCTCGGTAAGCGGGATTTGCTATCGGTCAATAACTCGCTTCATATTGCCGATAAAATCAGGCTGGAACGTCAGTTGAAAAGTACTTTGATGCAGTAATCAAATCAAGAACTGTCATAAAAAAGCCCCGGAGCAATTGCCCCGGGGCTTTTTTTATTTTGTTTTATTCGGATAGGGAGGCGGGGGCGGTATGCTGTGCATTTCCGTTTCCATCCGTTTCATCACTTCCTCGATGCCCCGGTTCAGTTGTTCGTCTTCGCCCATAAACTCTTTGTAGACATTGTTGTCGACTTCAATGTCCGGGTCCACACCATGTCCTTCGATGATCCACTTTTTACCGTCCACATCGTAGCTGGCAAACTCCGGCTTGTAGAGATAGCCACCGTCCACCAATGGCAGCGATCCTCTGATACCGACCACACCGCCCCACGAGCGGTGACCGATCAGCGGGCCGATGCCGTGGTGCTTGAAGCGGTAAGGAAACAAATCCCCGTCAGAGGCCGACCACTGGTCGAGGAGTGTCACTTTGGGGCCCAGCAGCATCTCGCCCGGGTCGGTCGAGGGAGCCGCATTGCGCGGCTTGTCAATCATGGCAAGCTCTCTGCGAAGCCGCTCGATAATCATCGGAGACACATTGCCTCCACCGTTGCCCCTAACGTCAATGATCAGTCCTTCCTTGCGCAATTGCGGATAGAAATGTTTTACAAACTCGTTCAGCCCGGCCACGCCCATGTCGGGAATGTGGATATAGCCCACCTTGCCGTTGCTGGCTTCATTTACTTTGCGAATGTTTTCATTCACCCAGTTGAAGTAATAGAGCTCCGATTCATCGGCAATGGGTTTTACAAGGGTTGTTTCGGCTCCTTCTGCCGAGGGTTTGCTGTTGTAGCTGATCTCCACAACAGAGCCCGCTTTGTCGAGGAGCGGGATGTAGGGGTTTTCGAGATTCTTCAGCGACTGCCCGTTGATGGCAATGAGGTAATCTCCCTCCCGGATGCCGACACCGGCCTCGCTCAGGGGTGAACGCAGGTCTTTTCTCCAGTTTTCTCCTTTCAAAATGCGCGCTACGCGGTAATAACCGGAAGGGTCTTTCTGCAGTTCGGCCCCCAGCAGGCCCGTTTTCAGTCTCGTCTGTTCGGGCAGGTCTCCTTCCCCCGCATAGGCATGGCCCACATTCAATTCACCGATCATCTCTCCGATGATGTAGGTCAGATCGGCCCGGTGATTTACGTGATCCACCAGCACCTTGTATTTTTCGTAGATGGCCGGCCAATCATTGCCGTGCATGCCCGGGTCGTAGAAGAAGTCGCGCATTTGCCTCCAGCTTTCGTAATACACTTCTTTCCACTCCTCTTTCAGGTCGATCCTTACGTCCATATCATTGAGTGCTACAAAATCTTTGGCTTTGGTTTCGCCCGCAGGCAGGTCTGTCACACTGTATTTTTTCGGTCCTGCATAGAGCAGCATTTTCTTCCCGTTGTCCGAGAGGCTGTATCCACCGTACTTGCCAATGGTGCTTTCTTTCTTCTTTTCGAGGTCGTAGACTTTTACCCGGTTGCCGTCCTGGCCCACCTTGCTCATGCTGTAATATACTTTGCCGTTGATCATTTCCAGGTTGCCGTAGTTGCCGGCTTCCACCGGAAGTGCAATGATGCGCTCTTCCATGCCCTCAATGTCCACGCTGCTTTCGTTTTCATCGCTTTTCTCCTCCTGTGCATTTACTTCATCGCTGCGCAAAGCAAAAGGCGATGCCGTTTTTTTGCTCAGCGGAATCAGGTATACTTTTTCCATATTGAAATAGGCGTGGTTCCACTCCGTCCGGCTGTATTGCGGGCGAAAATCACGGGCCGAGGCAAAGAGGAGAAACTTTCCGTCACGCGAGAAATTGGCGGAGTTGGAGTTGTACCATTCGCTGCTGACGAGGTAGTTTTCGCCCTTGCTCACATCATAGAGGGCCACGCGGCTGGCTCCTCCGCGTTTGGGCAGGGTGTAGGTGATCCATTTGCTGTCGGGGCTCCAGTTGTAGTTGCGTATCTCCCAGTCGCTGGCCTTCGTCACGAGGGTCACCTTTCCGCTTTCCACATCTACATATTGCAGGCGCAGCATCTTGTCGGCCCATAGAATTTTCTTTCCGTCAGGGCTCCACTCCAGCTCGTATTTGTACGTATCCCCTCCTTTTGTCAGCTGTCTTGCCTCCCCCCTGCCCATCGGGTCGCGCAGATAGATTTCGTCTTCCCCGCTTTGGTCCGAAATATAGGCGAGGAACTTGCCATCGGGCGACCAGGCCACATTGCGTTCATGGGCTCCGTTGCTTTGTGTCAGATTGCGGGTTACGCCTTCTTTGACAGGCACGGACCAAATATCGCCACGCCCCGTGATGGCCAGCCGGCTGCCATCGGGTGCCAGATCGAGATCGCTGATCTGCTTCGAAGCGTCTTTGAGCACTACCCGGCTATGGCTTTCTTCATTGTCAATCACCACCCTGATCTTTTCATATTGGTCGGTTTTGCTGTCCAGCACATAGAGGTAGCCGCCATTTTCAAAGATGACGGACTCCCCGTCCGTGGAGGGAAATTTCACGTCATAATTATCGAAATCACTCACCTTGCTCACCGATCCGCTGGCAAGGTCATACTTGAATACATTCATCGTACGATCGCGGTCAGAGAGGAAATAGATGGCATTGCCCACCCACATCGGGATGATATCCTGGGCGGGATTTTTCGTAATTTTTTTCATCTCCTTGCTCTCGAAATCAAAGATGAGTATATCATCGGCCATACCGCCTTTGTAGTATTTCCAGGTACGGAATTCACGAAACACCTTATTGAAAGCCAGTTTTTTCCCGTCCGGAGAATAGCTGCAGAAACCGGCCGTAGCCAGCGGCAGCTGCTCGGGCAGCCCCCCTTCGAGGCCGATGCTGAAGAGCTGCCCTTTGAAAGAGTTGAAAGATCGCATGCGCGAGCGAAAGACGATGCGCTTGCTGTCGGGGGTCCATCCCATGACGATGTTGTTGGGCCCCATGCGGTCCCATACAAAATCGCGGCCCAGGGTGGCCGTATAGGTCAGGCGCTTCGGAGTGCCGCCCGTGGCGGGGATGATATAGACTTCCGTATTTCCGTCATGCTGGCCCGTGTAGGCGATCCACTTCCCGTCCGGGGAAATGCGGGCAAACAATTCATATCCGGGGTCGCTGGTCAGTTGACGGGCCGTTCCGCCTGTCCGGGGCACCGTGTAGAGGTCGCCTGCATAGGAGAATACCACCTGTTCGCCATGAATGGCCGGAAAACGCAAAAGACGGGCTTCCGTATCCCGGGCCTGAGCAGCCGTAAAGAGGAGGGCCGCGAAAGCCCATAGGATGATTTTTTTCATTGCTGATTGCTTTTTTATTGAATTTTCCAAAATTAGGAAAGCGGACGGAGGAATAAAGTTGCAAAACGTTAAAATCCCACCGGGAAGAAATGCCGTGCGATGACCTCGCGCATGGAATCGTGAATGAGGCCGTTGCTGGCTATGATTTCTCCTCCGAAGAGCGCTTCACCGCCTCCCGAAAAATCGCTGACCTCCCCGCCTGCATTTTCGACCAGCAATATGCCGGCTGCCACATCCCAGGCATGAAGGTGATGCTCATAGAATCCATCGAAGCGCCCTGCCGCCACATACGCCAGGTCGATGGCGGCCGAGCCCAGCCTCCGCAATCCCTGACTTCCCAGCATGAACTCCTTGAAAATGGCAAGGTAGATATCCATCCATTCCTCCTTCTCGTAAGGAAATCCCGTTACGAGCAGCGACTCGGGCAGCGTGCCTGCTTTGGATACCCTTTTCACCTTGCCGTTGAGATGGGTTTCTCCGCCTTTCCAGGTATAAAAAAGCTCATCGGTGGCAATGGAATAGACCACTCCGATCACCGGCTTCCCGCCTTTGAGCAGGGCCACACTGATCGAATAAAGCGGAATGCAGTGAATAAAATTGGTCGTGCCGTCTATCGGGTCCACGATCCATTCCAGCTCCTTGTGTTCCTGTCGCACGGTTTCCTCTTCGGTGAGAAACCCGGCTTCGGGAAGGATGCGCGAGAGGCCTTCGACCAGTCTTTTTTCCGATGCAATATCGAGCTCCGTGACGAAGCTGTTGTGCGACTTATCACGGATATTCGAAAAGTTCATTCGCTGCCGCTCCTGGCGGATAAAGGCCCCTGTTTTTCTTACCAGTGTCATCACTTTTTCAGTCAGTTCCTTCATCATCGTATCTTGTTTACCCTGAAATAAAAGCGATTGGTGAGGATGCTGCTGAGTGTAAAGAGCATAAAAAACACGGCCATGAAAGAAGCCACCCGCCCGATGAGGTCGCCATTAAGCGAATAGCTCGTACTCTCTTCATTGATGCGGATGCTGCCCCGCAGTGCAGTGGCTTCCCACCATTTGCTTTGCATGCTGCGCATGCCCCGCTGATCGATGAATGCCGAAATGCCGGTATTGGCACTCCGGGCGATGGCTCTGCGATTTTCAATGGCCCGCAGGCTGGCATAGGCCAGATGCTGACGATAGCCGGCCGTGTTGCCCCACCATCCGTCATTGGTCATTATAAAAATGGCCCCGGCCCCTTTGCGGACAAAACGGGCCACATAGTCGCCAAAAACCGACTCGAAGCAAATGACGGGCGCTACGGCCACGGAGTCGGGGCCGTAAAACACTTCCGGTTCGGGCTGGGTGCCCAGGCTTCCGCTGATGCCACCCAGGTCGATGGCAAAGCGATCGAGCCATCCGAAAAGCTGCGGATAAGGCATGCGTTCCACGCCCGGCACCAACCTCGACTTGTGGTAATAGTCGTAGGACGTACGGGCTCCGATGACGATGGCCGAATTGAAGGCATCGTACCAGAATTTGCCATTCGACCAGCGTGCCGTAGCCGTTGGCTTCGTGCTGTCCTGATAGATTCTGTATCCTTCAATCCCCGTCACCAGCGCCATGCGGGGGTGCCGCTCCAGAAATTCCCGTATCTGACGGTATTGATTGGAGCGGAAGAACTGCTCCACATTGATCCCCCCGGGCAGGGCCGTTTCGGGCCAAAGTACAAAGCGCGTACGATCGCTTATTTTTTCTTCCGAGAGGCGGATGAAACGGGCAATCTGCTCACGAAAGGGGATAAAATCTTCGTTGCCAGGAAATTTCTCGGTGTACGGGTCAATGCCCGGCTGCACGATGACCACTTCCACTTCCCGCCCTTGTTCTTCATATTTCGAAAACTGCCGCCATGAGACAAAGAGGGGCACGGCAATCAGAAAAAGCAATTTGAAAGAGGAAAAAGCCAGACGGGCCTTTTTGGCAAGGCGAAGGTCGGAGTCACCGGGGGAAGCAAGGAGGCGCTTGCGGAAGATACCCTGCAAACGGATGGCCCTGAAGAGAAGAAGGTTGACCGCCAGTATCCAAAAACTGCCTCCGAGGGTGCCCGTGATGCTGTACCATTGAACGGCTGCCGGCCATTCTGCAAATCCGTTGCCGAGGGTAAGCCAGGGCCAGGCCAGTTCCCAGTGCAGATGCAAATACTCAAATCCCAGCCAATAAGCGAAAAAGGCGAGGTAAGCAAAGGTTTTGTTCAGCTGCTGCCTTGCGATATGATAGAGCAAAAAGACCAGCGCCATGAATGCAGAATTGGCCAGTATGGCAAAAACACCGCCCCCCGGTGAAGCCAGGCATATCCACCAGGTAGTGGCTGCATTCCAGACGACAAATCCCAGATAGCTCCAGGCAAATACCTGCAGGCGGCTGTTGGGCACTTTTTCCCGAAAGAAATGCTCCTCAAGAAAGAAGAAAGGCAGCAAAGCGGTGAAGAGGAGAAGGGAAAAAAGAGCGGGATGCGGAGGCCAGGCAAGCCAGAGCAGGAGCCCCCCGCTGACAGACAGGAAAAATTTCTTTGCAAAAGGGGGCAAACGCTTTAACATATCTGCAAAGATAAGCAGCAAAGCCGCAAGGCCGGCCCCCAGAAAACCAGAGGGCTTTCCGGGTAATTTCCGCACTTTTCAATTCGGATAAAAAGAGCCTCCGGATTTCAGTAATTTTGCACTTTGACCATCAGAGAAAGAGAAAGCGCCTATGCTGATAAGCTACAACTGGTTACAAGATTACCTGGAGATAAAGAAAGAAGGCAAAGCCATCCGGCTGCCGGCCGAAGAGATAGCCGAAATCCTTACCGACACCGGACTGGAAGTGGAAGACGTCCGCCTCATCGGAGTCGGAAGCGATCAGCTTTCGGGCCTGGTGGTGGGCTATGTGGTAAAGGCCGAAAAACACCCCAATGCCGACAAGCTGAAAGTCACACAGGTCGACATCGGCACGGGTGCGTTGCAGGAGATCGTCTGCGGGGCACCCAATGTAACTGCCGGGCAAAAAGTGGTGGTAGCCCCGGTGAATACAACCCTTCACCCGATCGGTGAAAAACCTTTTAAAATCAAAAAAGCCAAAATCCGGGGGGTCGAGTCGCGCGGAATGATCTGTGCCGAAGATGAGATCGGGATTGGCACAGACCACGATGGCATCATTGTATTGCCCGATGACGCAGCGGTGGGAACTCCGGTGAGCGAGGTGCTCGATATCGAAAGGGACTGGATATTTGACATTGCCGTCACGCCCAACCGGGCCGATGCCATGAGCTACCTCGGGGTGGCCCGCGACCTGGCTGCCAGCCTGCGCACCCACACGGATTACGAAGTGAACATTCTCGAGCCGGAGCTAAGCAGCCTCGAACCCGGTGCGGATTTGCTGCCCATCATGGTAAAAGTGGAAGATGCCTTCCTTTGTCCCCGCTATTCGGGCATCCTCTTCAGCGATCTGCAAATCGGGGAGTCACCGGAGTGGATGAGCAAATATCTCAGCCACATCGGAGTGAAGCCTATTAACAACATTGTCGATATCACCAATTTCATATTGCACGAACTCGGGCAGCCCCTTCATGCCTTCGACTATGACAAAATCAAAGGCCATCGCATAAGCGTAAAAACCCTCGATGAGGGCACACCTTTCGTTGCGCTGGACGAGGAAGAACGCAAACTGAGCAGCGAGGACCTTATGATTTGTGATGAGCAGGGCGGCATGTGCATTGCGGGTGTGTACGGAGGGCTGGGAACCGGGGTCAGCGAAAAGACAAAGCGCATTTTTCTGGAGAGTGCCTATTTCAACCCGGTGGCCATCCGAAAGAGCGCCCTGCGGCACAAGCTCCGAACCGATGCTGCCATGCATTTCGAAAAAGGAACGGACCCCAACCTTACGGTAAGGGCCCTCGAAAGGGCGGCTTTTCTGCTGAAAAAGTATGCCGGAGCCAGGATCGCTTCCGAATTGATCGATATTTATCCGCGCAAAGTGCACCCCAAAGAGCTGCGCCTCGATTTTGCCTATCTCGATAAAATGACCGGACAGCACTTTGACCGGAACACGGCCCGCGAAATACTCGAAGCACTGGGAATGGAGGTGACGAAAATGGACGAAACCCATCTCCGTGTGAAGGTGCCCACGGTGAAAAATGAAGTGACACGCCCGGCCGACCTGGTCGAAGAACTGCTGAGAATCTACGGCTACAATCACATTGACATGCCGGAGATGCTGGACGTATCTCTCTCGCTCGACCGGGACGAAAGCCCTTTTAAAGAAAAAAAACGCCTGGGGGACTACCTGGCAGACCTCGGATTTATGGAAAGCGCAACGCTCTCCATCGAAAACGGAGAAAAACAAAGCGCTGACGATGTGGTGAAGCTGCTCAATCCCCTTTCTGCCGACCTCAATGTCATGCGCTCGGGGATGCTGCCCTCCATGCTCAGAACAGCCGCCTTCAACCACAAAAGGCGCATACTCGATCTGAAGATTTTTGAATTCGGCAGAAGCTACCATAAAAAAGCAGACGGCTACTTTGAAAAACACCATCTGGCCCTTCTGATGAGCGGCATGCGCCATCCCGAAACCTGGGAAGAACAGGCGCGCGAAATCGGATTCTTTGATCTCAAAGCCGTTGTTCACGGCCTCCTGGCCAAAGCCGGCATCAGCAGATGGAAAGTGAAAGCCGCAGAAGATGAAAATCTCGACTTTGGCTTGCGCTATGAGCTAAAAGGAAAAAAACTTGTTGATTTTGGTGCGGTAAAATCCGAACGGGAAAAAGCCTTCGGGCTTGAAAAACCCGCCTGGTATGCGGATTTTGACTGGGAACTGCTGGCCTCCCTTTCGGCTGCCCACGTGCCCGCGTTCCAAAGCATACCGCGATTCCCGTCTATCCGGAGAGACCTTGCCCTGCTCATCGACAAAACGACAAGCTACCGCGAACTGGAAAAAATAGCCCTCGAAAGCGGAGGCCGCCTCCTGGAATCGCTAAAGCTCTTTGACATTTACGAAGACAAAAAAATGGGGGCGGATAAAATATCCTATGCCCTCGGCTTTGTCTTCCGCGATCCCGAAAAAACGCTCAACGACCGGCAGGTCGATCAAATAATCAGTAAATTAGTACAGCGGCTCGAAAAAGAAATCGGGGCGCAAATCAGAAAGTAGCCTATGA
>JALSIH010000144.1 GCA_026981615.1 Chitinophagales bacterium
CTGCATAAAAAGTGAAGCCTTCAGGCCCAGGTGCCCGGCTATGCGGTCGATATCGCGGTCTGTAAATTTCGGTCCGGTTGTCTTGCAGCAGTTGGCACATTGCAAACAGTCGGTGCATTCGAAAGCGGCCTCGTCCTCTTCGTTTATGAAGCGATCCAGGTCTCCGGGCTTTTTCTTCTTTAGGCGGCCCGCAAGTTTCTTATTTGCCGCCTCGTTTTGCCGGGCCTTTTCCAGGCGTTTTCGATATTCCGGGGTCATTTCATTTCTGTCTTTCTTGCTGCGATGCCCCTGTGTTTTAGTTCGGACTTTCTGAGGGTTTCCAGTCCAGAATTTCGTCAATGGTTTCGTAGCTGACCGAGTGATAGTTTGGCCGGGCTTCTTTATAAATTTCACGTGCCATCTTTAGTCCTTCCGGTGTTTTTGCAAGCGCTTCATAGAGCGGTTTGAGGAATTTTCTGCGGCCTACCTGAATGAGGAAAGCTTTGAGACGGGGATAGGCCGCTTCGTAGCGGTGCGCTATGGCGAGCTGAAACCACTCAGCCAGTATTTCCGAATTGCCGCTCTCGCTAAAGTGAAAGGCCTGATCCAGCTCATTCATCTGTTCTTTGCTCAGATTTGCGGGCATTTTTCGCAGAAAGTGAAGCCACTCATGGGTGGTCCATTTCGATGCCGGCAAATCCTGAGCCGGAGTGCCCCCGAGCCAGGCTTTAATGCTTTCTTCTACTTTCTCAAAGCGGTCGGTCTTTACTACCGGGTGGTCTTCCGGCAGGCCGGGCTCATATATCCATTCTTCGGCATTAATTTGAGCGGCCAGCACCGAATCTCCATTAATGAGATGCGCATTGAGGTATTCCAGAAATGCCTCCGTGGTCATTGATTTGAAAGCATTGTCACTAAAATAGTTTTTGAGAAAACGGTCAAATCTTTCGCGGCCCGTGATCCGCTCGATATGCAGCAAAAAGAGCGAGCCTTTGTCATAAGCTATATTGGTCATTCCGTCATCCGGGTTCCTGCCTTTCAGGTTTAGTTTCAGTTTGGTGTCATTCCACATTCCGTCTTCTTTCAGGTCTTTCAGGTCGCTTTGCAGGTCCTGATAACTGAGTGCCCAGAGCATTTTTGCGTAATCCGCTCCGTAGACTTTTTCCATGATCCGTTTTTCGAAGTAGGTGGTGAAGCCTTCATTGAGCCAAAAGTCGTTCCAGGTGGCATTGGTTACCAGGTTTCCGCTCCACGAGTGAGCCATCTCATGGGCAATGAGCGAGGTGAGAGAGCGGTCACCGGCCAGGATGGTAGGCGTGGCAAAAGTAAGCCGGGGGTTTTCCATTCCCCCGAAAGGGAAGCTGGGAGGCAAGACGATCACATCATAGCGATCCCATCGATAAGGGCCGTAAAGTTCTTCAGCCGCCCGAAGCATCTCATCCATGTCCTCAAATTCCCAACGAGCCGCATCTATCCTGGATTTTTCGGCATAGACCCCGGTTCGCTCATCTATGGGCTTAAATACCACGTCTCCGATCACCAGCGCCATGAGGTAGGCCGGTATGGGCTGCTTCATTTCATAGCGATACACGCCTGTTTCATTCTTTTCCCGGGGATTGGAAGCACTCATAAGGCTTAGCATTCCGGCCGGTACTTTGACACGGGCATCATAGCTAAATCGAATGCCCGGGCTGTCTTGTATGGGTATCCAGGTACGCGCCAGAATGGCCTGCGATTGGGTGAAAAGATAAGGATGGCTTTTGTCGGCTGTTTGCTGCGGGCTAAGCCACTGCACGGCTGCTGCCGCGGGTTTGCTTTTGTAGTAAATGTTTACAAACTCTGTTTTCGGAGCGATGCTTACTGTCAGGGCCTGACCCAGGAACTCCTGCTCGTCTCCCATTTCGAAGCTCGTTTCTTTTTCTTCCTTCCCGATTGTCACTTTTTGAATAATCAGATCGCGTGTATCAAAGCGAATCCGGTCCGTGCCTGTTTTGTTGGCAATGGTATAGCGGGCAATGCCCTCAATGCTTTTATTCTCGAAATCCACAACCGCATCCCAGCTCAGGTGAGTAATTACGGCTTCTGACGGAATGGCGAAGGAGTGGGGGTCATGAAAGAGGTTTTTCATCGGACTGTTTTTTTGCGGTGACTTGTTTTCGGAGGTGTTGCACGAGGCCAGAAAAAGGAGGATTGTGGCAAAAGCGTAGACAGAATTTCTAAACATCTAATGAGAGATTATTATTTGCCACAAATATAAAGGAAGCCTTTCTTAGTTCTGCTCCTTTGTGTTTTGCCTTCGCGATATCATGATTTGATTAATGATGAAAATAGCGAGCGACCCTGCTACCAGCAGCCAGAGGATGAGCTGAGGCGGAATGCCGGAAATGATCAGTGCTATTACGAAGTTTATAAAAACCAGCCCGACCATCCAATAGCGGGGATTGCGATAGAGAATGCTGAAGATGGAAAGCAGCAGCAGTTTGGGAAAAAGTCCGTTGAAATTGTATAAGCCCTCGGCTTTCTTGGTATAGCGCCACTGCGAAGCGTCATAAAACTCATAGGAGCGGGGCACTCCGAAGATGCGGCTTTTCTTAAGCAGCAGCGTCATTCCCGGCCGGAGATACGGATAAAGGTCGAGGGGGAAATTAAAAGATTTTGATTTTGTACGCACAATCAATCCCATATCACTGTCAGAGCCTTTTTCGGTATTGAATTCCAGGGCCGTGATTTTATAGCTTTCCGTTTTTGCGGGCATATAAAAATCCGCGGTAGCCAGCAAGCCGGTCAGGAAAGTGACCCAGGCCATGCTTTTGATGAGCAGATAGGCACTCCGGTAGTCTTTCAGCCGAAAGGGCTTGTTCCTTGTTTTCCTTTGCCCCTTCACGCTTTCCCTGCTTTATTCTCACAATATTCCATGATCTCGGCCCTTGCCGTCTTCCAAAGTGCGGTTATTTCCCGCACCTGGTCGGCAAAGCCATGAATGTCACGGCCCGGCCGGGCTTCTTTGTCGATGGCCTCCAGGTGCAGGATAACGGGCGTCAGCGCGATCATCTCCATGGAGGCCTTCAGGTTGTGAATAATTCTGTGGCATTGCCCGGGATTGTTTTGCAGAACGGATGCTTCCAGTTCTTTCATCTTCTTGTCAATATCAGCTGCCATGTTGCGCAGCAATTCTGTAATGAAGGCTTCGTCTTCGCCAAAGTTGACCCGCAAGTAGTTGAAATTCATGCCCCGGAATTATTGATTGTCTTGTTCTCAAAATTAGGCAATGCCGGGGAATGAACTTTGAGCGGAAGAGTCTCGTTAAATTGCCGATTTTTACACACAGGAAGAAGTTTTTTCGCTATGCAGAAGATTACAGACGAGGAACACGGATTTGAGCTCGGTATCGAAGACGATGTCAAGTACAGGCGTTTGCAAATTGGCTATGTCTTTGGTCATCCGGGCCTGAACGGCCTTATGATGATGCTCTTTCATCACAACAATTCCATGGAAGAGTTGAAAACGGAAATGTATGCCGGATTTTTTGATGATTCGGGATATAATATTCAGGTAGACGGGAAATTGAAAGAGCTGAGCGATGACAAGGTAATGGCAAACTACAAGGGAAAGGCAGAAGGCAAGCCTGCCAGGGGATTCGGCATCGGGGTTTTGTCGCCATTCGGGGGCGGAGTGCTGGCCGCTGCCATATCGACCCCGGAAAATTTTTCGGAAGACCACATGGACTTCATAGAGGATCTGGTACAAAGTCTTGACTTCTTTGAGCCGAGGAAGGAAGACGGCAGCAGCGAGTGGACAAATTATTTACGTGGCAAAACGCTTATAAGGCAAGGCATACCCGGCAGAGACAAGCCGGTAGCTTTCCGCTTTTCGGAGCTTGACAGCTTCAAAGCAGAATTTGGCGAAGTCAGTGAAAAACACAAGCTGCGCACTTTTGAATCGGGGAAGGCCAACCTGAAAGGACAGTGGGAAGTGAACGAAGTAATGGGCCGCTTTCTTTTGCGCCTGATTTTTTTTGATGGCAGCGAAACTCAGTTTACCCTACGCATGCAGGATATGAACACGGTGTTGCTGAATGATGAACCCTGGAATGCAGTGGAAACGGGAGAAGAATGAAGTCTGAGTCAGACCGCCACTCTTCTCACTATTTTGTAAATGTCATTCGGGTTGTCACACAGAACGGCCCGCTTGCCCTGCTGGGCGATGGGCGCCCGCAGCATCTCGGGATGGTTTACGAGGATAAAGAGCCAATCCTGATCACTGAAAGTGCGGCCGCGAATATAGCGCTGATAGTGGGGGTGGGCCTTGTTTAAAATTCGCTTGGGCGGCATGTCAAGCGCGTCCAAAATCTGGCGCCATCTCGTAGGAGTCATTTTCTCGGTTCGAAGGTCGATCTCATGCACATAGTCAGTGAGCCCGAGGGCGGTTGCACGGGTTTTTTTGGCTACCGAGGTGCTGGGGTCAAGAAACAGGGTGATGGAGTTGTGCAGGTTCATAAGCAGTCGGTTTTTATATGCCTATTTAATATAGCGAAATATACCTTAAGAACAAAATCTATATTTAACTTGGTCGTGTATAAGTCAAACGATTTTTGACTTTGGCCGGTTGAACACCCCGAATGAGATCAAAGAAAAAAAATGAGATAATCAGGGATTTAAAGCCCCCACTGATCATGCTGGTCATCATGTGGATTGTACAATTGATCCAGTATTTCGGTCATGCAGATCTGACCTTTCTCGGCTTGTATCCAAGGACACTCAGCGGATTGTCCGGCATTCTCTTTGCTCCTTTTATTCATGCGGGCTTTTTTCATCTGATCAACAATACTTTGCCTTTCCTGATAACGGCATTTGCCATTAAGAGTGCATATCCGGACATTGCCCGCAGAGTCTTTGTGCTGATCTATTTCCTCACCGGCATATGGGTTTGGGTGGCTGCCCGTCCGGCTTATCACATCGGAGCCAGTGGCATTGTCTATGGTATGATTAGTTTTCTTTTGCTGATGGGGCTCCTGCGCAGGGAAAAGAAGAGCATATCCCTTGCCTTGATGGTTGTTTTTCTTTACGGAAGTTTTATCTGGGGGCTCTTTCCCATTGATCCGGCCGTTTCGTGGGAGTCGCATATGCTGGGGGCCGTGGCCGGTGTATTTGCTGCTTACCGGTACCGCAAGGTAGGCTGGCAGAAAAAAGTGCCCGTAGAACCCACCCCCGAGGAACTTGAGAAGATGCCCTACTGGAAGTATGAAGTGGAAGGTCCGTTGAAGGACGAATACCGGCAGGCTCCCTTTAAATCACCTCCATCCATCCCGATTCACTACATCTTCAAGCCTTCTGCCGGAAAAAAGGCTAAGGACGAAGAATCATGATTTTTTGCGTTTTGCTATGCTTCGGCCCCCTGATCTGAAGCAGGTAGAGTCCGTTTTTCAGGTATTCGGGAATCTGAAGTACGTACTTTCCGCTGCCGTCCATCGTGCTACGTAAAACTTCTGCTCCGTTTAACCCTGCGATCCGTATTTCCAAAGGACTTTGCGCTCCGGCCGTCTCAATATAGAGGGATGCCCCGGGTGCAAGCATGCTGGGATAGGCTTTCCATCGGGCCACCTCCTTGCGGGGCTCCACCCCGGTGCTGGTATTTGTTTTCCGGTACTTGTCTTTGTAGCGGATTAATGTGGGCACCTCGTTGTTCATAATCATCTGGGTATTGATCTGCAAAACCGGAACACCTTCTTTTTTAGCCAGCCATTTGTATTCCACCGATTCGCTGGAAACTATCTGATTGATGCCGGTGAGACTGATTGAGTCGATGCGGTGGATTTCCGATCGGACACGGAGTGTCAGGAAGGTGTCCAACGGGGTGATGAGTGTCCCGCTTCCATCCACATGATTGTAGCGTGTTTGCCGGGTATAGATGCCTCCGATTCCCGGAAGTATGATGGCATACTCGGTGTACGAGGTATCGCGCTTGTCCATCTGCAGCGGGAACTCGTACAGTACATCCGGATTGTCAAATAAAACGGGGATGGGAATGCCCTGAATTGTATATCCCTGGCCGGCCATTGAGAATTGGCTTGCCGATTTCATGTAGAAATTGTAGCCGGGCGAAACGGGAAAGGAGTCACTGAGGATGGAAGGAAGCACGGGAAGCGCCTTCTCTGCCAGGTTGGATTTGCCGAAAAAGAAAAAGAGAAAGTTGGCAGGTACTTCGTTAAAAGCGATGAACGTATCGATCAACTGAGAGGAGGATTCCAGTCCGCTGAAGTCCCATAGATAGTTGTTGCCACTGGCATTGGGATCAAAGAGGAGGAGACTGTTGCTTGTCGATATTCTGAAGGTGTCACCTGCCGAAGGCATATCTGACGGATCGATACTAAGCTGGGCAAGAGACGGGAGCGAGAAGAGAAGAAATGCGATGAGGGAGGAATAATAAAATTTCATTGATATTTTGGATTATTGTCTGCCGATTTTATGAGCCGGAGTAAAAATCTGAATACAGCCACCAAAAATAAAGTTAGAAAGTAGAAAATAAAAGTGGCAATAAAAAGAAGTTGAAAAGTAGGCAATGTGCGTATCCCGTGCAGGGCCCAAACATTGGTTAAGACAATGCCGGCCGGAAAGAGGACGGCATAGCCGCCAAGTGATTGCAGCACATATCGCTTCCATTTCTTTTTAAACATTCCGAGAATGGGATTGGCCACGGTAAAGAAGAGCAATAAAGTAGCGGCAAAATACCACTCGCTGTCGTTCTCAGGCCGGTTGGCAGCTACGATGGCAGTAGAAATTATAATGAGGATCAGTGTGGCAAAAGCCTGAGAGTAGGGGTGTAAATTTCTCTTACCGAGAAGGGTCAAGTGTCTGTCGCTTGTTTCCATAAGTGCCTATAGCTCTTCAACAGTGGCATTTATTCCTCTGTCAATAAGGGCTGCCCGCATCGGATTTATTTCCGGATGGCTGCCTCTTTTTACGGCATACTTCCCTTTGTAATGAATGATCATGGCGCATTGTTCGGCTTGCTCGTAGCTGTGTCCGCAAATCTCCATCAATGATTCGATCACCCATTCAAAAGTGTTCACATCGTCATTGTGGACGATCAGTTGCACGGGCAATTCAGATTGCCCGACTTCTTCCTGCCCGAAAGCCGGATTTGATTTTGTAGAAGCATTCATATGCACAAGGGTACTTTCCGTACCCTAAAAATAGAGGTGAATAACCGGGTTTACAAGTCATTCGTGTTTTCTTCCTCATTAATTGTGGTATAGGCCTGCCACATTAAGCCTGAAAACTGTGTAAGGTTTTCGAGCCGGGCCACTTCCGGCATCTTGTCAATGCGCCTGATCACCGAACGGACGGCACTGTAATACCGGGGGCTTTCCGACCAGATTTTGTGCATGAGTGCTATATATTCTTCTTCGCTCCCCCCGTCCCAGTTGTGTTCCTGCCAGAGTTTAATGTCTTTTACACAGTCTTGCCAGGTGGCGTACACGCTATAGCCCTTAAAGCTTCCGACACGCGTGCTTTCGCGGGCATACGGAATGCGCATACCGATAAAATTGTTGCTGTGTCTGAAGAGATAGCTGTCAAAATTCCATCCTGACTCAACGATGGCCTGGGCAAGGACCACCCGCCAGTGCGCCACATCCTGTTTGATCAGTTCATCGGCCAGGTTTTCTATGCTCATCTTTTTATCATCATTCCGGGGCAGCCAGTCCTGAGCAAAGCTGTTTCCGGCCGTGAGCCCGAGTATGAATAGAAAAAGAAGTGGCAAAAATGATTTTTTCATGGTTCTTATTTTTTGAATCCGACTTTTGTAAGATGAATTCTGAGCTTTTGAACCCATCCTGAGCATAAAAGTTTCAATTCAATTCAAAAAAATCTTAATAAGCAATACGAAAGAGAGGATATTACGGGCTGATTTTCAGAAGAAAAGATATGAGCGGCAGCTGTCCCTCTATTTATTGAAGCCCCAGTCTTTTGCGGAGCGCACTGCGATAGCCGCGGCCTATCGGCACCAGCTTGTTGTTGCTCAGAAGCACATCGTCCTGCTTTATCTTGTTGATATATTCCAGGTTGATAATAAATGATTTCTGTACCCGCATAAAGCGATCGTCATTCAACTGGTCAAGAATGTCCCTGAGTCGTTTTACCGTGTTTACTACCATATCGGATGTGTAAATCTTCAGGTTACCATTTCCCGTGGCCTCAATCATGATAATGTCCGAGATCAGCAGTTTTTGATAATCAGTGGACCCTATTTTGATAAAAATACAGGATTGGCTTTTGTCTTCATGCTTCTCAATGCGTGCCACAGCTTTTTCCATAGCCTGCAGGATGCCTTCCATTTGCAGCGGCTTGGTAAGGAAATGGAGGGGGTCAAACTCAAAGCTGTCTATGGCATATTCGGGATAGGCAGAGATAAAGATGACAAGCGGCTTTTGTTTTATTGCGCGCAAAAACTCAAAACCACCGATCCCGGGCATCTCCACATCGGAGACGATCAGGTCAATTCCTTCCCCGCTCAAAAGAGGAATGGCCTGTAGCGGATCGGTAAAAAGCCCTTTTAACTCAAATCGGGGGTCTTTTTCCAGAAACTCGTTGAGCAGGCTTACCTGTTCCGGCTGGTCGTCAAGAATTATCGTTCTTATCATGCACTTTAGGTATAAAAATCAGCACCTTAGCGGCCAAAACAAGCAGCTTAGGTAACTTTTGCAAAAATCACTTGTATTCCCTGTTCGGAACAAGCTATTTTTAATTCAGATTTTCCCCCAGCTCCTTATACAAAGGGGTGGAAACCCGGCATAACCCCCCTTATGTCCGGGTTTCTTTTTTAACACCTTTTTAACGGAAGTTCCCTATGAGATGTAAACTTAGGAATAATTTCTCAACGTTGTACATATACATTTCAATAATTCTTGGGTATTGAATGCACCCCGGTATGTGGATGCCGGGGTTTTTTACACGAATTATACGGCTTACATGCTGTAGTTTTGCGCGAATGGAATGGCTTATTGACTATGGCTATTGGGGCTTATTGCTTGCATCTTTCCTGGCTGCTACCATCATTCCGTTCAGCTCCGACCTGCTTCTGGCCAGCATGCTCTTCGGTGAATTCGACCCGCTAAAGCTCTGGATATTTGCCACTGCCGGCAATTGGGCGGGGGGCATGGTGAGCTATTACATGGGGCACTTCGGCAAATGGGAGTGGATAGAGAAATATATGAGAGTGAGCCATGAGAAGGTACTGAAATATCAACGCTATGCGGAGAAATACGGTTTTTGGTATGCACTGATCACCTGGCTGCCCGGCATTGGCGACCCCATTGCCATTGCCCTGGGCTTTGCGCGTACGCGCATTGGCCCTACCATGCTCCTTATGCTCATTGGCAAAGGGGGGCGTTATGCGGTCATTATTTGGATGGTAGAAAGCGGCCGTGACTGGTTTCTTCATTGATTTGCCCTTTCTATGACCTCCAGCAAGGCTTGATAAATCTCTGATTCGTGTTCCCGTATGCGTTCATTGGCGAGCTCTTCGGCATTGCTCAGACCACCGGCATAGTAGCGATAAAACCAGGGAAAGACCGATACCATGGCATCTACATAGGAGAGGCGAGTCATTGTGTTAACGGTCAGCCATGCCAAGGCTCCCGTGAGAAGCAGGGAGTTGAGCCCTTCTTTGATATGGCCGGAATAGAACTGCCCGCTGCCGGGCACTATGATGCTCATGATCTTGGCCGCTTTCGGATTGAGGCGCTGATATCTTTCATTGCGATGGAAAAGGGCATCTATCCGCTCTCGACTGTTGCTGTCAGCAGGTGCGATACTTTGGAGGAAATAAGAGCGGGCACGCTCAAAGTTCTTAAGTCCGAAGTAGACGGTTCCGAGGTAGACATTGAGGCGCATACTGTCTGAACTTCCAAGCGGTGCGACCAAAAACAAATCACTGAGGGCGGACATAAAACTTCCTTCAAGCAGTTTTAAGGACGCTTTTCTGAACAGAATTTCATTGGCAAAGCTGTCGCTCCCGGCATTGTCATAAGCAAGGTCGTAATACCTGAGCGCTTTCCCGCTTTCTTTAACCCGGCTGTAGCATTCGGCCAATGCCAGAAAGCATTTGTCGCGGTAAGGGCCGTCACTGAAAAACAAAACCCGCTGAAACAATGAAATGGCAAGCTCATACTCTTCCGTGCGCAATTCCATTTGAGCCATTTCAAAAGTCTGTTCAAGACTTTGGCCCTTCAATTCTGCCAGGAAGAACTCAGAAATCAGAAGAAATATGATGCAATACTTCTTTTTCAAATCGTTGAATTTTTTTGATATTATTAAGCCGTGCCGACTGATAGGATCCGTAGATATTCCCCAGATAAAAGCCGAAGCTTAGTCCGCTGTAAATCCACGCGAGGGCGCTGCCTTTGCCTTCCTTAAGAAATGCCCGGTAGGCCCCGAATCCGGTTGATCCGATTATCAATATACTGACCAGCCCGTCTTTCCAGTCTCCGGCATAGATTCGGCCGCTGCCCGGCAAAACGGCCGACATGCCGGCAGCCAGCACCGGGCTTTTCTGTTTGAGATGCCGGCCGGTTTCTATTTCTTGCGTGAAAAACTGAAGCTCGGAAACGGGCATGTGATGCATATTGTCATTTAGCAGCATTTCTGCATTATCAAATTGACGTTGCAGAATCAATGAATTAAGGCGCAGCGAATTTCTTTCATTGCTGTCAAGCCGGATGCCGGGGTGCATTAAAAACTGATCTAAAACGGGAAACTGCTTCTGTAGCAGGAGAATGCGGCCATATTCGAGTGCAAGTTCCGGAGGAAATGTGTCCATCTCCTGCAACCAGCCCCGGCCCTTTAAATAAGCTCTTTGAAGGTCAGGAAGAGAACGGTAGCTTTTCAGCAGTTTTACCCGGCTGCCGAAGTCATCCGGCTTCATAAATACGATCCGCTCATATTCCGATATGGCCAGTTCATATTGTTCTGTACGAAAGAGGTAATCTGCAAAACGCAAAGAGTGAGAATAGTCAAACAGGTTCTTGTTCTGCCCTTGCAGCAGCAAGCCTGATGACAATAGGAGAAAGAATAGAAGATGCTTAGTGAATGGGATCATAAAACTTGCCGGTTTCCGGATCAATCGAATATTTCTCCGGGCTGAGCCCGTTGCAGCGGCTGAGGCGGTCAAAAGTGAGGAATATACCTTTCAGTACTCCTTTTTCCTTTACCGCCTTCATGCCATATACCGAGCAGGAAGGCGTGAAAGTGCATTCTTGCCCGTCTTGCGAAGAAATGAATGATTTGTAAAAAAGGAATAGACCGGAAAACAGCAATTGGAATTCATTGCGTATTTCGGTTTCTTCAACCCATCGGGCATCTTGCTCTTTCCTGAAAACATCCTTTAATGTATGCAGGTCCGAAGCAAGCTGTCCGTAAATGTCGGCATAATGGCTAGTGACCGCCCACAGGATAATTGTACATAAAATCGTTTTCATTCTCATTTATTCGTATATCCCTAAAAGTGGTAATCTTTTTGAGCGTTTTGTCCGGTTGAAGAAAATTGATACTGATCATTTCGCTCGGCACCTGCAATCCGCTGACATTGATATATTTTCTGAAAAACTGCTTGTTCAGGATTTCGCCCTCACTGTCTTTAATGACAACACCGTAGAGCCTTCCTTCCCTGACTGAGATATGAACCGTCCCGAAAATTGATTTTAATTCTTCTACCGGTTCAAAAGTACTTATTACCTGCGCATCGATTTTCTCCACCTGCTTAAGTTCGTAGCCCGAACCGGGCACATCGAGGCCGAAATTTTTCGTCTTTCCTTCCAGCAACTGATAAAAAACACTGTTTTCCGCAAGGGGAGGAATTGATTTTATTTCTTGCACTATACCCTCTTTTATTTTATAGAGCAATGTGTCATGCATAACGATGACAGAAGCTTCGGGAAATTGAACGTCATAGACCAGTTTCTTAATGTATTTGTCAAAATAGATATTCCCCGTAATGAGTTGGCTGGCCTCGTCCTCCAGCTTCTCTTTGATGACAAATTCAGCCGTGAAACGGTAATAATCCTGTGCTGATAAGCTGCCGGAAAGAAACATTATGAATAAGAACAAGGATAGGAGAAGTCTTTTTTTCATCCTGCAGGTTGATTGTTTTTTAATGAATCAAAAAAATCCATCTGCCCGGCAGATGGATTTTTTCTTGATCATTGCTTCGGATTTAAGGGATAGAAAGTATCCATACGAAATAGACTACATAAAAAGCCGTACTGATCGCTGCCGAAGCGACACATCCCCAAAGGGCTTTTTTGGTTTCTTCTTTATCTTCTGTCATGAAGTAGACTACAGCAAGACCTGCAACTCCCAGACAAAAACCCCAAACAAAAGAAGGAATTCCCAAGGGGGGCTCAAAATAGAAGCCCAGCAGACCATTGCTCAAGTCACTTTGAAGATGAATGCTTTTCATCAGATCGGAATGTTCTGTAATCAGAGACTCAAACGTAAGGTCGCTATGACCCACAACAATAGTTTCCAGTTGGGTTAGCGAAGCAAATTCTTCTGAAAGTGCGGCATCATCAATCTCGAAAAGATCGGAGACGGATGCCTGTATTCCAAAGGCGAAAAGAGAAAATAGAAGAGTAAGAAAAATCTTTTTCATGGCATTGGGTTTTGTTTCGAATAAAATGTCAGCATATAAAGTTAGCAAAATATATTTTTAATAACTTATTTGTTTCATCCCTACCCTTCCCCGCACGCATAAGTGAAGTGTGTGGTTTTCTGTAATCGTTTTTCGAAAAGACGAGCCAAAGCTTGCTTATTTTTGAGGCATGAAGTATGACGACCCGGAAAGGAAAGCACAGGATACACAAGAGGAGAAAAGTACAGAAGAACAAGACCTGATCATTCAGCATTCCATCGTAGCGGATAAAGGGCAGGAAGCATTGCGCATTGACAAGTTTCTTGTAAACAGAATCGAGAAGGCAAGCAGAAGCCGGATACAAAATGCAGCCCGTGCGGGCAACATTCTGGTAAATGACAAAGCGGTCAAGCCCAACTACAAGGTAAAGCCGGGCGACCGGATATCGGTGGTGGTGCCGGAGGCCGTGCCTGAGTTTCAATTGATAGCCGAAGACATTCCTCTGGATATTGTTTATGAGGATGCCCATCTGGTAGTTGTCAATAAACGGGCGGGGATGGTGGTGCATCCCGGAGTGGGCAACTACAGCGGAACACTCGTAAATGCCCTTCTTTATCATTTCCGCTCGCTGCCCGATACATCCAAAGAAAACGACCGGCCGGGCCTTGTGCATCGCCTCGATAAGAATACAAGCGGCATCATGGTGGTGGCACGGGATGAGTATGCTATGATGCACCTGGCACGGCAATTTTTTGAGCGCAGTACCGACAGAAAATATTACGCCTTGGTTTGGGGCGATTTTGAAGAGCCGGAGGGCACGGTGACGGGCAATATTATTCGTGATCCGCGCAATCGAAAGCGAATGGCGATAAGCACGGAGGAGGAGATCGGCAAACATGCCGTCACGCACTACAAGGTCTTGCAGCGTTTTGGCTATGTGACACTGATTGAGTGCAAGCTGGAAACAGGGCGCACCCATCAGATCAGAGTACACATGAAACACATCGGCCATCCGGTCTTTAATGATGACTTATATGACGGCAATCGCATCGTAAAAGGTACGGTCTATACCAAGTACAAGCAATTTATCGACAATTGCTTTAAAGCCATGCCCCGCCACGCCTTGCATGCCAAATCACTGGGATTCGAGCACCCCGTCAGTGGAGAACGCATGCATTTCGACTCGGAACTTCCTGACGACTTTCAGGCCGTTCTCGATAAGTGGATGCGCTATGCCGGGCACCTGGATGACGACTGACTCGCAAATTTCTTTTTTATAATTTGCAGCCATGGATTCATTGCTGAAACTACCCGATTATCTCGCCCTGGTCGCCTATTTTCTGCTTGTGTTCCTGGTGGCATTCGCCAGCATTTTTCGCAGCAAAGATCGATTGACCGACAGCCCGGGCGGCTACTTTCTGGGCGGAAGAAATATCGGCTGGTTTGTGATCGGAGCTTCTCTTTTTGCCTACAATATCGGCAGCGAGCATCTGGTAGGGCTGGCCGGTGCCGGGGCACGGGGCGACTTTGTAAGCGGCCAGTTCGAAGTGCTGGCATCTCTTATTTTGCTGCTGCTGGCCTGGTTGTTTGTCCCCTTCTATTTGCGCAGCGGAGTCTTCACCATGCCGGAGTTTCTCGAAAAACGCTATTCACGGAGTGCCCGAAGCTACCTCTCGGCAGTCTCCATCTTATCGTATGTGCTGACCAAAATCTCCGTCACCATTTTCGCGGGGGCTTTGGTCTTTGAGCTGCTTCTGGGCATCGACTTTTGGACAGGCGCTGTGATTGTGGTTCTGGCTACCGGACTTTACACCGTTTTGGGCGGCCTCCGGGCCGTGGTTTATACCGATTTATTGCAAATGTTTGTCCTCATAGCCGGATCGGTAGCGGTGACTTACTACGGTTTGCAGGCGCTCGGAGGGGTCACGGGCATGCAGGAAGTTTTCGCCACCCGCCAGATTGACAGCAGTCGCTTTTTCAACTTGTGGCGCCCGGCCAGCGATCCC
>JALSIH010000145.1 GCA_026981615.1 Chitinophagales bacterium
ACCGGGTCTCCCTCGATAAACTTTTGCTTCAGCACATTCTGAATTCCTTTTGGCGCCTCCACTACTACTTCTTCTGTTTTTTCCTCCACTACCGCTTCCTCTTGCGTGGCTGCAGCAGCGCTGTCTTCCGTCATGGTGCTTGCCGAATCCGCCATGGCAGAATCAGACTGGGCACTCACTGGCGAGTAGGCCAGAAAAACAAGGCTTCCTACCAAGGCAAACATTGTGATCAGTTTCTTCATAATTGTTTTTCGTTTTGTTGTATGAATTGTGGTTCCTGCAA
Organism: Chitinophagales bacterium; assembly: GCA_026981615.1. GTDB lineage: Bacteria > Bacteroidota > Bacteroidia > Chitinophagales > S012-47 > S012-47. The sequence continues at coordinate 284 of JALSIH010000145.1, forward strand.
ATAAAGGCAGAAATTTGAAAAATGTGTTAATAATCCTTATAATTTTTACTTCAAGGCTCCCAATGCCTTCCACCCGTCCACGGATAGCTCCTGCCTCCTTTCCCCATGATTCTTCTCCTTCCGTCTGCGAGCCCGCTCATTTGTGCGGAGAGAGGGGGATTCGAACCCCCGGTACCCGTAAAGGTACACACGCTTTCCAGGCGTGCCTGTTCGACCACTCCAGCACCTCTCCTCTCAGCTTTGTCCTGCTTTTTTTCAAACAGACTGCCAAAATTCGCTAAAAGCCCTGATAAATCAAAACTACTGCCGTATTTGGGGAAATAACGATACCGCATTCCGGCTTGTTACTTCCTCTATCTCTTTGACAGAAAGATTACGCTCTACGGCCATGCGCTCTGCTATCACCCGCAGGTAAGCACTTTCGTTGCGCTTGCCCCGAAAGGGATGCGGAGCCAGATAGGGACTGTCTGTTTCCAAAACCATGTGCTCCAACGGTATATTCTTTAATGATTCGCGAAGCGTGCTGTTTTTAAAGGTATAGACCCCTCCGATTCCCAGTTTAAACCCTCCCAGGCTTATCACTTTCCATGCGTCCTCTTCCGTACCGGAAAAGCAATGAAAGATTCCCCGAAGTTCGCTGCAGTTGGCATATTTAATCAGCTCATACGTATCATCAAAGGATTCGCGGGTATGAAGAATGATGGGCAATTTGAACTCAATGGCCCAGGCAATATGCTGCTCCAGGCTCTTAATTTGCTCCTTTTTATAAGTAATATCCCAGTAATAATCAAGGCCCGTCTCTCCGATCCCGACATATGAGCGGCTTCGAAGCAGATTCTCCATTTGATCAAGTGCCTCTTTATAGCCGGCATCCACCGATGACGGGTGAAGCCCCATCATGGGATAGCAATGGGAAGGGTGGTCCGCGACCAGCTGATGCATGGCTGCGATGCTTTGCAAATCAATATTGGGCAAGAGCATTTTACCGACCCCCTCATTCAGGGCCCTGCGAATGACTTCTTCGCGGTCTTCGTCAAATTCTTTTACAAAGAGGTGCGTGTGTGTGTCAACCCACATTCCGGATGCGTCTCTGATCCATGGATTTAATCAGGGCATCAAAGCGATAGCCCTTATCGTGAAAATAGCGAAGCACCTGAGGAAGCGCAAACTGTAAGTTGCGCCAGGCCTTCTCGCTGTCGTGAAAAACTACAATAGAGCCCGGCTCTGCATACTTTTTTACGTTTTCATAGACTTGCAACGGTTTTACTTTGGGCCGGAAATCCCAACTCAGCACATCCCACATAATTATGTCGAAACGTTGCCTGATTGCTCTTGCCTGCGATCGTTTTATTTTTCCGTAAGGAGGGCGGAAGAGCGGGCTTTTCAGCAATTGATGGCACTGGAGGATTTCTCTGAAATACTCTTTGCCCGTGACATCCCACCCGTTCACATGATGCTCGGTGTGATTGCCGATGGCATGGCCCTCTTCCCGAACGGATTTTACCAGATCGGGCAGCTTGCGTGCATGGGCTCCCACCATAAAAAAGGTGGCTTTGGCATCGTATTTCTTAAGCTGCTCAAGCACCCAGGGGGTGATCTCAGGATGCGGACCGTCATCAAATGTGAGATATAAAACTTTTTCTTTCGTATGAATTGACCAGGTATAATCTTTATAAAACTGCTTCAAAACCCGGGAGGTTTTGGTTGCATACATTTGCGCCAGCGACATGCACATTGGTTTTTGGTGAAGAATATGGATCCGAATTAAAATACGAACGATTAATGTCTTATCAAAATTTCAAATTCATCCTTTTATCAGAAGATTTTTGACAATATAAGCAGGAATTGTCTGCGGCATACCAAAATCGATGCAATATGGCCCTCGAATTCTTAACTTTGCCCGCCTAAAAACGAGCTGAGACCATGAGTGAGATACGTGTACGTTTTGCCCCCAGCCCTACCGGCCCCCTGCACATCGGAGGGGTACGAACCGCCCTGTATAATTTTCTCTTTGCCCGTCAGTCGAAGGGCCGCTTTATCCTGCGTATTGAGGATACGGACCAAAAAAGATTTGTACCGGGAGCCGAGGAATATATTCTCGAATCGCTCTCATGGGCCGGTTTGAATATTGATGAAGGGCCTGTACAGGGAGGGCCCTACGGACCCTATCGCCAGAGCGAAAGAAGAGACATTTATAAAAAGTATTCCGAACAGCTTCTCAAAGACGGCCATGCCTATATGGCTTTCGACACGCCCGAAGAACTGGAAGCCATGCGCGAGCGGATGCGCAAAGAAGGCAACCCCTCTCCTCAGTACAATGCCATCACGCGGCAATACATGAAAAATTCACTCACCCTCCCGGCTGATGAGGTGGAAAAAAGACTGGCAGCCGGTGAGCCTTATGTCATTCGCATCAAAATGCCGCGCAACGAAGAGGTAAAAGTAAAGGACCTCATCCGCGGATGGGTCAGTTTTCAGTCGAATCAGCTTGACGACAAAGTGCTGGTAAAAGCCGATGGGCTCCCGACCTATCATCTGGCCAATGTGGTGGACGACCACCTTATGAAAATATCGCATGTCATCAGAGGGGAAGAGTGGCTGCCGTCCACTCCCCTTCATGTATTGCTCTACCGCTATCTCGGCTGGGAAGAAAGCATGCCCGAGTTTGCCCACCTGCCGCTGATCCTGCGACCCGATGGTAAGGGAAAACTAAGCAAAAGAGACGGAGATCGCCTGGGAATACCCGTCTACCCGATTACCTGGAAAGACCCCGCAAGCGGAGAAGAATCCATGGGATTCAGAGAAAAGGGATTTTTCCCTGAGGCTTTTGTCAATATGCTGGCCTTTCTGGGCTGGAACCCGGGCAGCGACCAGGAAATATTTTCGCTGGATGAACTGATTAAGGCCTTTTCTATCGAACGCATCGGAAAGGCAGGTGCCCGTTTCGATATTGAGAAGGCACGCTGGTTCAACCAGCAGTTCCTCAAGCAAAAAGATGATGCCGAGTTGGCAAGTATGCTCCGCCCCTACCTCGAAAAAGAGGGCGTGAAGGCAGAGGATGCGTATCTCGTTCAGGTCTGCCGGCTTATGAAAGAAAGGGCCGCTTTTATCCCTGATATTTATTCGGAAGGCAAATACTTCTTCGCCCCGGTCGAAGCGTATGATGAAAAAATCGTTGCTAAAAAATGGAACGACAGCGTGAAACCCTTTTTCACGGCTTTGCGTCAAAGGCTGACGGATATCAACCCTTTCGAAAAGGAGGAAATCGAAAAGGCGGTTAAATCGGAAATGGAATTGAAGGGGATGAAATTCGGACAGGTATTGCCGGTTTTCCGGGTAATGCTTTGCGGCACCGTAGCCGGACCTCCCATCTTCGATGTGGCCGAATTGCTTGGCAAAGAAGAAGTGCTGATGCGCATGGATCGTTTTATGGAACGCTATGCCTGAATGCCCTTTTCTTTGAGCAATTGAAGGAAATCATCTTCATTGAGGGTTTTCACCCCCAATTCGATGGCTTTCGCATATTTTGAGCCCGGGTCTTTGCCTACCACGACATAGTCTGTTTTTCGGCTGACGCTCCCCGTGACGTGCGCTCCGTTTGCCTCAAGAAGGCGGCCTGCTTCGCTCCGCGAAAAATGTGTGAGACTGCCCGTCAAAACAAAAGTCAGCCCCTCCAGCTTCCCGCTTTTCGGCTCTAGACCTTCTTTTACATCCGTACGCACACCCAGCTTCTTCAGTGATTCTATCAATTGCAGGTTTTGCTCATTGTGAAAGAAATCGTAGATGCTTTTGGCCACTTTCCCGCCCACACCCTCAATGTGCATGAGTTCTTCCTCAGACATGTGACCGAGGTCTTCCAGGCGATCAATATTTTCAGCTATCACGCGGGCTGTGTTCTTGCCCACATAGCGTATGCCCAGCGCAAAAATAAGGCGATCCAGTGTACGGCTCTTCGATTTTTCGATGGACTCGCGGAGCTTTTCCACCGATTTCTTTCCAAAGCCCTCCATCTTCTCGATGCGATCGTAAGGCAGGCGATAGATGTCCGTTATGGAATGAAGCATTTTCTCCTCCTCAAAAAGCCTTTCCACGATCTTTTCTCCCATTCCGTCCACATCCATCGCATCTTTGCTCACCCAGTGAATGATCCGCTCTTTGACCTGAGCCGGGCAATTGATGTTTACGCAGCGCCATACGGCCTCGCCCTCCGGCTTCACAAGGTCAGAGTGACAGGAAGGGCAATGCCGCGGAAACACGATCTCTTTCTCGCTCCCCGTCCTTCTCTCGCGTATGCTCTTCACAATGTAGGGAATGACATCACCTGCCCGCTCGACCAGCACATAGTCTCCGATTCTCAGATCTTTTTCCCTGATAAATTCTTCATTAAAGAGCGAAACCGAGCTTACCGTCACGCCACCGATGTGTACGGGCTCCAATTTGCCCACCGGGGTGACAGCTCCCGTGCGCCCCACCTGAAACTCCACATCCACAAGGCGGGTAGTCGCCTGCCTGGCCGGAAATTTATACGCAATCGCCCAACGCGGATGATGTGAGGTAAACCCCGCCTCCCGTTGCAGTGTGAGGTCATCCACTTTTATCACCAATCCGTCAATTTCATACGGATAGGCTTCTCTTTTCTCTTTCCACTCTTCCACATATTCCAGCACTTCCCCGATATTCCGGCACTTGCGCATCTCCTTTACGGGCGATCTGAACCCCAGTTCATAGAGCATCTCCATGGTGCGGAAATGAGAATTGAATTTTTTTCCTATCAGCTCATTTCCCTCCCGGTCTTCGGCCAGTGCCACCTGATACACAAAAGCTTCCAGGCCTCTTTTGGCCACTTCTTTGGGGTCTTTCAGGCGCAAGGTGCCGGCAGCTGCATTGCGCGGATTGGCCAGTGCCGTCAGTCCTTCCTCCATGCGCCTTTCATTGATTTTTCTGAAAAAGGATTTTTTCATTAGCACCTCTCCCCTGATTTCCGTACGGTAAATCCCGAATTCCGAGAATCCGGCCCGCAACGGAATGCTGTTGATCGTGCGTACATTGGGTGTAATGTCATCTCCCTCTATGCCGTTGCCCCGGGTCGCACCCCTCCACAATTTATCATCCAAATATATGAGAGCAATTCCCGAACCGTCAAACTTCGGTTCGGCAGAATATATGATTTCTTCTTTTTTCAAGAGCTCCCTGACCTTGCGGTCCCAGTCGCGAAGGCCCTCTTCATCATAAGTGTTGTCCAACGAATACATGGGCTCCAGATGCCGTATGGTGGGAAATTCCGGGGTCAGGTCCGAGGCCACGCGCTGGGTGGGAGAGTCCGGAGTGATCAGCTCCGGATGACCGGCCTCCAGCTTTTCCAGTTTTTTGAACAATTGATCATACTCGGCATCACTGATGACCGGATCATTCAAAATATAGTAGCGGTATTCGTGATAGCGAATTACATCCCTCAAATCCTGAATCCGGGATAATAAATTTTCCGTGTTTTTTTCCAGCAGTTCTTCGCTCAAGCGTGCCAGTTTGCGTTCCTGATCAGGTGTATACATTTTGATTTCTTTGGTCGTTGCAAAATACCGGCCTCCGGCAGGCAGGCAGCATTTTTGAAACGGCTTCGCTTTTAAATAAGTTTATCAATGGCCCGTGCCATCTCCCGGTCTTTTTCGCTGATGCTGTTCCCAAGGTCATGGGTGCACAAGCTGATTCTTACCCGGTTGTACACATTGCTCCATTCGGGGTGATGATCCATTTTCTCGGCCAGCATGGCCACACGACACATAAAGGCAAACGCCTCACTAAAGTCTTTAAATGTAAATTCACGTACGAGGGCGTGATTTTCTTCTTTCCAGCTCATCAGCCATCTTTTTTGATTATAAATGCTTCCGGTCAAAGGTATGAATATCCGGCAGGCAGCGTGCAAGATGAGGCAGCCCTCTTTTCACTTCTGCCTCATCCGCCATTCCCCACCTCCTCATGTCTCGCAGGCTGCAAAAAACAACTGTCAACAATTCCCGTCATTCGATTTTCGACAGTTTCATCATATTGGTTCTGCCCTGCTTGTGAAGCGGCATACTGGCCATATTGACCGTAATGTCACCCGGATGCAGAAAACCTTTTTCTTTCATCATCTGGTGCACTTCCCGTATTGTCTCATCCGTGCCCACCAGGCCGTCATAATAGCTGGCTTTTACTCCCCATACCATGCTGAGGCGGTTTAAGAGCCGCTTGTTGTCGGTAAATACAAAAATGCGGGAACTGGGTCTGAAACTCGATACCATATATGCCGTATATCCGCTGCGCGTCATTCCGATGATGGCATACGCCCCCACCCGTGTAGCCAGTTCACCGGCATTATAGCAAATGGCATCCGAAAGATAGGTAGGAGAATCGGGATTGGGCTCCAGGTGCTTGTTGTAGATAGAGCGGTCGTCTTCGACCTCTTTGATGATGCGCCTCATCATTTCCACCACCACCGTGGGATATTTGCCTACGGCTGTCTCTGCACTCAGCATGACGGCATCCGCTCCGTCATAAATGGCGTTGGCCACATCGGCTACTTCGGCACGGGTAGGCTTCGGACTGCTGATCATGCTCTCCATCATTTGCGTGGCAATGATGACGGGCTTCGCATGTTTAATGCATTTTTTTACGATCTGCTTCTGAATTTTCGGGACTTCCTCCATCGGCATTTCCACCCCGAGGTCACCCCGGGCAATCATGATGGCATCCGTTACCTTCAGTATGTCTTCAATGTTTTTTACCGCTTGGGGTTTTTCAATTTTGGCAATGATTTTGGGGTGCATGATCTCGTCCGTATCCGGCAAGGCCTCTGCAATCTTCTTTTTTATATCCACGATATCCCCGGCCTTGCGCACAAAAGAGAGGGCGATCCAGTCGACCTCCTGTGTGAGGATAAATTTCAGGTCTTCGAGGTCTTTTTCCGTTAGGGAGGGAAGAGATACATCGGTATCGGGAAGGTTGACGCCTTTATTACTCGAAATCCGGCCGTCCTGAATCGCTTCTACCCATACTTCCTTTTTCCCATCGCTCTCTAAGACAAGCATTTCAAGTTTTCCGTCATCTATCAGGATTTTATCACCGGCATTTACATCGGCCGGAAACTGCGGATAACTGATATAAACGCGTTCACGGTTTCCTCTCAGCTTCTCCGTGGTGATTCTCAGTTTTTCGCCTGCCTGTATATCGAAGAAATCTCCTTCGATAAGGCCCAGGCGTATTTTGGGCCCCTGCAAATCTGCAATAATTCCGGCATTGCTTTTCAACGCTTCATTTACCTCATGAATAAGTGAAATGAGCAGTTGCTTATCGCTGTGCGTCCCATGCGAAAAATTGAGTCGGAAAACATTGACGCCCGAGCGGATCAAAGCCATAAGGGCCTCTTTGCTGCTGCTGGCCGGCCCGAGGGTGGCTATGATTTTAGTTCTGTTGTACAATTTCATCATCGATAATAATATTTTCTATTGAAGAGAGTTTCCCGACATCTATTTTCACTGTCGTTTGGAAGTGTGTGAACGAACCCAGTATTTCGAGATATCTGCGGCCAAAGTAGATTCCTTCGACTCCTTTCATGAGGAGAAGGAAATCAAGATATCGATGCTCGGGCAAAAGGGCCGTGCCGGAGCCGGGCGCCTTGTTGCCCAGCAGATAAATATTCAACTTGTCAATTTCCAGATAATCGCAAAACAGCGGATAGCGATATTTCTCATTGCGTTTGCCAAACTCGATCGCCCAGTCCTCTTTGCGCTTCAAACGGAGCTCCAACTCCTTGTTAATGAAGTAGGCCACACGGTAGGCCGGCAATGGCGTAACAATTCCCATAAGCTGAAAATCGGTTTGAAGCGGGATGTCGAGTTTGTATTTGGCCATAATCCGCGATAAAATTAAACAAAGGAAGAGGATAAGGGCGGTAAGCAAGAATTTAGATAAGGTTAAAATTTTATCCGTAATTTTGCTTTTGCAATTTGAAATAATTTACTTTGCAGCATCATTTTAAAATCTAAACCCTTTAGTTATGGCTGATATAGCATCAAGAGTTAAAAAGATCATTGTAGACAAATTAGGAGTTGACGAAAGTGAAGTGACCCCGGAAGCAAGTTTTACCAATGATCTGGGTGCTGATTCATTGGATACTGTTGAACTGATCATGGAATTTGAGAAAGAATTCAACATCTCCATTCCTGATGAACAAGCCGAAGGAATCACTACGGTAGGCGAGGCCATCAAGTACCTCGAGGAAAACGTAAAATAGATCATACATGGATTTGAAACGGGTTGTTGTTACCGGCATCGGTGCAATCACACCCATAGGCAATTCGGCTCCTGAATTCTGGAATGCCCTGCTGGCAGGAAAGAGCGGAGCCGGGCGCATTACTTTGTTTAATCCCGAAAAGTTTAAAACAAAGTTTGCCTGTGAGGTAAAAGACTTTGATGCCAATGAACTGCTGGGCCGCAAAGAAGCCAGACGGCTTGACCGTTTTGCCCAGTTTGCGCTGGTATCTACCGATGAAGCCATTGCCGATTCGGGATTAAAGGATTCGGCATTCAATCCCGACCGCATCGGAGTGATCTATGCTTCGGGTATTGGGGGTATTCGTACTTTCGAGGATGAAATCATTGAATTTGCCAATGGTGACGGCACCCCCCGGTTCAGCCCCTTTTTCATTCCCAAAATGATTCTGGACATTGCTGCCGGACAGATATCCATTCGTCACGGCTTCAGAGGTATCAACTATGCCACGGTTTCGGCCTGTGCCTCGTCAAGCCATGCCATGATAGATGCCTTCAATTATATCCGCCTGGGCAAGGCCGATGCCATTATCACCGGAGGAGCCGAAACCACCATCACACAAGGGGGTGTGGGCGGGTTCAACTCAATGAAAGCTTTGAGTGAGCGCAACGATTCGCCCGAGACTGCCTCGCGCCCTTTCGATAAAGACCGTGACGGCTTCGTTTTGGGCGAAGGCGGAGGGTCTCTGGTTTTCGAAGAATATGAACATGCCAAAGCGCGCGGAGCAAAGATATATGCAGAAATAGTCGGTGGCGGTATGTCGGCCGATGCCTATCACATTACGGCCCCCCACCCGGAAGGACTGGGAGCTATCAATGTGATCAAAAATGCCCTCTCCGATGCAGAGATGAACCCCGAAGACATTGATTATATCAATGTACACGGCACCTCTACCCCATTGGGCGACCTGGCCGAGATAAAAGCCATCATGAAGGTCTATGGTGATCATGCCTTCCGTCTGAACATCTCCTCGACCAAGTCGATGACCGGACACACGCTGGGAGCAGCCGGAGGCATCGAGCTGATTGCCTGCATATATGCCATCAGAGAAGGCATTGTACCGCCTACGATCAATCACTTTACGGATGATCCCGCATTCCCCGGGGGATTGAACTTTACCTTCAATGAGCCGCAGGAAAGAGAAGTGCGTGCCGCACTGAGCAATACCTTTGGCTTCGGAGGACACAATGCCTCACTCATCGTTAAAAAATTTGAAGAATAGTTGTTTGCTTTATTCCGTCAGTTTTACAATAAATACTTGTCGCCCGATAAGCCATTTGTAAGCAAACTCAGGACGGTCATCGGCACCACTCCCATTCATTTAAACATCTACCGAACCGCCTTTACCCACAGCTCAAAACATGCCGAAGTGGGCAGAAACAATGAGCGCCTGGAACTGCTGGGCGATTCTGTTTTTGACCTGGTCGTCAGCGAATATCTCTATAAGCGCTACCCCTACCGAGATGAAGGCTTCCTGAGCGAAATGCGCTCTAAAATCGTCAGCCGTCAGCAAAGCAACATCCTGGCCAGAAAGCTGGGCATTGAACAGTTTCTTGAGAGCAACCTGTCGGAAGACCGCTTGAAACGAAGCAGCTCGCTGGGCAATGCATTCGAAGCACTGCTCGGAGCCTTATACCTTGACCTGGGCTATAAAAGAACCCGGAAAATCATTTACAGGAAAATCCTGCATATCCACTTTAATCTCAATGAACTGGAAGATACCATGGTCAACTTTAAAAGTGCCATCATTCAATACTGCCAGCAGCAGAACCTGCCTTTTGAGTTTAAAACCAGCGAAGAGCCGATTGGGAAAAATCGAAAAAAATTTTCTTCGGCACTCTACATTGACGGGAAACTGAGAGGGAAAGCCAGCCGGCACAACAAGAAACAGGCAGAGCAGGCGGCTGCTCAAAAGGCAGCCATTCAGCTCGGATTGACCAATCGCTAGTCCGGATACTCCGGCATGAAAAGCAGTATATCTTCAAGATACTGCCGGTCATTGGCAAGGCGCGGCACTTTGTGCTGACCGCCAAGTTTCCCTCTTTTTTTCATCCAATTATAAAAGGTGCCTTCGGGGGCAAAGTGTACGATCGGTCGCAGAAGTGCCAGGTCATGTTGGCGCTTGGCATCGTAGTCGCTGTTCACTTTTCTCAGATTCCGGTCGAGCAGCTCCACAAACTGCTCCCGGTCCGCAGGCGCTTTCTCAAACTCTATGATCCACTCATGCCCGCCCTTGCCTTCTCCGACATCCTCATCAAAATAGACCGGGCCGGCCGTATAATCTCTTACCGCACACTGAAGGGCCGCGCAAGTTTCGCGCAGCGCTGTGTCGGCATTGTCAACAATCAGCTCTTCACCAAATGCATTGATAAACTGCTTCGTACGACCCGATATTTTTATTTTAAAGGGATAGCGGCTCGTAAAGCGGATCGTATCTCCGATCAAATAGCGCCACAGGCCTGCATTGGTCGAAATCACCAAAGCATAGTTTTTATCCAATTCCACCTCATCCAGTTGCAGGGTTTTCGGATTTTCTTTGCCCAGTTCGTCCATGGGCAAAAATTCATAAAAAATGCCATAGTCCAGCATGAGCAGCAAGTCCGTTTTTCCGGATTCATTCTGTATGCCGAAGAAACCTTCAGAAGCATTGTAGGTTTCCATATAGTGCATATCGTCTTTACGAATAAGCTGATTGAAGAGCTCGCGATAAGGGGTAAAACTCACCCCGCCATGTATATAGAGTTCCAGATTGGGCCAGATATCCGCCAGATTGTCTTTGCCCGTTATCTCAAAGAGCCGCTTGATAAGTACCACGGTCCACGTGGGCACCCCCGCAATATGGGTCACATTTTTATGAAGCGTTTCACGGGCAATCCGTTCAATCTTCTCCTCATAATCCTCGAGGAGGGCAATTTTCAGGCTGGGGGTTTTGATGATCTGCGCCAGCAAGGGCATGTTTTGCATCAGAACAGCCGACACATCGCCATACCGGGCCTTCTTATTCAGGCTGTTGATTTGAGAGCTGCCCCCCATAATGATTCCGCGCCCCGAGAAAACCCTGGTATCGGGATACTGCTGAAAGTAGAGCGCCATCACATCGCGTCCCGCTTTAAAATGACAGTCTTCCAACGCCTCACTGCTAACCGGAATAAACTTCGACCGGTCAGCCGTTGTGCCTGATGACTTGGCAAACCAGGTGATCTCCGAAGGCCACAATATGTTCTGTTCGCCCTTCATAATGCGATCCACATAGGGTTTCAAATCATCGTAGCTGCTGATCGGCACGCGTGCCTTATAATCGGCTATGCTTTTTATTGACTTATAATCGTGCACAATGCCCCACTCTGTCTCACGGGCCGACTCGACCAGCTTCATAAATATTTCATTCTGGACTTCAATGGGATCGGACATAAAGTGCTCGATCTGCGGTATTCGCAGCTTCAAAAACCATCCCATGATCGAATTGAAAAACTTCATTCCTGCTCTTTGTTTTTTTGCCGGGCATATTGCTCGGCTTTGATCACATACTCCTTTGCCTTCTTCACTTCGCCAAGACGAAAGTAGGCATTGGCAATGTTTTGGTAGAGCCGTGAGTCTTTCCTTTTATATTTCAACGCCTGCTTAAAAAAGCCGATCGACTTCTCATTTTCTCCCAAAAATCCATATGCCACTCCCATGTTTTCCATGGCCTCGGCATTCTCCGGATTTGCCTCCAAAGCAAGTTCAAAATAACGGATGGCCCTGTCAAAATCCTCCAGCCCCTGGCCGTATACCAATCCCAATTTATTCAATATTTCACTGTTGTTCTTAAATTTTTTGAGGGCATCTTCGAGAACCCGGACTGCGGTTTCTGCCTCTCCGGCCTGCAGATATACATCTGCCAGTTCGAGGTATCCGATGCTGTGGTTCGGTTTTTTTGCAATGTAGATCCCAAAACATTTTTCGGCTCCCGCGTAATCCCCTTTTTTCATGGCCCGCTGCCCGATGGCCAGCATATTGCGATAGGCCTCTGCCGTAGCGGCTTTTTCATACGCCCGCAATGCCTTGTCGATATCGTGATCCAGAAAATAATAGATATTTCCAAGGGTTTGCCATGCGGCATGATATCCGGGATGAATCTCAACGGCTTTCTCGGCATAGCCCTTTGCCCGAGAGAGGTATTTTCTTTTCTGAGCAGGCGAAATATTCTTTCGCTGGCTCATATCATAGAGCATGCCGGCAGCCGCGTTGTTCATTTTCGCACTGTTTTTCGAAATATGAATATCCGATAAAAAGAGCGTTTCATTGTTTTTCCATACCGGATTTCGATCTACCGTTTTAAAGGAATATCCTGCCAGCATGGCCAGCAAAACAAGCAGGCCGGCTTTGTTCTTTTCAAGCATCCACTTCCAAAATGCCTCCCTGCCGGGCACACGATCCGCCCCGGACAGCAGCATGCCCAATTTCACTATGCCCCATGCAAAAAGAAGCATGATGCCCAGCGAAGGCATGAATACCAGACGCTCGGCCATGAAGGTGCCCACCGGAAAAAAGACATTGGCCACTACCGAAAGCGTAATCAGGTAAAATGCCACGGCAAACCCGGGAATATCCGGCTTGCGGAGAAAGGAAAATAAAGCGTAAAGGATCAGGGCCAGATAAACCAGTGCACTGCCGATCACATAAGGATCGCTGAAAGTTTTGAGCGGGATGTGATAGGGGTAATAATCATGCGTGAGAGCAAGCGGCAGCAGGAGCAATTGCAGATATTTGCCCAGGGTGAAAATGATCGTGGCATACTTGCGGGCAAATCCGGCACCCACAAAGGGATTGTTCATGAGTTCGTTCACCGATTCGCCCGAGAGCTCCAGCCCGTGTAGGGCCTGATAGCGGAGCAAAAGCACCAGCGCTGCCGGTATGAGCAGCAATGACATATCCCGCAGAAAGACCTTTGGCGAAGCCGAACGGAAAAACCATACAGCCAAAGGAATGACCAACACGAATGTGAAGGCATTCTCTTTGGAAAGCATGGCCAGAAAAAGAGAAAAGAGCGACAAAAGCATCCACTTCGTTTTTCCGGCATCATAAAACCGGAGATAGGAATAGGCAGCCAGGATCGAAAAGAGCATGGCCATTATCTCATCCCGGCCCTTGATATTGGCCACCACTTCCGTATGAATGGGATGCACCACCCAGAGCAAAGCGGCCAGAAACGGCAGTGCAGGCGCCCATAAGCTCCGGTATTCGCTTTTTAGAAAGAGGAGATTGAGCAGGGCGAAAATCAGCAAAGCCGTGACGGCATACAACAGTATATTGATAAAATGGCTCAAAGCGGGACGGTCGCCAAAAAACTCATGCTCGAGGGCAAAAGTCACCAGAGAAAGAGGCCGGTAGCGGCCTCCTGCCACCAGGTCTTTCTTCTTTCCGAAGAAACCGGTGAAGGTTTCCTGCGCAAAAAGATCGTAAATGCCCGAGACACCCTGTTGCACAAATTCATTCTTCCGGATCACTATGTCATCATCCAAAGCATATTGATGATGCAGGGTGTTGGCATAGAGCAAAAACGGAAGAATCAGCAAAATCAGACGATATGCCATAGCTGTTCCTGCAGGCCGGATTCGGGCCGCCTTCTTCATATCCGCACCTGACTTCGGACTTTCTCTATTCTTTTTCTTCGTCAAAGAATTTCTTTTTTCGCAGTTTAAAGAATTTTCCCAGGTACAGTCTTCGTACCTCTTCGTCTTCCGACAGTTCTTCGGACGTCCCCGATTTGAGGATATGGCCCTGATAGAGCAGATAGGAGCGATCGGTAATGCTCAGAGTCTCCTGCACATTGTGATCGGTAATCAGTATTCCGATGTTCTTTTTCTTCAGACGTGCGATGATCTCTTGGATGTCTTCCACGGCAATGGGATCGATGCCGGCAAAGGGTTCGTCCAGCAGTATGAACTTGGGGTCGGTGGCCAGTGCCCGTGCTATTTCGGTACGCC
>JALSIH010000146.1 GCA_026981615.1 Chitinophagales bacterium
GCTCGCCATAGCTCATCCGGCCGGTAGAGCCGTCTTCGCGCCCGTAAATAATGGCCGTTTGACCGGGTGCCGCACGGAAGCATGCATCGGCAATGTTCAGCTCCGCTTCCGGATACCATTCCGGGTTCTCGAGCGAATCTTTGAACCGTACGACCTGCTTGTATTCTTTTCGAAACGGAATGCCTAATTTCCGGGTGCTCAGATCCCAGAATCCGGCCCGGTTGCAGGCCGACCAGCGATAGAAATCATCATAGGTCTCCAGGCCCAGGCCACGGGCCGTTTGATAGATGTTTGAATTTTTAATACGTTCACTGTCGGGTATCCAGACGGGAGGGCAGGAACCGGGGTTTTGGTCCATGCGAAAGAGCTTGCGATAGAGATACTCCAGGACGGCACGGGAACTGTCGGGATGAAGCGGGCCGCTTATCAGCTTTTGCCAGCAAAAATTGGCTCCGAAGGCAATGTTCTTTTTTATCGTTTCTGCAATTTGCAAAGCTTCCTCCTCTCCGGCTCCCCGCTTTTGAAGCTCTTCCGCAGAAAATTCAATTATCTCACTCATTCTTCCTGGCTTTTCTCGTTAATGTCCTCCTTCCACGTCTATTAACATCTGATCTTCCATGATCTGCAGACGCGTATTGACCATTTCATAAATCTCGTTCATCAACTCGGGATCGTCTTTGTAATATGCGAAGTTTTTAAAGAAAACAGAAGCATCCACGTGATGAATCTGAAAAACAATATTGTAGTCTCGCAAATAGGCCTCCCGGGTGGAGTCGGGCACTTCTTTGCCCGTCATATAGGCAGATTCGAGCAGATGCAAATCGCTCAGTATTGCTGCGAAATCCTGCTTTTCTATAAGTGCTTCCGGCCGCTTAACTTTGTTTTGGCAAGAAAGCAAAAAGAGAAGCACTATGATAATAAACCCCGGTAATCTGAATGAATCTTTTGACATGCCCAATGTTGAGAGATACAAAAATATAAAAGAATACTGCGACCGGCAGGGAGTGACCCTGGTGGCTGTTTCAAAAACCAAAAGCGCAAAGGCGGTCGAAGCACTTTACAAAGAAGGGCAGCTCGACTTTGGCGAGAACAAGGTACAGGAATTAAGCAACAAGGCCAGCGGTCTGCCGCCCGGTATCCGGTGGCACATGATCGGGCATCTTCAGCGCAATAAGGTGAAATATATCGCATCTTTTGTTCATCTGATTCACTCGGTCGACAGTCTTCGCCTGCTAAAAGAAATTGAGAAGCGGGCAAAGGCGGCAGGGCGCATACAGGACTGCCTTTTTGAAATTCATATTGCCAAAGAGCCGGGCAAGTTCGGGCTGAGCGCCAGCGGCCTTCGTGAGATACTGGAAAGTGAGGAATTTGCAAACATGGAGCATGTCCGCATCTGCGGGCTGATGGGTATGGCATCGCTCACCCCCGACAGCGAAGAAATCCGGAAAGAATTCCGGGGCCTCCGGAAGCTCTTTGAAGAAATCAGAGAAGAATACTTCAAAGGCGATGCGCACTTTAAGGAACTGTCGATGGGAATGACCACTGATTATCGTCTGGCCATTGAGGAAGGCAGTACGATGGTACGGATCGGATCCGCTATTTTTGGGCCGAGAGCATGAGCAACGCCATGAAAAAGCGAAGCCAAGCGGAAGAGGAAGCCACTGAGCCCGGTGTATCTATCCCGGGTGAGTTCTCCCTTCCCAATTTCTTTTGCTTTAACCTCTGAAGTTAGGAGGAAGCAAAGTGCTGAGAACACTTGAAAAGAGTGGCAAGATGCAAATGCTTGCGGCCCTTTACGATGTGCGCAGTGGCAGGGTTCGTTTTCTGGAAAAGAATGCTCAGAAATCATAGCAAATGCCCACTCCCAATTGGAGGCTGTTGATGCCTCCATTGGGAAGACCGAGGCCGGCATTGCTCAGGTGGCGAAAAGCCGGACGGAGGTCAATATACATTTCATTTTTTATGCGCAGAAGCAATCCCAGTGCAAAGTTGTCGGAAAAAATAAATCCCGCTTTTTGCCTTTTTATTCGCCCGCTGATGTAATGAGGGCCGGCATGAAGGGCCAGATAAGGTCTGAAACGTTTGTTGGGGCTATGCCATGAGAGTATAAATCCCCCGTTAATACCGACCTCTATGCCTTTCTCGACCGGACTCTTCGAATCATAACGATACCGGCTCCATCCGGTCTGCAACTGAAGGAGCCACTGAAGCTGAAAAGCGCTTTCATTTTCGTTACCGAGGGCTCCCGGCCGGCCATTGATCTGAATCTGCACGAGGCGGCTCCGGTACTCATAGTCCAGGTTTAAGAGATGCTGGCTTCCGAGAGAGGGTACGATGGATAGGCCGAATCCGGAAGTGCTTGATTGTGCCATGACCGGCTTCTCCGTAAAGAGGGAGAAAAACAGAATTACAATGAATACGAAAATGCGCTTCTCGTTTCGGGTACTCATTCGAGTCTTTTTGAAATGCTTCGGCAAATAAATTAAGCAAGGAATGATTGCTTCTGGGAAGGGCCGGCCGGGCAGGGTCAATTTTCGCTTTTCCTTTTCCCGTAATCATTCCCCCGCATCTTAATGACACCGAGGGCGGCTTCTTTTATAATGTTTTTGCTCATTTTCGATTTCCCCAGTTCGCGGTCGATAAAAGTGATCGGCACTTCAATCAACCGGAACCCCAGTTTCCATGCCGCATATTTCATTTGTATCTGAAAGGCATAACCGACAAATGTGATTTTATCGAAATCAATACTTTCCAGCACATCGCGGGTCCAGCAGATAAATCCGGCTGTGGTGTCGTGAACCGGAATGCCGGTGATGGCGCGGGCATAGACCGAAGCAAAGTAAGAAATCAGGATGCGCGAAAGCGGCCAGTTTTTGACCTTGCCGCCCTTTACATATCGTGAACCCACGGAAACATCTCCTCCCTGCACGGCATTGGCAGCCCGCAGGCGCACCAAGTCTTCCGGATTGTGAGAAAAATCCGCATCCATTTCAAAAATGTACTGATAATCGCGCTCAAGGCTCCATTCAAATCCTTTTATATAGGCCGTTCCGAGGCCGAGCTTGCCCGAGCGTTCGACCAGGTGCAGACGTTCAGGGAATTCCTTTTGCAGGTCTTTTACTATTGCAGCCGTGCCATCGGGCGAACCGTCATCCACAATCAGAATATCGAAAGGGTGTGGCAATGAAAAAACCTTCCTGATGATTCTTTCAATGTTCTCCTTTTCGTTGTAGGTAGGAATGATTACAATGGAATCTCTTTTCAAGGCACTTGCTTTAATTAAGTTTTATTAAATCGGTATCAGGACATATTCTTTTTAATCTCTTTGAGCTTTTGCTTCGTATCGCTCATAAAATCCGCATTCATAATCCAGTCGTAATATTGGGGTTCGCGTTTGAGCACATCTACTACTCTGCGGCCTTTGTGCTTCCCAAAGTTAAAGATAACTTCTCCCTCTTTGCGTATCATCCTGCGACCCAGGTCTACAAAGTCATCCTGCTTGCAAAAGCGGTCCAGCGCTTCGGGAGTCCTTTCCAGGTCGTCATAACGCTCCAGCTGCGATTCAAGTACTTCGAAGGTAGCGGTGATGTCGGCTTCTGCGCTGTGGGCGTTAATCAAATCCTTGTCGCAATAAAAGCGGTAGGCTGCGCTGAGGTCACGTCTTTCTTTTTGTATAAAGATTTGGTACGCATCGATGAGCTTTCGATTATCGATGTCGAATTTCAGGCCTGCACGAGAAAACTCTTCGATGAGCATGGGGACATCGAAACGATTGCTGTTGTAGCCGGCCAGGTCACAGCGGTCAAGGTATTCGTAGATCTCCGCTGCATTGTCCGAAAAAAGAGGGGCATCTTTTACATCTTCATTGCTGATCCCGTGAATTTTCACGGCCTCTTCGGCTATGGGGATTTCCGGGTTGAAGCGGTATATGCGGGTTTCGCGAAGTCCATCGGGAAAGAGCTTGAGAATGGCCAGTTCTACGATGCGGTCTTTCGATACGCTGGTTCCTGTGCTCTCGATGTCAAAAAATGCAAGCGGCCTTGTTAATTTCAAATTCATAATGTTCCCTTTTTTCGGGCAGCAGCAAAAGTAGCCAAATCGCTCCAATC
Source organism: Chitinophagales bacterium (assembly GCA_026981615.1). GTDB lineage: Bacteria > Bacteroidota > Bacteroidia > Chitinophagales > S012-47 > S012-47. Next base: position 4,110 of record JALSIH010000146.1, read on the forward strand.
TTTGCCGCCCCAATGTCCGGAGCTCATCAGCAGAATGACGCTCTTTTTATGCTTTTTGTTTTTTACCGCTTCCCGGATCTCGCTTATATCCTGAGAAACTGTAAGGCCGGGATATCCGAAGCTCCTGTAAATCATTTCTTCATCTATTCCCGCCCCCTTTTTTTTCAATGCCTCCGGGTTCAAATAGACCAGGGATTCATCGGCCTCACTGAGGCTGCCTTCATATTCCTTTAGAAATTCGGGACGAAGAGAACTGAAGGTATGCAGCTCCAGAACCGCAATAAAATGATGGCGGGGATAGTGAAGGCGAACGGCTGCGACACTGGCGCGGACTTTAGACGGTGCATGGGCAAAATCATCTATCAAGGTCAGCTCTTCGTTCTGTGCAATGATTTCGAGCCTGCGCGAAGGACCGGAGAAGCCGGAGGCAGTCCGTGCAATCAGCCCGTAATCGAGGCCATACGCTTTTGCCGCAAGAGCCGCAGCCGTATAATTGCCGGCATTGTGAATACCCAGCATGGGCAGCCTGTATTTTTCTCCATTCAGGTGAAAGTGAATGCCACCGGGGCCGGCTTTGCATGCCGGAGTGCGGTAAGGGATGCGTTTGCAGGAGGCATCGCTCTGCTCCACCAGCTTTGCAAGGATACGGTCCGATTCGTTGTAAATCAGCGTGCCTTCCTGGGGGATGCTGCGGATCAGTTTTCTGAACTGCTCAAGATAGAGCTCAAAGCTTGGAAAGACATTGATATGGTCCCAGGCAATGCCCGTTATAATGGCAATGTCTGCCCTGTAAAAGAGAAACTTGGGAACAGGCTGGAGGGCCGAAGCCAGATATTCGTCTCCTTCGAAGATGGCGAGCTCTGCCCCGGGTTCTGTGTTGACCATTGTTGTATAGCCTTTCAGGCGGGCACCCACGAGAAAATTGCATTTGCGCCCCGCTTCTTTGAAGATGTGTAGCAGCATAGAGGTCACCGTGGTTTTTCCGTGACTTCCTGCCACTACAATGCGGGGCTTTTCTTTTGCAATTTCATACATGAATTCAGGAAATGAGAAAATCGGCAGCTTCAATTCGAGTGCTTTGAGCAGCTCCGGATTGTCTTTTTTGGCGTGCATACCCAGAATCACGGCATCAAGCCCGCCATGAATGCGGTCTGGAAACCACCCGGTCTTAGCGGGAAGCAGGCCATGCTTCTTCAGGGCCGAAAAGGCCGGTTCATAAATTTCATCATCCGAGCCCGTCACATCGTGTCCGGCCTCCGAAAGTGAGATGGCCAGGTTGTGCATGATACTGCCTCCGATGGATATGAAGTGATATTTTTTAAACATGCGTTGTAACAATATAAAATATGATGCGTAGTTATTAGGAGTAACAAAATACCTCAATTATGAAAAGCAAAAAAATCCAAAGCAGAGCTGCAATTTTAGCACTTATTTTATTTGCAACAATGCTGATTGCACAATCATGCTCAGTAAGCCATTACGGTTGCCCAAATCAAATTACTAAAGCCGAAACCCAGGAGAACGTAAACGGTTAAAAATAAACGATAAGTCCATTTACCCTTTACTCCGGGTAGGATTTGCAGAGCACTTGACATGCCGGAGCAAATCTTACCCGGTTTTTTTGTTTCCATCCCCGGCTGCTTCGGGGATTTAAATTTTACCGGGCGATGACCTTTTGACAGGGGCAAATGCCCCTCAGGCAAGAAAAGTGATCTGCCGGCATGCGGGAATTTTATATTTTTATACAGGTTTAGGAAAAGAAAGATTGAAATTTGAAAAAACTACTCATTTTCTCTGTACTTTTTGTTTTCAGCTCCATGCTGTGGAGCCAGTCTACAGAACTGGGGTCAGAGCAGAGTTTCAGTACGCTAAAGCAAAAGGAGTTGAGTTTCGGAGGCCGGCTCAATACCAACGGCTGGTCGGCTTCCATGACCTACAATAAGAGCACGGGTTTCTACAAATCCAAATTTTATCAGTTTCAATTGATAAATTACCGGGATCCGAAGGAGAAGAAAGTGAACAATGAGAGTGCCATTACCATCACCAACCGCTTCGGCAATCATCCCAAGTCCTATATTTTCGCCAAGCAAAATGCATTTCTCAGTTTGCATTTTTCAAAAGGAACGCGAGTTCTTATTGGCGATAAGGCAGAAAAAAGCGGAGTTTCCGCAGAATTTACGTATCAATACGGCTTTTCACTGGGCCTTATCAAACCTTATTACCTGGATTTGATTTACACGGTGCAAAGCGATGGTATCACACGAAATGAGGCCCGCCCTGAGCGCTATAGTGCGGAGAATCACGATAAATTTCTTGACAGGCGCTATATCTTCGGGGCTTCGGGTTTTTCAAGGGGTCTGGATGAAATCACACCGGTACCCGGCTTACATGCCAAGGCCGGCCTTCGATTTGATTGGGCGCCTTTCAACGAATTGGTCAGGGCGCTTGAGGTAGGATTGGCCGCAGATGTGTATTTTCGCAGAATTCCGATTATGTTGAATGAGCAGAATAGGTTCTACTTCGTCAACATATACCTCGGAGTGGAGTTTGGTAAAAGATGGTAAAGCGAAAAAACAATGATAGATATTCCGATTGCCGATAAGGTGGAAACCCGCAACAGGAAACCGAAATGGCTGCGCGTCAAGCTGCCCATCGGTGAGAATTACCGCAAAGTCAGAAAGCTGGTCGATGACAATGAAGTGCATACCATTTGCCAAAGCGGCAATTGTCCGAACATGGGCGAATGTTGGGGAGCCGGCACGGCTACTTTTATGATCCTGGGCAATATTTGTACGCGTTCCTGCGGATTTTGTGCAGTAGCCACGGGTCGTCCACTGCCGGTGGATTGGAACGAGCCCGAACGCGTGGCCCGTGCGGTAAAGACCATGGGTGTCAGGCATTGTGTGATTACGTCAGTTGATAGAGACGATCTCGAAGACTGCGGAGCTGCCTTTTGGGCAGAAACGGTCAGAAAGATAAGAGATCTGAACCCGGAAACGACCCTCGAAACGCTCATCCCCGATTTTAAAGGGAAGGCCGAACTCGTTCAGAAAGTAATCGAGGTCAAGCCGGAAGTGGTTTCGCACAATCTGGAAACGGTGAAACGGCTTACAAGGCTCATTCGACCGCAGGCCAAATATGAAAGAAGCCTGTCGGTGTTGCGAATGCTCAAGGCCGGAGGGATGAGAACCAAGTCAGGGATTATGCTCGGCCTGGGCGAAAGCGAGCCCGAAATACTTGAAACCATCGATGATCTGGCCGCTGCCGGTGTGGATGTGTTGACCATCGGCCAATACCTGCAACCCAGTAAAATGCATGCCAAAGTCCGTGAGTTTGTGCATCCCGATCAATTTGAAAAATATCGGCTCTATGCGCTGGACAAGGGCTTTATGTATGTTGAAAGTGCTGCTTTGGTGCGTTCGTCCTATCATGCGGAAAAACACGTATTGTAAGTACAAAGTAAAAATGGATTTTCTTCTGTCTCTTACTTGTATAAATAGTTTTAATTAAAGCAGCTTAACGATTATATTTGATTCTGGTAAAATCCAAAAAAATCCTATGAAAAAAAGATTACTTATTTCTACCCTCACTCTGATGCTGGCCGCATCGGGGTTTTATTATTACAATGCGGGTCTGCAGGCACCTGCCGATAAGGGTCGCTTTGTGCTATTGGATGCTCCCGAAGGAGTGGCGCTTATGCAAAAATCCGAAGAAAAGGCCCAAGAAGAAGGTATTGACTTCTGGTTAGACTTTTCGCTGAAAGCGAGAGCCAATCAAAACACACATGATATTGACCCGAAAGACGTGTATGAAGCCAGAAAAGCACACTTTGAACTGGTGAGAAGGGTGCTTCGTCAGCGTTCCTCAAGCCTCAATATAGATTTTGACTTTATGGGGCCGACCAACAAAGGAGGCCGTACACGAGACCTTCTTTATGACAGAAACAATCCGAAAAGAGTATATTCCGGAGGCGTTTCGGGCGGACTGTATATCTCCGATGACGGTGGCTCTACCTGGGAACCTTTCTGGGGCAATGATACGCTGGCAGGAGTAAGTGTGGTTTCGCTGACTCAGGCCGCCAATGGAGATATTTACGTTGGTACGGGAGAATTTGTAAGCAACAATTTTGCAAATGGTACCGGACGCTCCCGGAGTTTTATGGGTATGGGAATTTGGAAGTCGAACGATGGAGGAACTACTTTCCGTCTGCTTCGTTCAACACTCCCTACGCCCAATACTCCCTCTTCGGCATTTGCTTTTGTAGCCGAACTTGAAGCACATCCTAACAATCCGGACATCATTCTGGCAGGCACGGCCAGAGGCCTTAAAATTACCTATGACGGAGGTGTCAGTTGGGAAGAAGCAGCAACGGCACTCGGCTTGAGAAATCAAGATATTCAGGACCTGGAGGTTACAAAAACAGGCAAGGTTCATTTAACAGCCGGAGGAAAATACTGGCATGGAGATATTGATGATAAAACATCGTATCAGAATGTAAGTCTAGGAATTGCCTTTAGAGATGCAAAGATTGCCACAGCACCTTCCGATGAGAACTACGTGTACCTTGTGGGATGCAACGGAGCAGGAGCAACATCCGGTCTCTTCCGTTCGGTTGACGGAGGCAATACCTGGCGCAATATCGGGCCCAGCACGATGCCTTCGGAATCCTTTAATCCTACCGGTACACAGGGAGACTACGACATGGAGATTGCCGTTCACCCGAGCAATAAAGATATCGCTTTTGTTGCCGGTCAATTTTCTGTTTACGAATACAACTATTCGGTAGAGAATGGCCTTCCGAGAGACTTCTGGTGGCCCATCAGCAATTGGTGGAGTGGCTCTTCAGCTTTTGACCCCCACTATATACATGCTGATCATCATCGCTTTGTTTTTCATCCGAATAACCCGGACGTGATGACAGTCTGTACGGATGGCGGTTTATTCCGTACCAGAGAAGCCTCGAAAAAGTATCCCAATCCTCCTGTCTTTGAACAAATCAACACCGGCTTCGGAGTAGCTCAATTTAATAATATTGCAGTCAATTTGAAAGGGCATATTATTGGCGGAACTCAAGACAACGGAGTACTGCTTATCAACTTTGACGGAAACTCAACCACCCAGGCATTCAGAGCAGGTGGTTTTGGGGATGGCGGGTATGTCGAAGCTTCCAAATTAAATGACCAGGCTTTCTTCGGTTCATCTTATTTTGGAATTTTGGCACGTTCCTCAAACGGGGGAGACGGATTCTCAAGTTTTTATGATGAGCATATTGACGGCAACGGAGATCGCCTGCCCGATGCAGGAGCACCCTTTGTTCCGGTCAGCCATTTGTATGAATATATAGATATGAACAGTCCCAATTACGGGAAAGGTCTTTTCCTTTGGGCTCCGTTTGACGGAGTATGGGCTGCATTTGATGCGTTGAACTTCGGATCCATACCGACTTGGTTTCACATCGCGGGGTCAGGCAATGGCCTTCCAAGTTCAGCAGAATATACGGCTATGAATGTTTCTGAAGATGGCAATCACATCTTTGTAGGTACATCAAGTGGGCGAGTGTACCGAATTTCCGGACTGAATGATGTGGAATGGGAATACAATGACAACGGAACGCCTACCAATCCGAATGACGACTTTTTTGATCCGGTTGCGCAGGGCATTACTACGCAGTTGATAGGAAACTTCAGCGGCCGTTTTGTTACGGATATAGCCGTGGATAAAAACAATCCGGAGCATGTGGTGGTTGTTTTGGGTAATTATGGCAATAACCAGTATGTGTACCGCTCCACAAATGCGGTCTCCGCCAACAATCCCAACTCATTCTCCAGCATTCAGAATAATCTGCCTAAAATGCCTGTTTATAGTGTGGTGATTGATCGCTATGACAGCAAGAATATTATCGTGGGAACCGAATTAGGAGTATATGCCTCCAATCTGAATGGCAGCAACTGGCAACCCGAGTTCAACGGCCTGCCTACGACTCCTGTTCTGACCCTGAACCAGGAGTTGGTTTATGACCTCAACGGGGATTGCTACATCCTTTATGCCGGCACATATGGCAAGGGCAGCTATGCTTCGTCATCCCTCTCTCCTGCCGGATGTCAGATTCCTAAAGACAACATCAGTACGGGTACGGGCAGTCCGATTGCTAATCTTAGCGGTGAACTCACCTTATTCCCGAATCCGGCTTCCGGTCAGTTGAATATCCGCTTTAACCTTACAAAGCAAAGCGATGTGCAACTCTTGGTCTACGACCTCTCGGGAAGAGTGATTGAAGAACGCCACCTGGGGGCACTACCTGCGGGAGAACAGCAGGAATACCTCACGGTGTCATCGTGGAAAAACGGAAAATACATTGTGGTACTTCGTACAGACAATAGCCAACTGGTTAAAAAACTGACGGTATTGCATTAACCAATCATCCAAGCATAAGATAAGAAAGGTAATAGAGGAACCCCCGGAACATTAATCTAAATGTGGCGGGGGTTTTCTTTTATAAGCTTCAGTGCACATATCAAAGGGTGGGCGCAAGGCCTTTCCCGTAGGGGCGCGGACAGTGTCAAAGGGTGGAAGGCTGTGAAAGCAATTTGCCGGCAATTGATGATATGCACGGATAGGCCGGTGCTGCTGGGATACCTTGCTTGTTCCTCAAAGGACACAGAGAAAGTGTCATTATTGCTCTATTCTTAGGTGTTGGGCTCCTTCAGGGGAGTGCTTTCTTCCAGTTCTTCCAGGTTTAACGAGGCGATTTTTTTGCCCGTTTTCTTGTCGAAAAATGTCAATGGATCCTTGTGTTCGTCAAAATCGCTGAGCGCTTTAAACTTGAAATAAAGAAATGCTTCGCGATACCAGTAATATCTCGTTTGATCGTCCCGGGGGATTTTATCTCCATCAATGAACATTGCTTTTTTCTCAATGCTTAGTTTCAGGGCCCCGGCATTCCGCAATGCTTCAAACTTACCAAGAACTTGTAGTGCTTTTGTGATGTCTCCCATTTCTCAACATTTCCAGCCCCGGCCGGGTAACTAAGATAAACGATTTGTTAAACAATCGGGCTGGGGTACCGGACTAAAAAAACCGGAATCCTGTTAATAATGCCTTAAAAAATAGTGATCGTAAGAGAAGGGCAATGCAGCTGTCCGCTACAGCAAGCGGAATAGTGTATCGATAACATTTGCAAAGGTGCATAGACCCCGGCTTTTCCGACCCGGGGATATAAAAAAGCCCCCGGAAGAGAACCGGAGGCTTTTTATGAAGTTAAGATTAAGTATGATGAATTAGCGAGCAATAACCAGTTTCCTGGTAGATACTCCCAATTCGTTTTTCACCTGTACACTGTAAATACCGGCAGCCAGATCACTGACATCTATGTTTTCCAGAATATTGTCGGTGTTGCTGTAGTTCAGCACCCGAACAATCTGTCCGGAAATGTTGGTAATTACTACCTGGTAGTCGCTCACCACCTTTCCTTCCACGTTGAGTTGAATCTGATTGCTGGCCGGATTCGGATGGATATTTACACGAGCTATTGCATTCACATCTTCAATGCCTATAGGTAAGCTCTTACCAAATATGGTGCGAATCCAAACGGCTTCACCATCGGTAAACCATTGTCCATCGGGATAGTAGTAGTAGATGCTGGCAAAGGGCCCCTGATCAGAGACCCGGTCATCCAGCATGGTAATTACGTTGGCTCCGTCATTGCTAAACATACTGACGGAAACATAGTACATATTGGGCATCAGAATGCGGTCCTGAATGACACCACCGGTGAGAACTTCGGGAATTTCAATTTCAGCATATCCTCTGGCCGTATCGGCATCTGTGATCCTGTACGGCTCTGATTTCAATACCACATTGGTCCAGTCGCCACCGAGGTTGGCATCGAAGGCAGTTCCGAAAGTAGGTGTGGTGTCTTTGATTTCGATAAAGACATCGCCACCGGGGATGGTGGAAGGACCGAGATAGATGCGAACAGCCGTTACGGTATCGGCATTTTTAATGTGCATAACATTGGCAAAACGGGCTCCGTCACGTGCAGGTCCAAAGTTATCGGCATAGTTTGACCCGATCTCGCGGCTGGCAAATCCGTTGTCAACAGCATAGACGGTATCGGTAATCATCAGGACATTGGGAGGATTGACCGAATCGACAGAAGGACGTACACCGGACGGGTCGAAATCGCTGACACTGTCCGAAACAGCTGCAAGAGCATACATGTATTCCGTATCCATATCGGCAGTGGAAAGATCAATCATGTTGCCGGTAATGCGGAAAGAGTCGGCTGCCAGTGTAATCAGCTGAGAAAGATTACTAAAGCTACTGCTGTTGTTGTACACGTAGAATTTCGAACCGGCATTGCTTTGGTCGTATATCCCCTGGTTAAAGAGGCCGGCCAGGGCGTAGGCAGCAGGGCTTTGCTCGGATGGTATCAGTCCGTAAGATACCCTCACAGGTCCGTTGAAGTCCACCGAACTGATGGCATAGCTGGCCATCACCAAATCATTCTTAGGTTTGGCGATCAGCCGGACATCATCTACCATCCAGTAGTAATATCCGTCAAAGGGTGCAACGCGCCCACTGGGCTGCCATGAAAACTTCAGAACTACATTGCTTGAGCCGCCTGCAATTGATGAAATATCGATAGATACATAGTCGTCAAATGCAGATCCTTCGTTGGGATTATAGAAGTTACGTGCATCATATACAGTCGTGAAGGTTGCACCACCATCAGCCGAAACTTCCAGTGAAGGAATGGCTGAGAAATGACGGACAGCCTGAAACCATTCAAGCAGAATATCGTTGTATCCCGAGCAATCAATCGTATCGGTGACGAGGTAGGACTCGTGCGGTACCGGAACAAGTCCCGAGCCGGCAGCACCGCCACAGGTAGCACCCGGGTCGTCATACCAGTTTGAATCGAATATCACAAAGCCGTTGGCTTGTGTGGCTGATTCGAGGGGGGCAAAACTGGAGCAGGAGCCTCTGGAGCCCACAGTAATGTCTGGTGTCGTATTTGGTCCGCGGTATTCCCAAAGAGCCGTATCCGATCCGTTGATGGTTCCGGTATTGGACCATGAGGCCGGAATGCCGGCAGAAAAGTCTTCGCCCCATATCACCGTGATGGGCTCTCCGTCTTCGGCAGGTGCTTTGGCTTTGGCATAAGCAGAATGTCTCACGACATTTTCTTTACTTGGCTTTTGATTAATCTGTCCGATTTGATCCGCCTGCCCGAAAAAGGGCATGGAGATCAAAACAGCAACAGCGAGTAGTAAGATTCTTCTCATAAGGCTAGTTTTTGTTTTAATGATTTAGATTTAAAATTGTGTATCAAATTTAATAAAAAATTCACGGGGCAAACGGGGATTAAGTACATATTAGCCTCGCTTCCTGAAAGAAAGCTCCGGCCGAGTAATGAAAATAGGAAGAGCAAATGGCAATTTGTTCAGAAAATTGTCACTTTTTATGAAAGCAATGCCTGCAACGCGGTTCATAGATATCTTTTTCGCCCAACTCGATTTGCTGTTCGCTGGCCGTGAGGCGAAAGGAGTAGGAGGCCGGTGATCCGCACTGCATGCAAATGGCGTGCAGTTTTGTTACATATTCGGCCATGCTCAGCAGGGCAGGCATGGGGCCGAAAGGCTTTCCCGTAAAATCCATATCAAGTCCCGCAATGATCACCCGGCTGCCGGCCGAAGCCAGTTTGTTGCACACTTCCGGCAGTTGATCGTCAAAAAATTGAGCTTCATCGATGCCAATGACATCCACGCCCGAAGCCAGTACCAGAATACTCTGAGAATTGCTCACCGGGGTGGATGGTATGCTGCGCTGGTCGTGAGAAACGATGCTTTCTTCATCGTAGCGTATGTCGATATGCGGTTTGAATATTTCCACCTTCCTGCCTGCAATGACGGCCCGCTTGAGCCTGCGTATCAGTTCTTCTGTTTTTCCGGAGAACATGCTGCCGCAGACCACCTCGATCCATCCCCGCTTTTCGCTTCCCGTATGTGGTTCTACAAACATCCGGCTATTCCATATTTTTGCATCGTGATAAAAGGAATGATGACTTTTGACGTTAACTTGAAGATCAAATTCGGATAAGACCCATGTTGAAAACAAAAATAGAGGTATTGCTTGATAAAATTCAGCTGGTGCTGGAAGAGGCCGGTGATAATTTGACCGACATGGACAAACGTCTGCTCAGGCGCTATGCTTCGCAGATTGCCTCAATCGTTGAAAATGAACTGTCTGCAAGCCGGATAACTACGCCATCGGCTGCCGGAAATGGCCGCATAGAGGAAGCCTCCGTCACACAAAAAGCGGAAAAAGCGGATACCGGTGTCAAAAGAAAGACTCCGCAGGAAAACAAGCCTCCGGCAGCACAGAGCTCCGGCAGCGAAAGCCCCGGCTCGAAAGCGGAGCAAGAAAAGGAAGGAGCATCCGAAAA
>JALSIH010000147.1 GCA_026981615.1 Chitinophagales bacterium
GCGGACGGGGTTTTTGCCTCCGCATGTTTTCCTCCTGCAGGCGGCCCAGCAATCTTTTCAGCGGCTCTTTTTCCTGCAATTCCCTCAGTCCGGGCGTGTTGGGCGAGCTCACATTGACCACAAAATAGTCGACCCCGTCAAAAAGGCGCCTGAAGCAGATCAGGTAATCCTCTGCCGCTTCCTCATTGGGGGTGTCTTTGTTCTTGCCGATATTGCCGCCTATGATGATTCCTTCGGGCCTTTTTTCAAGCCTTCGGGCGAGGGCTTCCACCCCTTCGTTATTGAAGCCCATGCGGTTGATGAGCGCCTGATCGGCCGGCAGGCGAAAGAGGCGGGGCTTCGGGTTGCCGGGCTGCGGCCTCGGTGTGACGGTGCCCACTTCTATAAAGCCAAACCCCAGCGCCTTTAACTCGGGGAGCCAGTGCGCATTTTTGTCCAATCCGGCTGCCAGCCCGACCGGGTTTTTGAATCTCAGCCCGAACAATTCTTTTTCCAGAACCGGACTTTCGAAGGAAAGGGATTGCCCGAGGAGAGAGAGAAACCCCGGGATGGCTGCCGCTCCGTGGAGGAGGCCGAAACTCAGGTGATGTGCTTTCTCGGCATCCATTCGAAAGAGCAGGGGCTTGAGCAGGCGGTACATGGCCGTAAAGTTAAAGCAAAGCACAAAGTGCCGGGCAGGCAATGATGAGAATTTGAAAAGATTGGCCTAATTTGCAGCAAAAGCTGCAGGAATGGCGATAAAGTCGAAGCCCCTGGCCGAAAGAATGCGGCCGCGCACACTGGATGAGATTGCCGGTCAGGAGCACCTGATCGGCCCGAAAGGCGTACTGAGAGAGTTGCTCAAGCAAAAGCAACTTCCTTCTATCATATTCTGGGGGCCGCCCGGTACCGGAAAAACCACACTGGCCCGTATCCTGGCCAATGAAGCCGGGCGTCTCTTCTTCCGGCTTTCGGCCGTGGATGCAGGGGTAAAAGAGGTGAGGCAGGTTATTAAGACAGCCGAAAAGGCCGGAGGTGCCGTTCTTTTTATTGATGAAATCCACCGCTTCAGCAAGTCGCAGCAGGATGCCCTGCTCGGAGCCGTGGAAAGCGGTACCCTGACCCTCATCGGAGCCACGACCGAAAATCCGTCATTTGAAGTGATCAACGCCCTGCTTTCGAGGGCACAGGTCTATACCCTCAACCCCCTCGGCCGCGATGAACTGCTGGGCATTTTGAAGCGGGCTATCCGCGAAGATGCGCTTTTATCGTCCAGAACCATACACCTGAAAGAGACCGGCCTTCTACTTCGTTATTCGGGCGGAGATGCCCGGAAATTGCTCAATCTCTTTGAGATGATTGTGATGCAATCGGGCAGCGGGGAAGAAGTGCTGCTGAGCGATGAAGTGACCGGGCATATTGTCCAGGAGCGCATGATGCGCTACGACAAGGACGGGGAGGAGCATTATGACATTATCTCGGCTTTCATCAAATCCATTCGGGGAAGCGACCCCAACGCAGCCGTTTACTGGCTCGCACGCATGATCGAAGGCGGAGAAGACCCGAAATTCATTGCCCGCAGGCTGCTCATTCTTGCTTCGGAAGACATCGGCAATGCCAATCCCAACGCACTCCTTCTTGCCAATGCCACCTTTGACGCAGTGGAGCGCATCGGCTATCCCGAGTGTGCTATTAATCTGGCACATTGTGTTACTTATCTGGCCTCATCCCCGAAGAGCAATGCCAGCTATGCGGCATTGAATAAAGCACGGGAAGCCGTCAGAAAGGAAGGAGAGCAGGCGGTGCCCCTTCATCTGCGAAATGCACCCACAAAACTTATGAAAGAGCTGGGCTATGGCCGCGACTATCGCTATGCTCATAATTATGAGGAGCATTTTGTAGCACAGGATTACCTGCCCGAAAAGCTGAGCGGTCGCATCTTCTACGAGCCGGGCGACAATGCCCGGGAGGCCGAAATCAGAAGACGCCTGAAAGCCCTCTGGGGCGAAAAATACAAGTATTGACTCTGATTCAGAGCGTTTTATATGCCTGATTATATTTTTATTGTTGTACTTTAAACCATTAAATGCCGCGGAGGTCTTAACTACACTTCCTTTCACAA
>JALSIH010000148.1 GCA_026981615.1 Chitinophagales bacterium
TTGTGGCAGCTGGCACACGACTGGGTGTTATCGCCCGACAATCGTTTATCGTAAAACAGAAAACGGCCCAGAGAGACGCCTTCCACCGTAGTGGGATTGTCAGCCGGAGCCCGGGGAGGCCGGGGGGCATATGCAGGCAGCTCATATTTGAAAGGCGTGGGGTTGTACTCCGGCAGCGAGTCGTCCCCGTCCGCTACCGGCAGGTCGCTCTGGCATGCCGCTGCCGCAAATAGCAGCACAAGAACGAAAAAAATATGCTGTAAACGAATGGTTTTCATCCCGAGATCCTATTTTTCATAGCGCTTGTCGCTTAAGGTTTTTAAAAAGGAAATAAGCATTTTTTGTTCCTCAATGCTCAGCTTCAGCGGCCGGATCAGGGCGCTTTGATTGGGCGAGCCCTTTCCTCCGGCATTGTAGTGGGCGAGCACCTCATCCAGGGTGGCCAATGATCCGTCATGCATATAGGGAAAAGTAAGGGCCACGTTGCGCAGTGTGGGCACTTTGAATTTCCCGAGGTCTTCGGGGGCCAGTGTGATGCGCCCCCTTCCCGAATCAATGTATGGATTATATAGTCCGTTGTCCCGGTAGCTGTAGTTTGTAAACAGTGGTGGCGTGTGACAAGATGCGCATTGTGTTTTTTCACTAAAAAACAGTTCGAGGCCCGCTTTTTCTTCGGTATTGAGGGCCGATTCTTCGCCCCGGTAGTAATAATCGTCAAAACGAGTATCAAAACTGACAAGCGATCGCTGGTAGCTTGCCAGCGCTTTGATGATGACGTATTCAATGCGCTCTCCACCGTAGGCACTCCGGGCCAGAGCGGCAAATTCTTCATCCGGCTCTAATCTTGCGGCTATCTCATCCAGGCGCATACCCATCTCGCGGTGGTTCTGTATGGGCACCAGGGCCTGGGCTTCGAGCGAAAAACTGCCTCCGTCCCAGAGCAAATCGGGGGCAAAGCCGGTATTGAAGAGTGTCGGAGCGTTTCGTTTTCCGGTTTTTCCGTCCACACCGTTTGAGAGTCTTTTTTGATCACTGAAAGCTTTTGCCGGATCGTGGCAGCTTGCACACGAGATGCTGAGGTCTTTCGACAGGCGGGTGTCAAAGAAGAGAAACTCCCCGAGTCGCACCCTTGCTTCCGTCAGCTTGTTATCATCCGGCACCGGCATTTTTCCGGCATACGATGGGATGCCGGGGTAGTAAGGCCTGTTGTCGGCCGGCACCGGCAGATCACTTTGGCAGGCGCTGAGAAACAGAAGGGAAATTATTGATATGTAATACACCCGGTTGCTCATGGCATAGAAAATGCTTTGCTGATATTGGGCCGGAACTTGTCGGTCAGGTCGGGATAATCGGAAGTGTGGGTGACATGATTCTGCCGCAAATCAATGCCCTCAAAAAAACGCGCATAATCAATACTTAAATTCAAAACCTGCCGGGTGTTTTCATCCACCGAAAAGCTTTTGTTAAAGAGCACACTGCTTAAATACTTATCCGTTCCGATGTGAAACGAAAGGGCATCATCCATGATCTCGTCAGGAACGATCGAGGTATCCACCTCTCCGTCAAAACGAAGGAAAATATAGCCCGTGTTCCAGCTCCAGTGCATGAGCGGGGTTTTGGGCCCGAGGGCATGTCCCGGTTCATATTGTGCCGGCAGATTGGAGTAGTTGACCGTAGAGTCTAAGCCGATGAGGAAACGCAATCCCGTGTATTGCCCTCCGGGTACATCCGTCAATTCAAATCCGGAGCTGTCGCCACGGTAGTAAACGTATTGGTTTTTTAAAACAACTTCTCCGGTATCACTCAGAAGGACAAATCCCGAAAAATAGAAAGCCGAAAAATTCAACTTAAAAGGAGTAGCATTGCTGTGATAGAAAGTGCGGCCAAATTCGAAGGGGCTGTTCCCGAACAGCGGGTTAACTTTGAAGGACAGGGTACCGGTAGCGGCATACTCGCAACAGCAATCGCGCTGGGCAAGGGCATCATAGTTGAGTGCGGCCGGGTCGGTACAACCCTCTTTTTTGCATGCGCCAAGGGCCGTGATCAGAGCCAGGGAAAAGAAAAGCAGAGTGAGGCGGGAAAGACGAGTTTTCATCAGTATTCGAGTTTAAAGTTATCGCGGTCATTTAAAAAGGGCAATTTCCGTCTGATTTCATAAAGCTCCTCTTTTTTCAGCGTCACGGTTTTCACATTTTCTTCATCGGAAATCTTCAGCATGACTTTGCCCAGGGGGTCAATTACAGAACTGTCACCGGCATGATATATTTCATGACCGTCTGTGCCGAATCGGTTTACGCCAACGGCATACGCTTGGTTTTCAATGGCTCTTGCCTGCAAGAGGGTGTTCCATGCAGCGCTTCGCATCACGGGCCAGTTGGCTACGTTCAAATAAATATCGTAGCCCTTGTCGTTGCGTGCCCACACCGGAAAACGCAGGTCATAGCAAACCTGAGGAAAGATTTTCCAGCCCAGATATTCGATGAGTTGCCGCTTCTTTCCCGGGGTGAAAACACGGGGTTCTTCGCTCAGGCTGAAGAGGTGGCGCTTGTCATAACAGCTCAGGCGGCCATCCGGAGAAACCCAAACGAATCGGTTGAAGTAATGTCCGTTTTCCTCTATGATCAGGCTGCCGGCCACGGCCAGCTTGTGTTTGGCGGCTGCTTCCCGCATCCATCGGATGCTTTTGCCGTCCATTCTTTCGGCCAGCTTCCCGGCCTTCATCGTAAAGCCGCTTGTAAACATCTCCGGAAAAACGGCTGCGTCACTTTCCGGGGCAATGTCCGCCAGGTAGCGGTCCAGCTTCTTTCTGTTTGCCTCCGGGTTTTCCCAGTGGAGTTCAAGCTGAAAAATACTGATTCGCAGATTCATGCAATTTGAAATTTGGACAGAGTTACAATCCCCTCAAAGCCGAATAAGTTTATTTGCGGCCTTTTCGAGCAGTTTTTCAGACTTTGCAAAGCAAAAGCGAATCAGGTGATGGTCTTCGCGATTGGAGTAGAAGACCGAAACCGGAATACTTGCCACGCCCGCTTCACGCGTAAGCCATTCGCTAAACGCCATATCGTCCATATCCGAAATGGCTTCATAGCCGGCCAGTTGAAAGTAAGTGCCTGCCGAGGGCCGTATTGTGAAGCGGCTTTCTGCAAGCAAGTTGTTGAAGTAGTCGCGCTTGGCCTGGTAAAACTCCGGCAGTTGCAGGTACTCCTCCTCGTATTGCATAAAATCGGCAAAAGCATGCTGCAGGGGCGTGGGGGAGCAAAATACAATAAACTGATGCACTTTCCGGAATTCGGCACTCAGGCGCGGTGAGGTCACGCAGTACCCCATTTTCCAGCCGGTGGCATGGTAGGTTTTTCCGAATGAAAACACCACAAAACTTCGTTTGAGCAGTTCCGGATAGCGGAGCACGGATTGATGCTCGTGCCGGTCGAAGAGGATGTGTTCGTACACCTCGTCACTGAGAATAAGGATGTCGGTGTTTCGGGTGATGCGTTGCAACTCTTCCATGTCTTCGGCCCTTAAAATGGAGCCTGTGGGATTGTGGGGCGTATTGAGGATAATCAGGCGGGTATTGGCCGTAATGCGGGCCCGCACCACCTCCCAGTTGATGCCGAAGGAAGGATACTCCAGGGAGATGGCAATGGGCAGGCCACCGTTGAGGCGGATGGCCGGCACATAAGAGTCATAGGCCGGCTCAAAGACAATCACTTCATCGCCTTCATGTACCACTGCGGCTATGGCGGCATAGAGGGCTTCCGTGCCGCCCGAGGTCACCGTAACCATTTCGTCCGCATCCACATCGCATTCATAGAGTTTCCGCACCTTCTCTGCAATGGCCCTTCGCAATGCCGGCAGGCCGGGCATCGGAGCATACTGATTGTGCCCGGCTTCCAATGCCTTCGTGACCAGTGCCTTGAGCTTCGGATGGACCTCAAAGTCGGGGAAGCCCTGTGATAAATTGATGGCATTGTATTTCTGTGCCATGGCCGACATGAGGGCAAAGATGGAAGTGCCCGTCTTGGGCAGTTTGCTTTTGAAGATAATAGGGGGTGTTGACATGTTTCAAAGATTTGAATCGCTGGAATGACCCGCAACCTTAGAGATACCGGTCGCCCTTTTCCCGTTTAATGTCTTTGACTACCTGTTTGAGTTCCTGCTCTTTCGATTTTTCGTAAATGAGCAGGACATCTTCGGTATCCACCACAATGTAGTCTTTGAGTCCTTTTACGATAATCAGTTTTTCTTTCGGGCCGCGTATGATGTTATTTTGCGCAGCGTCAGTGAGAATGTCGGACTCAACGAGGGCATTGTCATTCTCGTCTTTGGGCAGGTTGGCATAGAGCGAGGCCCAGGTGCCGAGATCGGACCAGCCGAAGTCGGCCGGAATAACAAAGACGTTTTTGGCTTTTTCCATCACTCCGTAGTCGATGGAAATGTTGGAGCAGAGGCTGAAAGCTTTTTCGAGGTAGGGCTTTTCTTCTTCTGTATTGAGTTGCTCCCTGATTTCTTCAAAAACCTCGGCTACCTCGGGCAGGTGGTTTTTAAATGCTTTCAAAATGCTCTTTACGTTCCAGATGAAAATTCCCGAATTCCAGAGAAAATCCCCGCTGTCCAAAAATTTGCGAGCAATCTTCAGGGTCGGTTTTTCGGTGAAGGTTTTCACCTTGTGTATTCCGGGAGCCATGGTTTCTTCGCGAAACTGAATGTAGCCGTATCCCGTATCGGGGCGTGTGGGTTTGATGCCCAGGGTACAGAGGGCATCGCGGCTTTTGCTGAAGGCCACGGCCCGCTGAATTTCTTCCACAAATTCCGCTTCATTCATCACCAGGTGGTCGGAGGGGGCTACCACGGTAACGGCCTCCGGATTCATTTTTTCAATTTTCCTGCTGAAATAAGCAATCGTAGGGGCGGTGTTTTTACGCATGGGTTCGCCCAATATCTGCGCGTCACTCAATTCCGGCAATTGCTCGTGTACCAGGGCGCGATAGCGCTCGTTGGTCAGGATGTAAATATTTTCCTTCGGGCACACCTTTTTAAATCGCTCGTAGGTGGACTGTATAAGTGTTTGGCCCGTGCCGAGAATATCCAGAAATTGTTTGGGGTGAGATTCGCGGCTCAACGGCCAGAAACGGCTTCCGATCCCTCCGGCCATGATGGCGGCATAGGTATTATTCATTTGGATAAAACTTGCATTTGTGAGTAGAATGGTATTAAATTGAACTTTACTACACCCTTTACACTTTTTTAAGGAATCTACATTTTATTAAGACAATATCTTCCGGGCGAGTAAAATCTGCGTTTAAATTTTGCGTAAATTTAAAAAACAAAGCCTTGTATTAACCCATATAGACGATGATTGCAGCAGACCGCGACCTGAATCAAGCGCTGAAAGAGTATTTCGGCTTCAATTCATTTAAAGGAAATCAGAAAGAAATCATTCAAAGTGTGCTCGAAGGCAAAGACACCTTCGTGATCATGCCTACCGGGGGCGGCAAGTCCCTCTGTTATCAGTTGCCCGGCATTATGATGGAGGGCACCGCCATCATCATTTCTCCGCTCATTGCACTTATGAAAAACCAGGTGGACCAGGTGAGGGGTTACAGCAGCAATGAAAATGTGGCCCACTTCCTGAATTCCTCCCTCAACAAAACTCAGAAAACCAAAGTAAAAAAAGACATCGTCAGCGGGGAAACCAAGCTGCTCTACGTGGCTCCCGAAACCCTGGGAAAAGAAGACACCATCGAATTTTTCAAGGCCATTAAAATTTCCTTTATCGCTGTAGATGAAGCCCACTGCATATCGGAATGGGGGCATGATTTCCGCCCCGAATACCGGAGAATCCGGGACATGGTCACAGAGCTGGAGCAGGAAATTCCCCTGATTGCACTGACGGCCACCGCCACACCCAAGGTGCGGGCCGATATCATGAAGAATCTTAAAATGGACAATCCAAGGATATTCATCAGCACCTTTCTGCGCGACAACCTCTACTACGAAATCAGACCCAAGGGAAAAAAGAGCCATGCCATCAAAGACCTGGTCACTTTTATCAAGCAGAACCAGGGCAAATCGGGCATTATCTACTGCCTCAACCGGAAGACCACCGAAGAACTGGCAGACACCCTGAATGTAAACGGCATCAGTGCGGCCCCCTATCATGCCGGCCTCGAGGCACAGCTGCGCAGCCGCACGCAGGATCAGTTTCTCATGGAAGAAATCAATGTCATTGTGGCAACCATTGCCTTCGGAATGGGCATCGACAAGCCCGATGTCCGCTTTGTCATCCACTACAACATTCCGAAAAGCCTGGAAAATTATTATCAGGAGACGGGGCGGGCAGGAAGAGACGGCCTGGAAGGGAAATGCATCGCGTATTATACCTACAAAGACGTGGAGAAGCTGGAGAAATTTCTTCGTGACAAGCCGGTGGCCGAGCGCGAAATCGGCCATCAGCACCTGATGGAAATCAGTGCCTATGCCGAATCGGCTGCCTGTCGCAGGAAGTTTCTGCTTCATTATTTCGGAGAAGAATACGATACCCGCCAATGTGGCAACGGAGAATGTGACAACTGCAAATACCCCAAAGAACAATTAAAAGTAAAAAAGGAGCTGCGCGATGCGCTCAGGGTGATTGCACAATTGAACGGTGACCGGCCGCTGCCGCATATCATTGACCTCATTACCGGAAAAGATTCGGCACAAATCAGAAGCTACGGACACGAGAAACTGGATATCTTCGGCATCGGTAAAGACCGGGATGAGCGATTCTGGAGCTCGGTGCTCCGAACGGCCATGCTCGAAGGGCTGATTTACAAAGACATCGAAAGCTACGGCCTGATCAAACTGACGGAAAAGGGAGAGGCTTATATCCGGAAGCCTTATGAAATCAGTATCGCGCTGAACGCCAACTTTGCCGCACTCGAAGAAGCCGATGACGAATCGGACAAAAAAGGCGGTGCGCTGGATGCCCGCCTCGTGGGCATGCTCAAATCGTTGAGAAAAAAGGTGGCCAAAGAAAAAAACCTCCCTCCTTTTGTCATTTTTCAGGACCCCTCGCTGGAAGATATGGCCACGCAATATCCCATCACCATGGACGAGCTGGCCAACATCACCGGAGTGAGCCGGGGCAAGGCCCTGAAGTACGGCAGGAAATTCATTGAACTCATCGCCCGCTATGTGGAAGAAAACAACATTGACCGCCCCAGCGATCTGACGGTCAAATCCATCGTTCAGAAATCGGGGTTGAAAGTATATATCATACAAAACATCGACCGGAAAATCCCCCTCGAAGTGATTGCCGACAACAAAGGCCTCAGCCGGGATGAATTTTTTAAGGAGCTCGAATCCATTGTGGCTTCGGGTACCAAAATCGACATCAATTACTATGTGGATGACATTCTCGAAGAAGATATTCAGGAGATGATTTATGATTATTTCAGCACAGCCGAAACGGATTCGCTGGATGAGGCATTTCAGGAATTGCAGGATGAGGGCATCACCATGGAAGAGATTCAGGTGATGCGGCTGAAGTTCATGTCGGAAATGGCCAATTGAACCATGCATACCTTCGGGGCGTTAAAAGAAAGAGCAGAAAAAAGCATATGATTGAAATAAAAACGGAGATGCAGCCCGAAAGGGCTGTTTTGGTAGGTTTGGTACACCAGGATCAGACGGAAGAAAAATTAAATGAATATCTGGATGAACTCGCTTTTCTGGCCACTACGGCAGGGGCCGTAGCCGTCCGCTCATTTTACCAGAAAGTAAGCCATCCCGATTCGCGCACATACGTCAGGCGCGGGAAGCTGGAAGAAATCAAAAGATATGTGGACAAACACGAGATCGAGCTGGTGATTATCGATGATGAAATTACCCCTTCGCAACAAAGAAACATTGAAAAAGAGCTGAAAACAAAGGTGCTTGACAGGAGTATGCTCATCCTCGACATTTTTGCACAGCGTGCCCGGACAGTGCAGGCCAAAAATCAGGTGGAACTGGCCCAGATGCAATACCTTCTGCCGCGCCTCCGGGGTATGTGGCAACACCTCGACCGGATCAAAGGGGGCATCGGTATGCGGGGAGCCGGTGAAAAGGAAATTGAAACCGATAAGCGTATCGCCCAGAAACGCATCGCCCTGCTGAAAGAAAAGCTGAAGCAGATTGACAAGCAAAATCAGACCCGCAGGAAACAACGCAGCAAGATGATAAGAGTGGCGCTGGTGGGCTATACCAATGTCGGAAAATCCACGATAATGAATCTGCTGAGCAAATCCGAAGTCTTTGCCGAAAACAAGCTCTTTGCCACGCTCGACACCACCGTTCGCAAGGTCGTCATCGGACAGGTGCCCATGCTATTGTCCGACACGGTCGGTTTCATCCGGAAGCTTCCGCATCATCTTGTGGAGAGCTTCAAATCGACCCTCGATGAAGTCGTTGAGTCGGATGTCCTGCTTCATGTGGTCGATCTTTCCCATCCGAATTTCGAAGACCATATACAGGTGGTGAACGAAACCCTTCGCGAGCTGAATGCCCGGGAAAAGCCGGTGATCATGGTTTTCAATAAAATGGACCTCTATCGGGAACGCTACTTTGATAAGTACCTGAAAGAAGAGGTGAAAGAGGAGATCATGACGGAAATGAAGAAAACCCGGATGGAGAAAAGCCACGGCCGGGCCGTTTTCATCTCGGCCCTTCACAAAGAAGGCATTGCCGAACTTCGGGAAATGATACTGGCAGAAACGGCCGAAAAATATCGGGAACGCTTTCCCTACCAGGTAAAAACCGTGTATGGAACTTCCGGATGGGAAGAATAAAGCGGCCGGAATTTTTTGGGAAAAGAAAGAGTTGATAAGCAGGAACAGGCAAGGCGGGAAAGCAGCAAGAGGGGCAAATTTGAACTTCCCGCCAATAAAGTGTAATTTTGCAAGACTTGAATTTGAGGGGACTGTTACAGTCCCCTCTTTTTGTGGATATAGCGAAGAGATGGTAAAGGAAAGAATAGAAGCATTGCTGGAGGAGAAACTGAAAGGAAGCGATCAGTTTGTGATAGAGGTAAAAGAGCTTCCGAAGGCGCGTATTCAGGTATTTCTCGACAGCGACAGCGAGCTGACCATTGCACGTTGTGCCGAAATCAGCCGCTATTTGGAAGCACATCTCGAAGAAGAGGCGCTGGTGCCCGAGCACTACACCCTCGAAGTGTCGTCACCGGGAGTGGATCGCCCCCTGAGTTTGAAGCGGCAATATGTGAAAAACATCGGGCGCAAGCTGAGCATAAAAACAAAGGACGGGAAACATAAAAGAGGATTGCTGAAGGCCGTGGAGGAAGATGCAATCGTCATTGAAAAAGAAGAAAAGAAAAAGAATAAATCAAAAGAACAGGAGAATGCCGGACAACGGATTGCATTTGAGCAGATCGATTCGGCCAAAGTATTGATCTCTTTTAAATAGAAAAGATATGAATAGTGTAGAATTAATTGAATCGTTTTCGGAGTTTAAAGACTTTAAGAACATTGACCGCCCTACCATGATGCGTGTCCTGGAGGACGTGTTCAGGACCCTGCTTCGCAAAAAATACGGGTCGGACGAAAACTTCGATATCATTGTAAACACCGACAAGGGAGACCTTGAAATATATCGCAAGCGCGAGGTGGTCCCCGATGGGGAAGTAGTGGACCCGAACAAAGAAATAGCTTATTCGGAAGCCATCAAGATAGAGCCCGACTATGAAGTGGGAGAAGAGGTGTTTGAGGAGCTGGAAGTCGTTGAATTTGGCCGCAGGGCCATACTGGCCGCCCGACAGACGCTGAAATCCAGGATCATGGAATTGGAAAAAGATGAGGTCATGAAAAAATACAGCGACCGCATCGGAGAGATCGTAAGCGGAGAGGTCTATCAGATATGGAAACGTGAAATACTGATTTTGGATGACGAAGGCAATGAACTCATCCTGCCGAAAAGCGAACAAATTCCATCGGATTATTTCAAAAAAGGAGATACGGTAAGGGCCGTTGTAAAAAAAGTGGATACACGAAATAACAATCCCCTCATCATTTTAAGCCGTACAGATAACGCATTTCTCGCTAAATTGCTTGAATTGGAGGTGCCTGAAATTTTTGACGGATTGATCACGATCAAAAAAATTGTGAGAGAGCCGGGTGAGCGGGCCAAAGTGGCGGTGGAGTCTTATGACGACCGCATCGATCCGGTGGGCGCTTGTGTGGGAATGAAAGGAAGCCGGATTCACGGGATTGTGCGTGAGTTGAAAAATGAAAACATTGACATTATCAACTACACCACAAATACCCAGCTCTTTATTTCGAGGGCGCTCAATCCGGCCAAGATTTCGCGGATGGAACTGGATGAAGAAAACAAAACGGCTGCCGTGTATCTCCAGCCCGACCAGGTCTCGCTGGCCATTGGCAAAGGAGGTCTCAATATTAAGCTGGCCAGCAGGCTGACCGGCTATGAAATTGACGTGTTCAGGGATACGGATGATGAAGAGTATGACATTGATCTGGACGAATTTGCCGATGAAATCGACAACTGGATCATTGACGAGTTGAAAGCCATAGGCTGCGATACGGCCAAGAGTGTGCTGGAACTGGACAAGGATGAGCTGATAAGGCGCACGGATCTTGAGGAGGAAACGGTGAACGAGATCGTCAAGATATTGAAAGAAGAATTTGAAGAAGAATAAAAAAATATATGGATTTAAGTAAGGTAAAACGCCTGGGGCAGCTGGCAGCTAAACTCGGAGTAGGTGCACACACGCTGGTGGAGCACTTGCAAAGCCATGGCTTTGACGGGGTAGACCCGTCTCCGAACACAAAGCTGAGTCAGGAACAAATTGACTTGCTGATTAAAGACTTTCATAAGGACAGCCAAATGAAAGAGAAAGCAAGGTCAATAAAAATCGGGGTTGCCAAAGGAGAAGAAAGCAGCGGCAAGACCATTATTGGCGGAGGGTTTAGGAAGGTGCAGGAGGAAGAGGATGTGCTGATCAA
Organism: Chitinophagales bacterium; assembly: GCA_026981615.1. Classification (GTDB taxonomy): domain Bacteria; phylum Bacteroidota; class Bacteroidia; order Chitinophagales; family S012-47; genus S012-47. The sequence continues at coordinate 11,001 of JALSIH010000148.1, forward strand.
AGGATCGCTGCGCACAAGCGAAACACTTGAAAAGAAGCCCGAAGCCCCGAAAGAGGAAGAAGTGGTGCGCCCTGAAAAAACAAAAATTGAAGGGCCAAAGGTGATTGGAAAGGTAGACCTGACGGGGGGCAAAAAAGAGAAAGAAGAAGCGGCTGCCGAAACACCCGCCCCCGGGAAAAAGGAAGAAAAGAAGAGCGAAGCTCCGGAAGAAAAGGAAGCAGCCGTGCCGGCAGCGGAGGAAAAGCCCAAAGATGAAACCATCAAGGCAAAAGCGGAAAAGCTGAAGGGTCCGAAAATTTTGGGAAAAATCGAACTGCCTGCCAAAGCGGAAAAGAAAGCGGAGCGCAAGCCCGTGGCCTCCTCATCGGAAGACAAAGAACGCAGAAAGCAGAGAAGACGAAAACGCATTGTTAAAGGCGGAGCGGGCAAAGCAGGCACCAAGACCAAAACACGGCCGCAGGAAAGAGAAATTACCGAAAAGGAAATCGAAGAGAAGCTGAAAGAAACCATGTCGAAAATTGCCGGCATTGGTGTGCCCAAAGGAAAAGCGCTGAGAACCAAGCGTAGAAAGGAAAAGCAAAAAGAAGCGGAAAGAGAACAAATAGCACAGGACGAAAGCAAAGTGCTGCAGGTCACCGAGTTTATCTCGGTTTCGGAGCTGGCTTCGCTTCTGAATGTAAAACCGGCCGATGTGCTGGGTGTATGCATGAGCCTGGGAGTGATCGCCTCGATCAATCAACGCCTGGATGCCGAAATAATCGAGCTGATAGCAAGCGAATATGATCATGAGGTAGAATTCATTGACGTGGATGAAGGCATTATTGAGGAGGAAGAGGAAGACAATCCCGAAGAACTCGAACCCCGTCCACCGATTGTGACCATCATGGGTCATGTGGATCACGGTAAAACCAGTCTTCTGGACTTTATCCGGAGCACCAATGTGATAGCCGGTGAAAAAGGAGGCATTACGCAGCATATCGGTGCCTACAAAGTCAATTTGGAAAACGGCAAAAGCATCACATTTCTGGACACCCCCGGTCACGAAGCCTTTACGGCCATGCGGGCCAGAGGTGCCAAGCTCACAGATATAGCCGTGATTGTGGTGGCGGCAGATGATGCCATCATGCCGCAGACCAAGGAGGCAATAAGCCATGCTCAGGCAGCCGGTGTGCCCATTGTTTTTGCCATCAACAAAGTGGACAAGGAAAATGCCGACCCGGAAAAGATAAAAGAACAGCTTGCCAATATGAACCTTCTTGTGGAAGACTGGGGCGGTAAATATCAGAGCGAGGATGTATCGGCAAAGACCGGATTAAATGTTGAAAGCCTGCTCGAAAAAATACTGCTCGAAGCCGAAATGCTCGACCTGAAGGCCAATCCCAATAAAAATGCCAAAGGTACCGTGGTAGAAGCCTCCCTGGACAAAGGCCGCGGATATGTGGCTACCATTCTGGTACAGGAAGGCACGCTCCATGTGGGAGATGTGATGGTTGCCGGAAGCCATCTGGGCAAGGTCAAAGCACTCTACAATGAACGCGATCAGCGCGTGAAAGAGGCGGGCCCTTCCGATCCGGTGCAGATTCTGGGACTGGACGGTGCCCCGCAAGCCGGTGAAAAGTTCAAAGTGTATAACAGCGAATCGGAAGCCAAGGCAGTTGCCAACAAAAGAGCACAAATTGAGCGGGAACAAGGACTCAGGGCACAAAAACACATCACACTGGATGAAATCGGAAGACGACTGGCCCTCGGTAACTTTAAGGAACTTAATGTCATTATAAAAGGGGATGTGGACGGCTCGGTAGAAGCTTTGGCGGATTCGCTCATCAAACTTTCTACAGAGGAAATCCATGTGAATGTGGTTCACAAAGGCGTGGGTGCCATTACGGAAACCGATGTCATGCTGGCCTCTGCCTCGGATGCCGTTATTATCGGATTTCAGGTGCGGCCATCGGTGCAGGCCAGGCAACTGGCTGAAAAAGAGCATATTGAAATCAGGCTTTATTCCGTCATTTACGATGCCATTGACGAGGTCAAAGCAGCCATGGAAGGAATGCTCGAACCGAAAATCGAAGAGAAGATTCTCGGCAATGCCGAGGTTCGCGAAACCTTTAAAATCACCAAAGTCGGCACGGTGGCGGGTTGCTTCGTGATTGACGGTAAAATACCGAGAAATGCAAAAGCCCGCGTAGTGCGCGAAGGCATTGTGGTGTACACCGGTGAACTGGCCTCGCTCAAGCGATTTAAAGAGGATGTGAAAGAAGTTCGATCAGGCATGGAGTGCGGGTTGAACATCAAAGACTTCAACGACATCAAAGTGGGCGACATCATCGAAGCATATACGGAAGTGGAAATTGCCCGTACTTTGGATTAATTAATTCCGCAGATAATGGGCCGGGCAAAGTTCCTGATCATTCAAACGGCTTTTATCGGTGATGTGGTACTGGCCACCGTGCTGGCTGATGCCTTGAAAAAAAAGCATCCGGATGCCGAAATCCATTTCCTGCTGAAAAAGGGCCATGAATCCCTGCTGGAAAATCACCCCTCGGTGGACCGCCTGTTTTCATGGGACAAAAAGAACGGGAAATACCGGAATCTCTTTCGGCTCATTGCCGAAATCAGAAAAACACGATACAGCGAAGTTTTCAACCTGCATCGCTTTTTCTCGAGCGGACTGATCACTGTTCTTTCACGTGCGGAGAGGAAAAGCGGTTTTGACAAAAATCCGCTTTCTATCTTTTTCACGAAGAAAATTCCGCACCGCATTCCCGGCTACAGGAATGGCCGGCCCATTCACGAAGTGGAGAGAAATCTCCTCTTTTTGCAGGAGCCGGGCGCTGAACTTCCCCGCCCCACCCTTTATCCATCGGAGCAGGACCGGCAGAAAACACAATCCCTTGCCGAAGGAAAAGCATATTTTGTCATTGCTCCGTCTTCGATTTGGTTTACCAAACAATGGCCGGTCGAAAAGTGGAAGGAATTGATCAGACGCCTGCCCCTTACCCACAGGGTCTTTCTTGTGGGATCCGCATCTGAAAAAGAAAAAGCTTCCGCCCTGCAAAGCATTCATCCCGATACGGTAAATCTCTGCGGAGAGTTAAGTATGATGCAGACGGTGGCCCTGATGGAAAAGGCAGACCACGTATTTACGAACGACAGCGCACCGCTTCATTTCGCTTCGGCTGCCAACGCCCGGCATACGGCCGTTTTTACATCTACCGTGCCC
>JALSIH010000149.1 GCA_026981615.1 Chitinophagales bacterium
TTGCACACTAATTACATGTTCCATGCATTGATGTACAATCCCGGTTTGACGGGAAGCAGTGCAGACCCCATGGCACGGATATCCATGCGCAAGCAATGGGTGGGAATTGACGGCAGCCCTTTTACGGGATATGCCAGCTATGACCGGCAACTCGGCTCGGGGCCGCTGGCTGCCGGGGGATATGTAATGAGTGATGTGCTGGGATACCTCAACCGGACGGGTGCCAGCGGATTGCTTTCTTACCGGATGGATTTTGGCGAGGGCCGTGCACTCGGTCTCGGTATTTCGGCCGGGGTCTATCGCATCTTTTTGGATGGAAGCTACAACGCCCAGACGGTCAATGACATTACTTTGATCAATGCAGAACAGGGAAAGTGGCTGCCCGATATCTCTCTCGGGATCTATTACCATAGCCCCAAATGGTTTGCCGGCCTTTCCATGCCCCAGGCTTTTCGAAGCAAAGCCGACTTCAGCAAGCAGGGCATTGAAAATGTATATCGACTGGAAAAAACCTGGACCGGTTTTGCGGGCGTAAACCTGCCCGTCAATGACGTTTTCATATTACAGCCGATGCTCGTGGCGCGCTATGCGCGGCCAGCTGTTTTTCAGGTGGATGCCAGTGTAAAGCTGAGTATGCATCAAAAGTACTGGGTCATGACTTCTTACCGGCTGAGAGATGCGGCATCCCTGTCGGCCGGGGCTTGGGTCAGCGACAACATGGAAATAGCCTACGGTTATGACCTGGCTGTTTCGGGCCTGGCGTCCTACACTTCGGGATCGCATGAAGTGATGCTGGCATATCGATTTGGCGACTGTCGCGACCGGGATGGTGACGGTGTTTGTGACAAAGACGATGCCTGCCCCGATGAGCCCGGACCGGAAGACAATGACGGCTGTCCGGTGATTTTGAGTAAGAAGGACATGGATGATGACGGCATTCCGGATGATGAAGATTTGTGTCCCAACACGGCAGGCTTGTTTGAAAACAAGGGATGTCCGGTGCTCAGCCTCGAGCAACAGCAAACGATTGATTTTGCCGTTAAAAATCTGGAGTTCAAATTTGACAAAGATGTCATTGAAGACACGTCAATGCCCTATCTGGACAAACTTGCCGAGCTGATGATTGAAGAAAAGGACTGGAAGCTGAAGGTCTCGGGTCATACCGACTCGGAAGGCTCTGAAGAATACAATATCAAATTGTCCAGATCAAGAGCATATGCCGTGCGCAATTACCTGATGAAGAGGGGTGTTCCGAAAAACCGCATATTGGTTGAATTCTTCGGTGAGTATGTGCCACTGACTGAGAACAGCAGCGAAGAGGGCCGGCAGCGCAACAGACGTGTGGAAATGATTTTTATATTTGAATAATGGTGCCGGTCGTCTTATGGCCCGCTTTCATCAGAATCATTTTCCGGCTGGTCCTCTTTTTTGAGTTGAGGATAGCATGTAATCAGCCTGCCCGGCTTATCTTTTGCATAGAATTTTGCACGCAATGAGGCTCACTTTACTATGGCTGTTTTTTTTCATCTTTATTGGCCCGGTGCAGGGTCAGAAAGGGCACTACATCACCCGCAACGGGCAGGTGCATTTTATTTCGGAGGCTCCGCTGGAGACCATTGAGGCCGAGAGCAATGAACTTTCAGGCATCATCAATCCCAAAAACAATCAATTTGCTTTTTCCATACCCATTGCTTCTTTTCATGGATTCAACGGGCCCCTGCAGGAGGAGCATTTCAATGAAAACTACCTGGAGTCCGAAAAGTTTGGGGAGGCTACATTTAAAGGCAGAATTATTGAGGAGTTGGACCTTATGAAAGAAGGGAAATACCGCCTGAGGGCCAAAGGGGTTTTTAGTCTTCATGGTGTAGAGCAGACCAAAGTGATTGATAGTTTTGTGAAGGTCAGCAACGGCAAGCTGCAAATTCATTCTGTCTTTCCTATACTTCTCGCTGATTTTGATATTCACATCCCCCGCATTGTCCGGCAGAAAATTTCTCAGGAAATCATGGTAAATGTATCGGCAGAGCTGGAATATAAATAGATCGAAGGGATACCTTTCCCTGCTCCTGCTGGTTTTCATACAGCTTGGCGGCAGCGAAATGCTGTTTTCCAATCATGGTTACTTCTACAAAGAACACCAGAAGAGCGGAGAAGAAAGAAGATTCAGGGTCAAAGCCATGCAAGTAACGCAAAACGGCCTGCTCTGGCTGGCTACCGACAAAGGGCTTTGCTATTATGACGGGATGAACTACCATTTTGCCGGGTATGCCGACAGCACGGCAGGCAAAGCACTTCAAAATATCTGCGAATCTCCGGATGGAAAGATTTACGTGAGCGACCTGCGAAACCGGATTTTCGTACTTGGAAGCAACGGACTTGAAAGGGCTGTGTCCTGGCCCGATTCCCTGCATCCGAGAATAACTGACATGGCCTTTGACGGCCATGGTCATCTGTGGGTGGGCACGGCCGGAAACGGTGTTTACGTATGGCATGATGCTGAATTGATGCACTTTTCCATGCCCCTGATCAGTGACAATTACATCAACGATATCCACACTGCCGGGGAATATGTCTTTTTGGGTACCGACAACGGACTGACCCGCATGCGCTGGGTGGACGGTGAGATGCAGGCGGCCATTATTCGCTATGATGACGGTCTGCCGGACTATATTGTCAGTTCAATTGCTTCTTCATCCGACACACAGAAAATCTGGCTCGGATTTCAGGCCGGAGGCATTTGCGAGGTCGACTGGAGGGAGATGAAAATCACGACACTCGATACAGCCGGATCTTTGATCTTTGGTGAAATCAATGATATGCTCGAGTATGAGCCGGGGGTATTGTGGATTGCCGATGATGCCAACGGTCTGATTGAACGCTCTGAATTTCACGGCCGGTCGCTTTACCGAGTGATCAGGCCCATCATGAAGAATACGGGACAAACAATATTGGACCTGGAAATTGACGGAGAGTGCAACCTCTGGCTGATCTCCTCCGAAAAAGGACTGCTGAGTACAAACCGGCAGATTACCGTGCCCGAGCTTCCGGGCGTTGATGAAAAATCACTTGAAATAACGGCAGTTCATGCCGATGCAGACGGAATCATCTGGTACGCCAGTCATGAGGGGCTCTATCGTTATGACCCGGGCACAACGGGAGAAGAAAATATTCGCTTTGTGGGAGTCAGCAAGGCCGACAGAAAAGAACTCATCGTATGCATATACAGCCTTGAGCCGGGGAAGCTGTGGCTGGGTACTTTCGGCAGCGGTCTTTATTACTATGACGAGCACAGCGGAGAGGTGCTGCATTTGAGCGAGAAGGACGGCCTGATCAACAACAACATTCTTTCCATTACCGGCCGGGGCAATGAATTGTGGCTGGCCACACTGGGTGGTGCCGAGCGCCTTATTGTCAATAGTGAAGTCAAAAGTCCGGATGATATTCGTTTGAAGGGCTATACCACCCGTCACGGTTTGGGCAGCAATTACATTTATCAGGTACATGTGGCACGGGACGGCAGCAAGTGGTTTGCAACCGATGGCAAAGGGATAAGCTGCCTGAAGAATGGGAAAATAGTCACCTTCGATGAGCGAAACGGACTGAACAGCAGCGTAATAGTCAGTATTACGGAAGACAGCCGGGGGAGAATCTGGTTCGCAAGTGCGGAGTCCGGTATTTATTCCATGCGGGGCGATACCATTAAGAAATATGACCGTTCCAGCGGCATACGTAATTTGCATATAAGCTCCATCACAGCCGATAAATATGACCGCATTGTCATTGTGCATGAAAGCGGAATTGACATTCTCGACCCAAAAATCAATCACGTTACTTTTCCTGTCGAAAATCCGTTTCTTACTTCTCTGAAGTCCGATCTGAACAACCGCTCGGTAGACCCATACGGAAATATATGGATTGGGGGGAAAGACGGCTTGCTGTATTATGCACCGGCTTTGCCGGGCTGCCGCGAGGTGCCGGCCACTATTTTATTGGAGGTCAATGCCATGCTCCGGCCTCTGCCATTCAAAGAAGTGAAAGTGCTGCCCTACAGCAAGAATCATTTGTCATTCGAGTTTAAAGGGCTTTGGTACAAAAATCCGGGAAAAGTGCGCTATCAGTATAAGCTGGAAGGCTTTGATCTGGACTGGCACCTTTCGGCTGACAATACAGCTATTTACCCATCTCTTCATCCCGGGCGCTATATTTTTAAAGTGCGCTCGTCCATCGATGGCAATTTTAAGAATTTGCCGGTTGAAGGCTTTTCCTTTCGCATCGAACCGCCCTTTTGGCAGACTCCCTGGTTCATCATAGGCCTCTTGCTTTTTATCATTGGAAGTATCTACTCGTATGTGCGGTTCCGTGAGCAGCGACTCAAAGCCATCGAGCACCTCGAGAAAGAAAAAATCGACTTTCAGCTTCAAACCCTGCGAAGCCAGGTGAATCCCCACTTCCTGTTTAACAGCTTTAATACTTTGCTGAATATGATCGATGTGGATCAAAAAGCAGCATCGGATTATGTGCAGCGCTTGTCTGACTTCTTTCGAACCATTCTGACCTATAAGGAAAAAGAACTCATTTCGCTCTCCGAGGAATTGAAAATACTGGATGACTATTATTACCTCCAGGAAAAGCGATTTGGAAGCAACTTTCATATCAATCTGAGGATTGAGAATACGGATCATTACTGCATACCGCCCATGACCCTTCAACTATTGGTAGAAAATGCACTGAAGCATAATATCATTTCGGCTTCCAAACCTCTCAGGGTTGAAATTTATATCGAGGATGACCGCCTCATTGTACGCAACAATCTTCAATTGAAACGCAAAGTAGAGCAGTCAACACGTATCGGACTCAGGAATATCGTAAAACGCTACCGCATGCTTTATGACATGGAAGTGGAGGTATATTCGGGTACAAAGTACTTTACTGTCAAGCTGCCTTTATTAAAATGCTGAAGCTATGAATCTCTTAATTATTGAAGACGAACATGCTGCTGCCCAGCGCCTCAGAAAATTAATCCAAACAACGGCACCGGAGGCCCGCATAGTGCATGAGATTGATAGTGTGGAAAGGGCGGTTCGCTATTTCAGGGAAAAACCATCTATTGATCTGGTAATCATGGATATACAGCTGGCCGATGGAGAATGCTTCGATATTTTTGAAGAGACCGTAGTGGAATATCCGGTTATTTTTACGACTGCCTATGACGAGTATGCCATCCGGGCATTCAAGGTCAACAGCATTGATTACCTCCTGAAACCCGTAAAAGAAATGGAACTGGCAGCAGCCTTCGAAAAGTGGAAGCGATTTAAAGGGGGCTTGCCGCTGCCCGATTATGGCAGGCTGGCAACTGCGGTGGCGGGAAGAGAAAAATTGTACAAAAAGCGCTTTCTCCTGCGGATGGGCCATAATATCATCTCCCTGCTGACAGAGGATATTGCCTATTTCTATTCCGAGGCCAAAAGTACCTTCCTTGTCACTTTGAAGGGAAAAACGTATACCGTGGATGAGAGCCTGGATCGCCTCGAGGATTTGATTGATCCCGGCTTGTTCTTTCGAATAAATCGCAAATATCTGATCAACTTTTATGCAATAGATCAAATGCAGGCTTATTCCAAGGCCAGGGTCTTGCTGAAACTCAATCCACCGCTGCGAAGCGGAGACGTGGTAGTGAGTACCGAGCGCTCACCGCACTTTAAAAAATGGCTCGATGATACGCGGTAATTTACGGCCCGCTGCCGAGTTGTTGCCGTTTGAAGTGTTGTGCTACGCACAGATGATCAGTAGTTTGAGTTTGTTGAAGTGATCTTGCAATTTGGGTTTAGACATAAAATTTCGAATTATGAAAAACAAGAAAAACATTCATGAACATACTGATTTCGTCCGATTTGCGGGCCTCGTTGTCATGTACTTCTTCCTTTTTTCTTTCGGGGCCTATATGGTTTTTATGCTTGTTTTCAGGTATTTTTTCTATGCTTTTACATAGGAATGCCCGGAGCGGGAAATGCATTCTTTTAATTAATAAAAACAGCCACATTGAAGTGGAATGTAATTCCATTGGCATTCCCGCTTTATTTATCCGGATCATGCAGCTCTACCCGAGGTACTGCCAACACAAGAATTGCGAAAAATAGGGAAAACGGCAATTGGGATATCATTGGGAATCAAAAAAACGAATTAAGCATAGCCACGTAAGTGAAGGAAACGGAGGAAGTGATTTTTTGACATTTGAAAAACAAAGAACTATTTGTGCTTTGGAAAGGAAATAAAAAACTTTTACGTTAAAAAAGCAAGCATATGATTGCAGGCAGGCTGAGAAAGTTAAATAATGATCAAATAACCGGGGAAAGGTGTTCATCAATCAGAATGCCGGGTTCGTCCTTTTTTGCTCTTTGCAGAGGATAAGCCGGCATATGTTTGAAAGTGCTTAAAATCGTTAAAATGAAAAGAAATAAAATTGTCCGTTATCTCTTCTTGCTCGTGTTGGCCGGGGTGATTGTCGGTGCTGCAGTGGGATATTACTTATACAATAAGCCACACAGGGATATTGAGCATGCACTGCCGGATTATATTTTGACGGCCGAGGAGTTGACAGCTGCATATGTGGATGAAGGGGAAGGCAATAAAAAATTTCTTAACAACATTGTTTTGTTGATAGGAAAGGCAGCGGATGTTTCAAAAGATGCCGGTGGGAATATCAGTGTTCTTTTTACGACAGCTGACGGGGAAATTGATGCATCGCTGGATAACCGCTATCAGGAGGATGAAAACTATCGCAGCAGTGCTTCGGATATTGAATCCGGAAAAAATATACAACTACAGTGCTACTGCAGCGGAGCCATTAAAGACACCATGCTGGGAATTGTAACCTCAAGAGTGGTTTTGAAGAATTGTTTTGTCAAAAAGAAAAAGAAATAGTTAACTTTTATTGATGAAAAGGCCGTTGTTTTGCATTTTATCGTTGCTTCCCCTGATATTAGGGGTTTCGGCTTGTGTGCACGATCCCTTTCCGCCTTCTGATAAGGGACAAGGAAACATCGGAGCCGGAGGGAGCGGCAATAATGACACGACCGGTATTGTAAAGGATTTCTGTGATCCGGATACGGTTTATTTTGCCAATGACATCCTTCCGCTCTTAAGCTCAAGCTGCGGCATTGCCGGTTGCCATGATGCGGCCAGAGAAAAAGAAGGGCTAAGTATGACGGACTACAACTCAGTAATCAATACCGGGGAGGTGAAGAAAGGCAATCCTGCCGGGAGCAAACTGTATCGAGTGTTGATTTCATCAGACCCGGATGAGAAAATGCCCCCGCCAGGCAGCGGAGTTTCTCTCTCGTCCGGCCAGATTGAGATGATCTATACCTGGATCAGCCAGGGAGCACAGAACAACAGCTGCAACCCGAATGCAGGCGGCTGCGATACGAGCAAGATATCCTTGTCCGCTGATATACAAGCGATTTTGAATACCTATTGTATCAATTGTCACAGCGGATCGACTCCGCAGGGCAATGTACGCCTGGACAGCTATACGGATTTGAAAATCTATGTGGACAACGGACGTCTCGTGGGCTCTATCACCTGGCCAGCCGGATACGCTCCGATGCCCTATGGACAGCCGCAGTTGGATTCATGCTATATCAATAAAATCAAAAGTTGGATAAATAATGGTGCACCGAACAATTAAGAAAGCCCCCGTGCTTTTTCTGGCTCTCATGGGGGCTTCCCTTCTGATGCTTTCTTCCTGCTACAAAGACAATGAGGAAGACTTGTACAAAAACTACTATTCTCAGGGTCAGTGTGATACCGTCAGTGTCAGCTTCTCAAGCGATATCATGCCCATCATAAAGGGAAACTGTGCCATTTCGGGATGTCATGTACAGGGAGGTACGGGGCCGGGGATATTTGGCAACTACAACGGAGTGATGGATAAAGTGAAGAACGGTACCTTTGAAAAAAGGGTACTAATCGATAAAAACATGCCACCGGCAGCCCCTTTGAGTGATTGTCAGCAGAGCTTGATCAGGGCATGGTTGAATGCAGGATCTCCGAATAATTAATCACCTAAAATAGATTTGTAAATGATGAAAAAAGTATTCTTTTGTACTGCGGTTATGCTACTGCTTTTGAATCACGTAGTGGCCCAAAAATATATTGCCCGCAATGGCTACATCGGCTTTTTCTCGGCCACTCCCATGGAGAATATCGAAGCCCATAATTACCAGGCAAGCAGTGTGCTGGATGTGGAAAGTGGCGAGATGGTTTATTCCGTACTTATCAAGGGATTCGAGTTTGAGAAAGCCCTAATGCAAGAGCATTTTAATGAAAAATACCTTGAATCCGATAAATATCCGAAGTCTACATTCAAAGGGAAGATATTAAACATAGATGAATTGGATTTGAGCAAAGACGGGATATATGATGTAGAAGTGGAAGGTGACCTGACCATTAAGGATGTCACAAAGCATATCAAAGTGATGGGGACACTTCAGCGAAAGGGAGACCGGATAATTGCCAAAACAAAGTTTCCTGTCCGTGTGGCGGACTACAACATTCATATACCTGCAATGGTAAAAGACAATATTGCCGAGGTGGTGGATGTAGAGGTGAAGGTAGAGTATAAGCCGTACAAGAAATAACCCCACACAGATAGCCAGCGATGAAAGCTCAAATCAGGAAAAATCTTTGCCTTGTCGTTCTTGTTCTCAGTTCTTTGCTACTGCATGCTCAGGACAATTTGATGAGCCTTCTGGAAGAAAGCGAAGAGCCTGATACGGAATATACGATAGCTACCTTTAAAAGCACACGCCTGATGAGCGGCCAGTCGGTAGAGATACCGGCTGCCGGGGTTTTGCAATATGTGATTAACCATCGTTTTGCCCGCATCACCGGGGGGTTCTACAATATTTTCGGCCTCGACAACGCGACCATGCGCATGGGCTTCGATTATGGCATTAGCAAACGTCTGGCTGTAGGTGTGGGAAGAAGCAGCTTCGAAAAAACCTATGACGGATATCTCAAGTACAAGCTTCTGAGGCAATCCAAAGGAGCAGGGAATATGCCGATTACCGTGACGGGCTTTGCCGGAATGGCCATTAAAACCATTGCATGGCCCGAGCCCGACCGGCCCAATTATTTCTCATCCAGGCTCTACTATACATTTCAGCTCCTGATAGCCCGCAAATTCAACAGTGACCTTTCTCTTCAGCTAATGCCAACGCTGGTGCACCGCAATCTGGTGGCTACAAGGGCGGATGCCAATGATGTCTTTGCGCTTGGGATGGGAGGAAGGTATAAACTGACAGGCAGCCTTTCGGTAAATGTGGAGTATTATTACCTGATTCCGGGGCAAATTGTATCGCCTGTTTACGGAGAAAAGGTACGAAACAGCCTTACGCTCGGAGTTGACATAGAAACGGGCGGCCATGTATTTCAATTGATGCTTTCCAATTCAAGAGGCATGAGCGAGAAGGTCTTTATTACCGAAACAACGGGATCTTGGTTGAGTACGAATATCCACTTTGGCTTCAATATCAACAGAGTCTTTACCATCATTGACAAACACAATAAAAAATAGTTTTAAGATTATTTAACATATAAGCGCGTAATGAAGCTATGGAAAGGCCCCGCTGAGGGGCCTTTTTGTCATAAATCCTACCCTGAACCACAAGAAGATAGATTACATTTATAGGTTGGATCCCTAAAGCCTGTTATCTAGCTATGTTTCGATCATCCGGCCTGATCATTTTCTTTGCCATGTTCGCTGTGACTTCGCTTCGTGCACAACTGATTGTCGCACCGAACGGAAGCGGAGATACCCTGGCCAGGGCCATTATGGGGCCGTCTGCTACCATTAGCAATATTTATTTTCGCTGCAATACCGGAGCTTCGGGTTTTGCGCTGGGGGCCAATTCGAATCTGCCGTTGGATACAAGTGTGGTTCTGAGCAATGGATTGATTACCAGTGCGATGGGCCCCAATATCAATCCGGCTACTTCCGATGTCTTTGCACCGCCCCAGGACGGGGATACCATTCTTTCCGGCTTCATTCCGGATACCATCCCTACCGATGATGCCTGCATTTTGCAGCTTCGATATATTCCGAAGGTGAGCCCTTTCAGTGTGCGCTATGTCTTTGCATCCGAGGAATACCCGGAGTATGTTTGTTGCCCGACAGCCGATCGCTTTGGCTTTTTCATTCTGGGCCCGAATCCGACTACGATGGGCCCCCCGAACTACCTCTATGATGACTTTGCAGTCATACCCAATTCAAACCCTCCCATGCCCACCCTTCTGAATACGGTGAACCCCGGTCAGATGGGTTCCGCACCCTGTGCCAATCCTGCCGGTTGTATTTCACTTTCCAACTCGCTCCTTTATAATGACAATACCGGAAGCACTACCGAAGAATTTGACGGTTATACCGATGCCCTTCAGGGCGAAGTTCCGGTCTACCCCTGCAGCACCTACACCATTCGATTTGCCATAGCCGATGGCGGCAGTCCTACCGTCAATTCCTATGTTTTCATTGAGACAAGCTCTCAAAATGCCCAGCCCTATACCATGTCGCTGACCTCAAACCTGTCAGCGCCCTATGTAATTGAAGGGTGTTTGGGAGGCATGCTGACCATCAGCATCGCCAACGACAATCCTTTTGACCTCACGCTTTTGCTTGATCATTACGGTTCTGCGATCAACGGGGTCGATTATTCACTGCCCGATACGGCCGTTATCCCGGCCGGAGCCACTTCGGTTTCTTTTCCTTTTACGCCCTTTTTGGACTCCTTGCTGGAAAACAGCGACACCATCAAAATTGCCCTTCGACTGCCCTGTACAGGGTGGCTGGATTCGGTAAAAATAGCCATCAAAGATTCGCTCACACTAAGTGTATCTCCGCCTCAGGTCATGTGTCCGGGCGATACCATACAGATTGAGGCCAACTCACCGGGCATGCTGCAATGGGATCCTGCCTACAATATTTCAAACACCATCGTGGAAGACCCGCTGGTCTATCCCGCAGTCGATACGGTCTATTCGGTCACGGCCACGTTGCTGGGCTGTCAGTCAACTGCGGTGGTTCCCGTGCATGTCAGAGAGGCTCCGTTTGTAGACGCAGGCCCCGATACGGGAAATTGTGCGGGGCAGTTTCTCTATTTGAATGCCTCTGTCGGGCCGGATGTGGTGGTGCATTTCTGGTCGCCACCTACCGGGCTGAGCAATATTACCCTCCTTGACCCCATGCTCATTCCCGGCCAATCGCGCTACTACACCCTCTGGGTTCGCGACATTTTCGGTTGCGTGAATACGGATTCGGTATTTGTGGAAGTCTATCCCTTTCCGGTTGTAGATGCCGGGCCCAACAAGACGATTTGCTTGGGCGACAGCATTCAGCTGGATGGCAGCGGCAACGGAAGTTTCGAATGGAGCCCAAAGGCATTTGTTGGCAATTTTACGGCAGAAGACCCCTGGGTTTTTCCGGATCAGACAACCACCTTTCAACTCTTTCTGACAGATTCGAATGGCTGCCGGTCGGGAGACCAGGTAAAAGTGAATGTTCGCAATCTGCCGGCTGTGGATGCCGGGCCGGACATTACAATCTGTGTCAATGATACGGCAGTGCTGACGGCAAGCGGTGCAAAAACATATTATTGGAATGGTAGTCCGTGGCTTCTCGACAGCATAGGAGCAAGTGTGGAAGCAATACCCGCGGCTACAACGGATTTCGTGGTGCACGGTACGGACAAATACAAGTGCAAGAACTCAGACACGGTTCGGGTTTTTACACGGAATGCCCCCTTGGTTTCTGCTTCGGCCGGTACCCTGTCGGCCTGTCCGGGAGATACCCTGTGGCTGAGTGCCTCGGGAGCAGGCGATCGCTATAATTGGTTTTCTTCTGCCCTGATCTTTGATGCCGATTCATCAGGTACCCGGGCGGTGGTGACCGAGACGTCCCGCTTTCTGGTGATGACAACCGACAGCCTCGGTTGCCGGGGCTACGATTCACTGTGGGTGACGGTGCATGATATACCTCAAATTAATACCGGTGACCGCGACAGCATCTGCCTGGGCGAGTCCATACAACTCAGTGCAGGAGGAGGGGTTCTGTACCAATGGTCTCCTGCCGCAAGCCTAAGCGATCCGGCAAGTGCCACTCCGCTTGCCACTCCTCTTCTTACCACTACCTATACCCTGCAGGTGCAAAATTCATTTGGCTGCAGCGGGACGGACAGTACCACGATTGTGGTAATGCCATTGCCACTGGCCCGTGCCGGCCAGGATACCAGCATTTGCTTCGGCAGCGAAGCCACGCTGACAGCCTCGGGCGGGCAGAGTTACCTCTGGCGCCCGGCATCCGAAGTGAATTGTGATACCTGCAGAATAAGCAAAGCACAGCCGGCAGCTACCCGCGTCTTTACGCTCGAAGTAACGGATAAATACGGCTGCAAGGACGAGGATCAGATAACGGTAACTGTCTTGTCGCTTCCGCTTCCCGATGCAAACAGCAGCCGGACGGATATCTGCTTCGGAGATTCGGTCATGCTCGGAGCTTCCGGAGGAATAATGTATCGCTGGGAACCTGCCGGGCTGCTGGATCAGCCTGCCATGCGCATGAGCCTGGCCCGGCCCGATACAACAACATGGTTCACGGTCATTGTGAGCGATCAGTATTCCTGCCGGGGCATCGATTCTGTCCTGGTTCGGGTGCATGGCCTGCCCAATGCCATTGCAATGAAAGACGATTCGGTTTGTGCAGGATCGTCCCTTCAGTTGGAGGCCTCGGGAGGCAGTTTTTACCGTTGGAGTCCCGGAATTTTTCTCAATGACAGCACCATAGCCAACCCGGTAGCCACACCGACTGCCAGCACGACCTTTACGGTTGTGGTAAGCGATGCACTGGGCTGTAGCTCAAGCGATGAGCTAAGGGTTCATGTATTGCCGCTGCCGCTGGTGTCATTTGATGCCGCTTCGGAAATTTGCCTTGGTGATTCGCTTCGATTGTCAGCTACGGGAGCCAAGTTTTATCAATGGACTCCGGCTGCGAATCTCTCATGCAGCACTTGCCCGGACCCCTGGTGGCGGGCAGATAAAAGTACCACCTTTACGGTGTGGGGCGAGGATGCATTTGCTTGCCGGAATTTTGATACCGGCCATGTCCGGGTGCTTGCTCTGCCGCTTGTAGTGGCCGGCCCCGATACCGTCATCTGCCCCGACCAGCGTGTCCGTCTTTTTGCTTCGGGTGCCGTGGATTTCCTTTGGAGTCCTGCTCTTTATCTCGACAATCCTGCCGTTTCGGCCCCCATGGCGACACCGGCCGATCCCGTACAATATACCGTCACAGGCATCGACTCATCCGGGTGCCGCAACCGCGATTCGGTCAATATTCAGTTTTTCCCCGGCTCCAATGTATCGGCAGGCCCCGATCTTTTTATCTGTGAAGGCGATTCGGTCGAGTTGCAGGGCTCCGGTGCCGACTTCTACGAGTGGCAACCGGCACAGTGGCTCGATGACTCCACGAAAGCCCGGCCCCTGGCCCGGCCTGCAGCCAGCACTTTGTTTAGCGTAAAGGGAAGCAGCAGCAACGGTTGTCAGTCATCAGATGAATTGCTTGTGACGGTTTATCGCCTTCCCTCTCTTTCTCTGAGTACGGATTCCCTCTTTATATGCCCGGGTGACAGTGCCTCGCTGACAGTAGGAGGTGCCAGCACCTACCGCTGGCATCCCGGCAGTCTTGTATCCGACTCAACGGCTGCTGATGTAAAACTATATCCCGGATATTCCCAATTCTTTACACTGGAGGCTTTCAGTGCCGAGGGCTGCCTGGCAAGCAAAACGATTTATATTCGGGTAGCAGCGCTTGTTGATCCGGCTGTCCGGCCCGAAGAGGTATCCGTATGCCTGGGAGATACCCTGCAGCTTTATGCAGCTCCGGGATATGCCTATCGCTGGTATCCCGAAGAAGACTTCGTGGATCCCCTGGCCCGCGATGCCCTCCTTGTTCCCGTAAGCGACCGCATCTATCTGCTTGAGTTGAGAGATTCTTTTAATTGTCCTTTTTACGATTCGGTGGCTGTAGTTGTTCTTGAGCCGGCCTTTGCCGATGCCGG
>JALSIH010000150.1 GCA_026981615.1 Chitinophagales bacterium
AACGGCTTAATGCCATGCCCCTGGGAGGGCCGAATCCGGCTGTACTGATGCCTGATATGCTGAGCAGGGCCACGCTGCCGTAAAGCAAAATCAACGCGCGGTTGATCTCCCCGAGCTGCCGGATTTTGGATAAGACAATTGCTTTGCTGCCGTTGCTTTCAATCAGTTCGCTGATGCCCCGAGTGAGGGCGACCGAGATGGTAACCGTGGACAAAATGAGCAGGGCAATGCCCGGAATCAGAGTGATTGGGAATATCCGGTTGTTTTCCATAAAGCGGCTTTTTACTTAGCAATCTCCGCAATCAGCGAGACATTTTTTGTTATCAAGATGCCTTTCTACCTGAAAAGTGGCATGGCCGATATTGAACTTCTTCTGCAGTTCATCGCGCAGACGAAAGAGAAAGTCATCGGCATAGCCGCCCGGCATCACGAGGTGTGCGGTGATGGCATTCTGCGTGGTGCTCATGGCCCAGATGTGCAGGTCGTGTACATTTTCGACTCCCGGCTGTGCTTCCAGGAAAGCCCGTACCTCGCTGAGATCAATGTCGCGCGGTACGGCATCGAGGGCCAGATTGACCGACTCGGTGAATAGCCGCCAGGTGCTCCATACGATGATTCCGATAATCAGGAAAGTAATGAGGGGGTCGATGATGTAGTAGCCGGTTTTTGTAATGGCGAGGCCGGCAATGACCACCCCCAGCGATACGGCTGCATCGGCAGCCATGTGCAGAAAGGCGCCTCTGATGTTCAGGTCCTCTTTTTGTCCCCGCAAGAAGAGCAGTGCCGTGCCCGTGTTGATAAGCACCCCGATGCCTGCCACGATCATGACCGTATCACCCGCCACCGGCTGCGGGTCGAGCAGCTTGAAGAAGGCCTCGCGCCCGATTAGAATGACGGCAGCAAAGAGCAGCAATGCATTGAGCAGAGAAGCCAGGATGGTGCTGCGCCTGTAACCGTAGGTGTATTTCTTCCGGGCCTGCTTTCCGGCCAGCCAGGCAGCGGTCCAGGCAAAAATAAGGCTGAGCACGTCACTGGCATTGTGCCCCGCATCGGCAAGGAGAGCCGATGAATCGGCAAGGATGCCGGTGACGGCTTCGACCCCTACAAAGAGTACATTGAGAATAATGCCGATGGCAAATGCCCGGTGATGGCCCTGCCCGCCTCCGGGGATGGAATGATCATGGCCCATATTCCGTATTTTTTTTCTCTTTTCCGGTGAATGAAAGAATCCTCTTTTCGCTGATCAGCTGATCCAGGCGCATATCGAAGGGCTCATGCGGCAGCTCCGGCCCGATCTGAATTTCAAAGGCCAGGCCCACACTTTTTTTTACCTGTCGGGTGGCGAGAAAGCGGTCGTAGTATCCGCCCCCGTAGCCGAGTCGGTAGCCCCGCAGGTCGAATGCCAGTCCGGGAGCCAGCAGCAGGTCAATGCTCCCTTCGAAAGGAGGCAGTTCCCGGGCAGGCTCCCATATGCCCATGGCATTTTTTGTCAGCGATGCGGGCCCGCTGATCTCAACGGCCTGCATCTCCCTTTTCTCCCTGTCGATGCGCGGCAGCATGACCCGCTTGCCCTGCCGCAGTGCATCCGCGATGACCGGCCCGGTCTCCACTTCGCTGCGGAAACTCATAAAGGTAAAAAGAGAAGAGGCCTCACGATACCACGGGCTTTCGAAGAGGCGCACCCTGATGCGTTCGCTCTTCTCCCGCCTTTCCTCCGGACGCAGGGCATCCCGGAGAGCGGCAAAGTGCCTGCGCAGTTGAATTTTATTATTTATGGCGCTGTTGCTCATCATTGACAAAAGATTCACACCAAAACTACAAAAGCATGCAGTGACAGGCCGCGGCTGAAGAAAAGTTTAAACGGATGAAGGGGAACGAAAGAGCCCCGCCTGCCATTGCAGAGAAAAGGGTTTTATTTAGAATGAATCTAAACTTATCATTACTTTTGCAGCATATCAAGGAATAGCAATCAATGAGCAAGGACGACAAAATAATTCAGGAAGTAGCGGGCAGCGAATACAAGTACGGCTGGGTGAGTGATCTGGATGAAGACAGAATTGCCCCGGGCCTGTCGGAAGAGACCATTCGCTTTATCTCGGCCAAGAAGGAGGAGCCCGAATGGCTGCTCGAATGGCGGCTGAAGGCCTATCGCCAGTGGCTGAAGATGACGCCTCCGGCCTGGCAAAATCTGGACATACCGCCCATCGACTTTCAGGCCATATCCTACTATGCCGCACCGAAGCCGAAAAAAAAGCTGGAGAGCCTGGATGAGGTAGACCCCGATTTGCTGGCCACCTTTGAGAAGCTCGGAATTTCGCTCGAAGAGCAGAAAAGACTTACGGGTGTGGCCGTGGATGCCGTCATCGACAGTGTCTCGGTGACTACCACCTTCAAAGAAAAGCTGGGCGAACTGGGCGTGATTTTCTGCTCAATGAGCGAGGCCGTGCGGGAGCATCCCGAACTGGTAAAGAAATACCTCGGCCGGGTGGTGCCGCCCACCGATAATTTTTATGCCGCCCTCAATTCGGCCGTTTTCAGTGACGGCTCTTTTGCCTACATTCCGAAAGGGGTGCGCTGCCCGATGGAACTTTCCACCTATTTTCGTATCAATGCTGCCGGCACCGGACAGTTTGAGCGTACGCTCATTGTAGCCGAAGAGGGCAGCTATGTCAGCTATCTCGAAGGCTGCACGGCTCCACAGCGGGACGAGAACCAACTCCATGCGGCCGTGGTCGAGCTCATTGCCTTTGACGATGCCGAAATAAAATATTCTACCGTTCAAAACTGGTATCCGGGCGACAAGAACGGAGTGGGCGGGGTTTACAATTTTGTGACCAAGCGGGGTATCTGCGAGGGCCGCAGGAGCAAAATAAGCTGGACACAGGTGGAAACCGGCAGTGCCATCACATGGAAGTATCCCTCCTGCATTTTGAAAGGAGACGACTCGATAGGCGAGTTTTATTCCGTGGCCCTGACCCGCAACCGCCAGCAGGCAGACACCGGCACCAAAATGATACACCTCGGCAAGAATACCCGCAGCCGCATTATCTCCAAAGGGATATCGGCCGGGCAAAGCCAAAACAGCTATCGCGGGCTGGTGAGCATCAACAAAGGAGCCGAAAATGCCCGCAATTATTCGCAGTGCGACAGCCTTTTGCTGGGCGACCGGTGCGGAGCGCACACCTTTCCCTACCTCGACTGCAGCAACCCTACGGCACAAATTGAACACGAAGCCACCACTTCCAAAATCGGTGAGGATGTGTTGTTTTACTGTCGTCAGCGGGGCATGGACGAGGAGGAAGCTACGGCTCTGATCATCAACGGTTTCAGCAGGGAAGTGCTGAAGAAACTGCCGATGGAATTTGCCGTGGAAGCACAAAAACTACTGGCCATCAGCCTGGAAGGCTCGGTAGGTTAATTTACATTCAACGAAAAAGAAGACAAAGAAATGGCATTGCTTGAAATCAAAGATCTCTACGCATCGATAGATGGAAATGAAATTCTGAAGGGCGTCAACCTGAAGGTCAATAAGGGGGAAATCCATGCGATCATGGGGCCCAACGGTTCGGGAAAGAGCACGCTGGCCTCGGTCATCGCAGGCCGCGAAGAATACGAAGTGACAAAGGGTTCGGTCCTCTTCGAAGGAAAAGACCTGCTTGCTCTGGCGCCCGAAGAAAGGGCCCGCGAAGGCATTTTTCTGGCCTTTCAGTATCCGGTGGAAATACCCGGAGTGAGCACGGCCAACTTCATCAAGGCTTCGGTCAACGAGATACGCAAACACCGGGGCGAGGAACCCCTTGATGCCGCCTCGATGATGCGCCTGATGAAAGAGAAACTGGCGCTCGTGGAAATGGACAAGAGCTTTTTGAGCCGCTCGGTCAACGAAGGCTTCAGCGGGGGCGAGAAAAAGAGAAATGAAATTTTTCAAATGGCCGTCATGCAGCCGAAGCTGGCTGTCCTTGATGAAACCGACTCGGGACTCGATATCGATGCCCTGAAAATTGTGGCCAACGGTGTAAACAAACTGCACAACGAAGAAAATGCCTTCCTCGTCATCACCCACTATCAGCGTCTGCTCGATTATATTGTCCCCGACAAGGTGCATGTGCTGCTCAACGGCCGCATTGTGAAGTCGGGCGGCAAGGAACTGGCGCTCGACCTGGAAGAAAGAGGTTACGATTGGATTAAAGAAGAACTGGAAGCCGGAGCACCGCAAAATTCATAAGAAGATGATGATCACGGCCAACGATGTCAAAAGCAAGCTGATTGAGAATTTCAATGTCTTTGAACTCAATCTGCAGGAAGATGAAAGCAATCCGATTGCCGAAATCAGGAGGGAAGCGCTGAAGAACTTTGAAGCGATGGGCTTTCCTACCCGAAGGCATGAAGAATGGAAATATACGCCCGTTTCGAAATACCTCAAATACGATTTTGAGCCCCGTACATTTACCGACAACGGCTTCGCGGCAAAGGACGCCCTCCCCGATGCCGCTATCTCCGGACTCCGGGCCAATGTGCTCGTTTTTGTAAACGGGAAATTCCAGGCAGCGCATTCGGATATTATTGAGACGGATAAATTTGAATTCCGGGATATTGCTTCGGCCATCAATGCCGAAGACCCTTATCTCTTTTCCCGTCTCAATGCGGTCATCGACCGCGAAAAAGACCCTTTCATCTGGCTCAATCAGGCATATATGCGGGACGGGGCCATGATTCGCATCAAAGACCGTGTAAAACTGCAGTATCCCATTTATCTCGTGAATATGGAACTGCCATCGAAAGGAAATTATCTTGACAATGTAAGGCACCTCATTCGCGTGGGCGATCACTGCGAGGCAAGCATCATTACAAACTATATCAACCGCTCGGGAGAAGACCGCAATCTGGGCAACTATTTCACCCAGGTGGAAGTCGGAGACCACTCGCATCTGCAGTTCTATACACTGCAATATGAGCTGGGCAACGGACTGCACATCGGCAACTATGAAGTGCAAGTGGGCAAGGAAAGTACTTTCAGTACCTTTTTCTTCAGCAGCGATGGCCGTCTCGTGCGCAATGTGAGCAATATCATTCTGCGGGGCGAACACAGCGAAGGGCACATGTACGGATTGTATTCGCTGGACGGAAATGACCATTGCGACAACCGCACCGTCATCGATCATGCGGTGCCCGACTGCTTCAGCAATGAGCTTTACAAAGGCATACTGGACGGCAACTCGGTGGGTGTTTTCAACGGAAAAATCATGGTAAGGCCGGGAGCACAGAAAACCAATGCCTACCAGCACAATCCCAATCTGATTCTCAGCCGGGGGGCCACCCTGCATGCCAAGCCCCAGCTCGAAATTTTTGCCGATGACGTGAAGTGTACGCACGGAGCCACCAGCGGCCAGTTGGACGAGGAGCATCTTTTTTACCTTCGTTCGCGGGGGCTGGATGCCGCCAATGCCAAAGCGCTGCTGACCTATGCCTTTGCATATGAGGTGGTGGAGAAAGTAAAAATCCCGGCATTGCGGGAATTTTTGGAAAAACGCATTCAGGGGAAATTGCTCATACACGATTGAGGCGATGTCAAAAAAGCTTTTGCATATCGAAGGTTCGCACATGGACCGCATTCGCCAGGACTTTCCCATTCTGAAGCAGAAAGTCTACGGACATGAGCTTGTGTATCTCGACAACGCAGCTACTTCGCAGAAGCCCCGGCAGCTGATGGCTGCCATTGACGATTTTTACAGCCGCTACAACAGCAATATTCATCGCGGAGTGCATTATCTCAGCCGCCAGGCTACGGAAAAGTATGAGGAGGCACGTGCAAAGGTGCAGCATTTTATCGGTGCCGAACATGCCCATGAGATCAATTTCGTACGCGGCACGACCGAGGCCGTCAATCTCGTGGCCCAGGCCTATGGGCGCAAATTTCTGAAGCGTGGTGATGAGATTCTCATCACGGCTCTTGAACACCATTCCAACATCGTTCCCTGGCAGATGCTCGCAGAGCAGACCGGTGCCGTCTTGAAAGTGGCCCCAGTCAACAGCCGGGGAGAGGTGGAACTTCCGGCCTACCGCGATATGCTGGGGGAAAAAACGGCCCTCGTATCGCTGGCACATGTCTCGAATGCCCTCGGCAGCATCAATCCGGTGAAGGAGATGGTGCATCTGGCTCATGATGCCGGAGCTCTGGCCATGATTGACGGAGCGCAGGCACTCCTGCATCTGCCGGTGGATGTGCAGGACATCGATGCCGATTTCTACGCTTTTTCGGGTCACAAAATGTGCGGCCCGACCGGCATCGGAGTGCTCTATGCCAAGGAAAAATGGCTGGAGGCCATGGACCCGTATATGGGCGGTGGCGAGATGATCAGCAGTGTGACTTTTGAGAAGACCCGCTATGCCGGCCTGCCCTATAAATTTGAAGCCGGCACGCCCAACATTGCCGGGGGCATCGCCCTGGGTGCAGCCGTGGACTACCTGAATAAAACCGGCATGGACTTTATCGTGCAGCACGACCGCGAGATGCTCGAATATGCGGGCAATCGGCTCAAAGAGGTGCCGGGCCTGCGCATCATCGGCCAAAGCAAAGAAAAAAGTGCCGTCTTTTCCTTCCTGCTGGCGGATCACCATCCCTTTGATGTCGGTGTGCTGCTCGATCAGCAGGGCGTGGCCATCCGCACGGGGCATCATTGTTGTCAGCCGTTGATGGAGCTCTTCTGTATCGAGGGTACCTGCCGCGCTTCCTTTGCCTTTTACAACAACCGGGAAGATGCCGATCGACTGATTGCGGCCCTGCAACGTGCAGCCGCCATTCTCGGATGAGCCCTCCCTTTCTGCCGTGATTGAGGTTTCAGTGTGTGCGATATGACCTCCCGGATGACAAATCTCATTTTACCCTTAAATTTAATTGCGCAATTTAGCGGCTTCACCGCTTCTAATTTCTCTCTGCCTGCTTATGGAAAAAAACAGCCTTGCCGGATATGTACTGTCTCTTTTCCTTTTTCTGCTGATGCCGCTCACTTTGCCTGCCCAGCAAGAGCAGGCTGCGGACGCAGAGCGGCTGAGGGCGGTACCGCAATGGGCGCGCGAGGCCATATGGTATCAGATATTTGTCGAGCGCTTTCGGAACGGGGATCGCGAAAACGACCCCACACCCCGCGATATGAAGGGGGGCGACCCGGAATACCTGCCCGAAAACTGGTCGATCACTCCCTGGGGCCACGACTGGTACAAACGCGAGGACTGGCTCGATGACCTGAAAGTGGAGGGCTTCTACCATCAAATACAGGCACGCAGATATGGCGGTGACCTGCAGGGCGTCATCGACAAGCTCGATTATCTTTCCGAGCTGGGCATCACGGCCGTCTATTTCAATCCGCTCAACGATGCCCCCTCGCTGCATAAGTACGATGCCCGCCACTGGCGCCACATCGACCACACTTTCGGCCCCGATCCGGAGGGCGACCTTCGCATCATGGAGTCGGAGCAGCCCGATGATCCCTCCACCTGGAAGTGGACCCGTGCCGACCGCCTTTTTCTGGATTTGATCGATTCTCTCCACCGCAGGGGCATTCGCCTCATCATGGATTATTCGTGGAATCATACGGGGCTCGATTTCTGGGCATTGAAAGACGTGCATGAAAAGGGTGCGGCTTCAAGATTCAACGACTGGTTCAATATCCTTCAATATGACGATCCCGCCACAGCGGAAGACGAATTTGAATATGAAGGATGGGCGGGCTATCGCTTTATGCCCGTGGTGCGCAAAGACATCATACCGCCCGATGACAAGGTGATGCCCTTTGAGGGCAATTTGCATTCGACATCGCTGAAGAATCACATTTTCAATGTCAGCAGGCGCTGGCTCGACCCCAACGGTGACGGTGACCCCTCGGACGGAGTCGATGGTTTTCGCCTCGATGTGGCAGCCGAGATACCGATGGGCTTCTGGCGCGAGTATCGTCAGGTAGTGCGGGCGGTCAATCCCGATGCCTATCTCGTAGGGGAGGTCTGGTGGCTTGAGTGGCCCGGCAAACTGCTCAATCCGCAGCAATTTCTGGGCGATCAGTTTGATGCAGTGATGAATTACCGCTGGTATCGTGTGGCCCGGGGCTTTTTTGCCAAGGGAGAGCCCGCCCTTTCCGCTACGGAATTTGTCAGGCAGATCGAGCTCATCAACCGCGGTATCGGAAAAGAAAATCTGCAGGCAATGATGAATGTGTCGGCCACCCACGACTCGCCCCGCCTTTCCACTTCGCTCTACAACAAAGGCTTGTATAAGCACCGGGCAAAGCCATCGGACAATCCGGATTATAAAATCAACAAACCGGGGGCCGCCACGCTGCAGGAGCAGAAGATGCTCCTCGTTCACCAGTTTACCTATCCCGGGGCGCCTCAAATATGGTATGGCGATGAACTGGGCATGTGGGGGGCAGATGATCCCGACTGCCGCAAGCCGATGCTCTGGAGCGACCTGGAATATGAAGTGGAGCGCAGCCACTACGATCCGGCCCGTAGCAGAACGCCCGATACCCCGCGGGCCGATCGCGAGCTGCTTTCGTTCTATAAAGAACTGATTGCCTTGCGCAAAAAAGAGAAGCTGCTCAGCTACGGAGATTTTCGTTTTGTGTATGCCGATGATTCAAGCGATGTGATAGTCTATAAGAGATTTGATAAAGAGAATGAGATTTTGGTATTCTTCAATGTTTCCGAGCGCAATGCAGGGCTTTATCCCGGTTGGGTGGGAGATACGAGATACACATACCTTATAGGAGATGAGAAAAATAAAAAAGAAGATATTGGAAAAAATATAAAAATAACACTAAAACCTAAATCCTGGCTCCTCCTGAAGAAGAAAAGGTGATGCAAGCCGGGTCTTATCTTAAGGCTTGTCCTGCATGTGTCGTGTGAGGAAACATGGTGCAACAAAAGTCATGGAAAAATTGCATATGTCTTTTCTTTTTTGGAGTTTTAGGCTGCTGTTTTTTTATGCAAAAAAAATCATGTAAATAATAAAACAAATCAAAAATGAAAGGGAGAAATGAGCTAAGATGCTTCTGGCTTCTGGCACTCGTGTTGATGGGCAATATGGCCCTCGGACAGGTGAAAGTGAGCGGAACAATCACCGATGCCAAAAGCGGTGAGACCCTGGTCGGTGCAAATGTGCTGGAACTGGGGACAAGCAATGGTACGGTCAGCGATATCAACGGCCACTATGAAATCACCGTATCGGATGCAAATGCCACATTGCATTTTTCATTTGTGGGTTACCGGCCCGTGGAAATTGCTATTAACGGGCGAACGAAGCTGGATGTGCGCCTTGAGCCGGGTTCCGTGCTTGAGGAAGTGGTGGTGGTAGGCTACGGTACGACCCAGACCAAAGACCTGACGGGATCGGTGATAGCCATCAACGAAGAGGACTTTCAAAGAGGAAACATCAGCACCCCGGAGCAACTCGTAATGGGAAAGATTGCAGGCGTGAAGATCAATACCAACAGCGGTCTGCCGGGCGGTGGAAGCCGCATTCGCATCCGGGGCGGATCGTCACTGAATGCCAGCAACGACCCGCTGATCGTAATTGACGGGGTGCCGGTTGACAATGCGGGCATAGCCGGATCGGCCAATGCGCTCAACCTCATCAACCCGGCCGAAATTGAAAGCATGACCGTGCTCAAGGATGCCTCGGCTGCTGCCATTTACGGTTCGAGAGCAGCCAACGGGGTCATTCTGATTACGACCAAAAAAGGCGTAGCCGGAAAATTCCGGGTAGAGTACAGCTCAACAAACTCCCTCTCTCAAAATCCATTTAATTACGGTGTGCTCACAGCCGATGAATACCGGCAACTGGTCAATGAAAAGGGAACGAACAAGCAGATCAGCCTGCTCGGTACGGCCAATACCGACTGGCAAAGCCAGATTTACCGTACCGGACTGAGTTCGCAAAACAACCTGACTTTCAGTGGCGGACTGAGCGCTTTGCCCTATCGGCTCAATGTCGAATACTTTCACAATGAGGGTATTTTGAAACGCTCGCTGCTCAATCGCTACGGGGCCAGTATCAACCTCTCCCCTTCGTTTCTTGACAAGAGCCTGCGCCTGGATGTGAACGGGAAATTCTCGCGCACCGACAATGTTTTTGCCGATCAGGGTGCCATCGGTGCGGCTGTCACCTTCGATCCGACCAAGCCGGTGACAACCGATACATCGTATAATGTGGGCGGTACCCAGCAAAACTACGGTGGCTATTGGGAATGGGTGCTGAGCAACGGAAAACCCAACGCCCTGGCACCTAAAAACCCGCTTGGCCTGCTCATGCAGCGCGATGACCTGAGCTCCGTCAATCGCTTTATCGGCAACACCAAGCTGGATTACGACCTGCCTTTCCTTGAAGGCCTCACGGCCACCATGAATCTCGGCCTCGACCTATCGCGCAGCAGCGGAAGCGTATATGTACCCGAAACGGCTGCTTCGGCATTCCACCGCGGAGGTGTGAACAATGTTTACGAACAAAGCAAAGACAACAAACTCTTCGAGCTCTATGCAAGTTACTCTCGTGATCTTCCCGACAATGGCAGGGTCGAACTGACGGGCGGATATTCTTATCAAAACTGGCTGACCAAGAGCCCGGCCCAGGCAGATATGAATGCCCTGGGCGATACCATCAGCCCTCCGGGTATTCCTTTTGAGACCGAAAACACCCTGATCTCTTTTTACGGCCGCCTGAATTATACCTATAAAGGCCGCTACCTCCTGACGGCTACTCTCCGTAATGACGGCTCTTCCCGCTTCAGCCCCGATACCCGATGGGGGCTCTTTCCCTCGCTGGCACTGGCCTGGCGCATCAGCGATGAGCCTTTTATGGCTGACAGCAAAACATCGCTGAAATTGCGTTTCGGATATGGGGTGACCGGTCAACAAGACATTGGAAACGACTATCCCTACATACCCAATTATGATAAAGGCACACCCACGGCTCAATATCAGTTTGGGGATAAATTCTATACCGTACTGCGCCCCGATGGCTATGATGCCAATATCAAATGGGAAGAAACGGCCAGTTTTAACCTCGGCCTTGATATCGGATTTATGAACAACAAGTTCAATGCGATGGTGGACTTTTATAACAAAAATACCAAAGACCTCCTCGCTGTGGTGCCCGTGCCGGCCGGCACCAATTTTACCAACCGCATTTTTACGAATGTGGGGAGCCTGACCAATACGGGCCTTGAACTGACATTGAATTACATCGCCATCGACAATGCCACCACCCGCCTGGAATTTAACCTCAACGGCAGTTGGAACCGGAATGAAATCACCAACCTCAACCAGTCGGGAGACCCGAATGATCCCGGTATTCTCGTGGGCGGTATTCCGGGCGGCATCGGCAATACGGTACAGATCCATGCCATCGGCTATCCAGCCTATTCGTACCTGGTGTATCAACAGGTGTATGACGACCAGGGCAATCCGGTGGAAGACAGCTACGTGAATCTTTCGGGCGATGACCCCACGGACATTACTCCGGGCCGCTCCGACCTCGGCCTGGGCGACCAGTATATCTTTGACGGAACTCCCGAAGCCCGTTTCTTCAGCGGTTTCAGCACCTACCTGGGATACAAAAACTGGACATTCAGCATGACCATGCGGGCCGAATTCGGTGCGTATATCTACAACGGCATTGCCGCACAGCGGGGATATTTCAGAGCCATCGATCCGCAGAGTGGAAGCTACCTGACCAATCTGACACGCGATTATTACCGGTCGCAGTTCTATGACGGAGATGTCACACAGTTTCTGTCCGATTACTATCTGGAAAGAGGCGACTACCTCCGGATGGACAACCTGACCGTAGGGTACGATTTCGGAGAGGTTCTAAACGGTGTCAATCTGCGCATCAGCGGAGTGGTTCAGAATGCCTTCCTCATTACGGGATATTCGGGCATTGACCCGGAAGTGAACGGTGGAATCGACAACAGTTTTTATCCCCGTCCGAGAATTTATTCCCTGAGTTTCAATCTTAACTTCTAATGAAAAAATCAAGCAAAATGAGACAGCATAAATATTTCCCTTTCATCCTGGTGGCCTTGCTTGCCTTTTCCTTTTCTTCCTGCTTCCAGGACCTGAATCTGGAGCCGAAGTACGGCCTCAATGCCGGAACCGTCTATGAAAATCCGGACAACTATATCAACGTGCTGGCCAAGCTCTATGCCGGCCTCTCGATGACGGGCAACCAGGGGCCTGCCGGTGATGCCGATATCTCGGGCATCGATGAGGGTTTCTCGTCTTACCTGCGCGTGCTCTGGAACCTCGAGGAGGTGCCTACGGATGAGGCTGTGGTCGGATGGAACGACCCGGGCCTGCCCGAACTGAATACCCTCGAATGGGTGGCCACCAATCCCTGGTCTTCGGCCATGTATTACCGCATCTTTTTCCAGATTACCCTGTGCAATGAGTTTATCCGCGAGACCGATCCGCAGAAACTCAGCGACCGGGGTTTTTCGGAAGCCGACAAGGCCCGCATTGCCGTATATCGCGATGAAGCCCGTTTTTTGAGAGCACTGAGCTACTATCACGCACTCAACCTTTTCGGTGATGCCGTTCCCTTTGTGACCACACAGGACAAAGTAGGGGCCTTCTTCCCGGAGCCGACCAGCCGCGAAAATCTTTTTAACTACATTGAAAGCGAATTGCTCGACCTCGAGAAAGGCCTGCTGGACCCCGTGCCGGGCTTCGATGCCGAAAACTATGCCCGCGCCAACAAGGCAGCCGCCTGGACACTGCTGGCCAAACTCTATCTCAATGCCGAGGTGCTGGCGGGCCAGCCGCGCTGGAACGACTGTGCCGGCTACTGTCAAAAAGTAATCGATGCGGGCTATACCCTTGAGCCGGAATACAAAAACCTCTTCCTGGCCGACAACCACAACTCACAGGAAATTATTTTTCCCGTGACTTTTGACGGCCTGCGCTCCAAGACCTACGGTGGAACCACTTTCCTCACCCATGCCCCGGTGGGCGGCCGCATGTCACCCGACAGTTTCGGCATCAATACCGGCTGGGCCGGCTATCGTGCCACCAAAGGGCTGATCAGTCAGTTTGATGCCGTTTTCTTTACCGATGACTTTCAGGACGGCCCCGGCGAGTGGAATGTCCCTGCCAACGGATCATGGACTTACGACTCCGATGCAGGCGCCATGAGCTACAACTCCGTAGCCGGTGATTATGCCAATGACGGCTTCGAGATACAGGGTGCCCCCGAAAACAACCGGCAGATAGAAATTACCTTTGCCGCTTCCAAGTTTGCACGTTTTATCGATACCACCGCCATCGATTCTCTCAATGACGGTGGCTACCTGGCCATTGGCACGGGCAGCGGGCCCGATAAGGTGTTCCATTTTATTAAGGGCGGACATTACTCCTTCCGTATGAATACGGGCAATATCACGAGCATACGATTTTACGGAAAGAATGCACGATATCTCCTCGACCGGGTGAATGTGGTGTATCGCGACCAGGATGAGCGTTTCCTGGCATTTGTCAAAGGGCAGAACTACGAAATCTATGAGATCGGAACCTTTACCGATGGCTATGCCATCGCCAAGTGGAGAAATATTACATCAACAGGTGCCGTGGGTTCCGACCCCACCGGTGACTTTGTCGATACCGATTTCCCGCTCTTCCGCCTGGCCGATGTGTACCTGATGTATGCCGAAGCGGCTCTGCATGGCGGGGGCGACAAGAGCAGCGGACTCGCTTATATCAACCTTCTGCGTCAACGTGCCAAAGCTCCGCAGGTGAGCGACTACGACCTCGATTTTATTCTGGCCGAAAGGGCCCGCGAGCTTTACTGGGAAGGGCAGCGCAGAAGCGACCTTATCCGATTCGGAAAATATGCGGGCGACAGCTACCTCTGGCCCTGGAAAGGTGGCGTGATGGAAGGCACCGCGGTGCCCGATTTCCGAAAACTCTACCCCATTCCGGAGGCCGACCTGGCAGCAAACCCCAACCTGACCCAAAACCCCGGATACTGATATCCGGCATAGATACGAGTGCAAGCTCAAAGCCGCTTCCCCCGGGGAGCGGCTTTTTTTGTCTTATCATCAAATGCACAACTACT
>JALSIH010000151.1 GCA_026981615.1 Chitinophagales bacterium
AATCCTGTGCCGGTAGAAGAAGAGACAGCGATAAAAGAAAAGCAAAGAAGAAAAACCTCATCATTTCAATATTTTTTTATCCGGGAGCACATTATACTATGCAAATCTATGCTATGACAGGAAAGTCATCTGTATAGAAATTGTAAATAAAGACAAACCCAAACAGGTGTATTATTGACACTCGTCTATAAAAATTAACATATCAGCGAAAATTTTTAATGAATTAACAACTCTATGTTAATTTAGGAGTTCACAATGTTGCAATTATGAAATACATCCTCTCCTTTCTTTCGGCTTTTCTCCTCATGCTTTCTTTGCCTCTGCAAGCTCAATACATCACAGCCTCGGTTAACGGCAGCATCGGGGCCAGTGAATACGGTGTGCATACAAACGGTCAAAACCAGGAGACCCATCCGAACGGGGAGGTTTGGTATATGACCTGGGATGCCAGCAATCTCTATATCGCCATTACAAGTGCCAATGTGACGGAGGCCGCGGTCATCTACATCGATGCCGACCCGCTAAAACCCATCAACGGGGGAAGCAATGCAAACGGTAATTTGAATGGCTATAATTATGATGGTACCAATTTTGCCAGCCTGCAATTCCGGGCTGATTTTGTCTGTTATGTAAAAAACAGCTATCGGGAATACCGGAATGCCAATGGCAGCGGAGGATGGAGTACTCAGACATCGCCCTTCGGCAACTACGCGGACGATGGCAGCAATCTGAGGGAATTTTCCATTCCCTGGTCGGCCATCACAGGTGGCGGCATCCCGGCTTCTTTTACCTGGTTTGGCTATGTGACCAGCCCCGGAGGATATGTATATGCAGAGATGCCCTCGGCCAACCCGGGCGGCTTCATCGGAACAAGCGCCCGTTGGGAGCGCTATTATACCGTTAGCAGCACGGCAGATCTAACTGCTACAAAGCCTTTTTCGCAAGACTCCTATGTCTTCAACTCATTGACAAGCCACACCGGCTTTGGGGCAATAGGCATTTTTGATTTCACGATGAACAGCGCGGGATACAGCATCACCCGGGCCAGCGGAGCGGGAGGTGCATGGAACATATCCGGAGCGCTTGTCATATGGGAGGGTACGGTTGATTTCGGAAGCAGCACGGAAACATGTGATGTCAACGGAAATGTGGAGATAGGGCCAATCGGTACACTCACCCTTTCCACGGCCATCGGTGGCGATCTCTACATAGGTACTGATTTCGTGGTGGACGGCACTTTCAACGGCAATTCGCGGGCCGTCATCTTTGACGGCAACGGCTCCCTTAATTTTCAAAGCATCTCGGGGACGGGAAGCATCGTCATTGACTATTTCAGGATATCGAACAGCAGCGATGTGCAGCTCAATCAGAACGTAACGGTAAACTCGGAACTGGATTTCCAGTTTAACGGCACAGGCGGCATGCTTTTTCTCAATGCCAATAACCTGACCCTCGGCAGCGCGGCCATTGTGAGCAACTACAGCAGCAACTTCTATGTAGCGAGCAATGACATAGGAGTAATGGCCAAAAACGGCATCAGCACTTCGGGGCCCTTTACCTTTCCCATCGGCACGACCACCTCCTACAATCCGGTCACCATCACGCACAATGCCTCGGGCAGTGCCGACTACACAATGCGCGTCTGTGACGGAGTGCGCAGTTCAGGCGATTGCAGTACCGGCAACGTGGCCGTGAGCGATGTGGTGGACAAGACCTGGTTTTACAGCACCAACAGTGCGGCAACTCCCTCGCCCGACATCACCGTGCAGTGGAACTTCAGCAATGAGTTGACGGGCTTCAACCGGAGCAGTTGCCAGCCCTATCAATATCAAGGTTCCTGGGTCGCCCTCGGGCCGATCACCAGCGCCTCGGGCACGGGGCCTTATACCTTCGATATTTTAAGTTTTCCCGATGCCAACGGAACGCTAACCATTTCCTCCTCTTCCAATCTGAGCCTCTTGCTGCCGCTGGAGTTTTTGTCTATCAATAGCGAAAGAATGAAAAACGGGGCCCTGGTAGAATGGGAAATTGCCGATGCTTTCAACGTGGATTACTTTGAGATAGAGCGAAGTACGGACGGCTCGAATTTTGAGGCGGCCGGCCGCCTCCCGTTCGATGCCTCCCTTACGAAATACAGCTATATCGATCCGGCTGCACCGCAGGCAGCCCTCTTCTATCGCATCAAGGCCGTGGACCTGGACGGCAGCTATCTCTATTCCAACATCAGTTATTTGCCGGCCGGAGATGTACATGACATTCGCGTATGGCGCCAGAGTGAAAACTCCATTGCCGTCCGCTATCCCGGCACGGAAAGCGGAGTATTCGCAGAAGTGTACAATGTGCTCGGGCAGCAGTTGCTGCGCAAGCGCCTCCAAGCCGGAGACAGCCGCATTGAGATTCCGCCATTCAGCGGTATGTTGATCGTGCGAATCGGCAATAAATCCTTCCTGCTGCGATAAGCCGGCTTGCGTTCTATCGTATCCGGTAAGCAGCGAGGGTATGATCGCTGAGGCCGCTGACCACGAGCCAGTCATCGGCCGAGAGGAAAGGCGCTGCCACCGGAGCTGTCAGACCCGGCAGCGGGAAAGCGCTTAATTCTTTCCCGGAAGCATCCAGCACATAGATGCGCTCTTTCTCCCTGCTGTAGAGGGCGAGATGTTTTTTCTCCTTTATTTCGATGATTTTAATGTCTTTGGTAATGCCATCGGGCAGGGGATACACAAAGCGCAGCGCCTCTTTGCCGTCAAAAACACGGAGATACTCGTCATCCATCACGAGAAATTCTTTTTTGCCGTCATGATCCAAATCGAAGTAGCGGAAAAGCACCTCGCCCGAAGTATTGACAAGCGTATCCCTGCTGACCTCTTCGCGTTCATTGATTCGATAGAGCACACCCCCGGTATCCATGTTCAGCAATTCGAAGCCCCTCCGCCCGGGCGCTGCATAGAAAGCCTGCATAAAGGTCGTATTCAGCTTAAACGGCCCTTTGCGGTTTTTTCCTTTCCGGTTGAGCAGGTAGAGGGTGCCCTTTTCGTCCAGGATCATCAGGTAGTCGCGGGTATCGGCCACGAAATGGGAAACAGGAAAACGAACCTTCTCTCCCAGTGCGCGGGGGCTCCATCCCCGCAGGGGTTTTCCGCTTTTATCAAATCCGTAGATATTTCCGTTTTCGCAGGCCAAAAACATGCGATAATTGCCGTTGCGGTTGTAGTCAATGGCAGCCATACCCGAGCTGACGGCCGAGGGCAGGCGCAAGGGGAAGTTTTCTACATTCCGGCCGAGTCGATCGATGAGGTAGATGGAGTGCCGGCTTGTAAAAAGGTATTGCAACTTGCCGTTGCGATAAAAATCAACCTGCTCAACCTGTCCCACAATGGGGCCATCGAGTTTCTTTTTCCATAAGACCGTTCCGCTCCCGTTGATCAGGTAGAGTTGCCCGCTCGCATCCTGAGCCAAAATCTCCGCCTTGCCGTTGTTGTGGTTCTTTACGAGCAGGGGTCCGTAGCTGATGCTTGTGTCCAGTCCGGTCTTCCAGAGCAGATTATTTCTTTTTTCCATTCTTCCCGATGACTTCATAAAGCCGTTGATCAGGAAGACACCCTCGCGGTATTTTGAGAATTGCAGACCCACGGGACTCAGTTTTGAAAAGTGGCTGAAATTGCGGTCGAGCCAGGCAGCAAAGCGCTTATTGGCCATCTCTTTCAGAAGTTGAAAGGAGCGGCCCGTATTGGCATAGAGGGTCAGCAGGCCCGTGGAAGTGAGCCGGGAGGCAAAGGCGCGGTACTCCGGATCGGAAGAAAGGGTGCGGCCCGAGTCAAATCGCTCGGCAAGAAGCCGGAGACTTGCCTGCTTGTTTGCAAAGACCACGAAGTCGCCCAGAAAAAGAAACCAGGGATCTTTGAAATGTCCTGAACGAAAACCGAGGGCAGGCTCCAGCAGCTCAAATTCGCTCAAGCGGTATATTTTGTGTCCTTTATACCTTGAAAACGGAGGTGCTGCTCCCCCGATTTTCTCAGCGGCCAGTGCTTTCAGGCGTTCATGAGCCAAAAAAGTATCGACTGCTTTGAGCACCAAAAAGGCATGGTCGGCTGCCGTTCCGCTTCTTGCATCTTCAAAGCCGATGCCGGCATAGCTTCCCAGCCAGTTGACAAAATAATTCAAATAGACATCGCGTGCTTCGTCCGGCACACCCGGCTGCTCCGTCAGCGGATCAAAAGAGCGGGTATGATACTGAAAAAAAGCAGCCGTATTGAAAGGCAGCACATGACTGATGTCCTCTTCTTCCTGCCGCCCGGGCCGGAGGAGCAGGAGGGGCGAAAGGCTGTCGTGTACGGAAAGATATCCGTTCAGGTAGAGACTTCCTTCTATGGGAAGCAGATCCAGTGCGGCCCAATCGCCCAGCGACCCGATTTTTTTCTCAGCTCCCGTCTTTCCATTCTCATTCAATGCGGTGGCGAGCAAATCAGGCAATCTTTTTAACTGCACATAGCACTTGAGATGATTGTTTTTCCCGGAAAGCTCTTTGAGCGCCTTCCAATCTTTGCTTTCCGAAAAAGGCGTTCCCGAGCGCAGTGCATCGACCGATCGTTCGAGCATAAAATCGCTGCTGCTGCATATGAAGAGATTCTTGTAATGAAAGCCCTGTATATGCCACTTTGCCCGCTGATAATCGTAAAATCCGATGCCTTTGTACTTCTGCACCGGGGATTCCGGGCGGGGCAGTCCGGGCCAGTTGTCACCGGCCTGCTCAATGATAAAAAGCACTCCGCTTTCTTCGGCTCCCGAGCGATCTACGGCTATGAGCAGCTGCCGCTCTCCAAAGAGGGCTTCCCTCCTTCCGAAGATTGAATCCAGCAGTCCCAGCTGCCGCATGAGTGTGGCCGGCAGTTCATAGTTGCGCAGGGTTTGCCAAAGTGA
The DNA here is from genome assembly GCA_026981615.1 of Chitinophagales bacterium. GTDB lineage: Bacteria > Bacteroidota > Bacteroidia > Chitinophagales > S012-47 > S012-47. The sequence goes on from JALSIH010000151.1 coordinate 4,918, forward strand.
GTCCTGGCGGAAAGTGCGGATCTGGCGGTCGGGGTCATCGAGGCGAAAGAGCAATGCCGATTCGACAGGCACGGCACGATATGCCGATGGAGGGGTTATGATCTCATCTTTAAAAAATAAAATCAGGGCGAGCAGGGTGAGCACCAGAAGAAAGAGAAGCGGGAGCAGCTGTCGTTTGCTCATTTAGCCATAATTTTGAACAAAACTAAAAGGAAAGAGGAATAAGCCTTATGCAAGTCAGGTATATTTTGTTCATAGCCGCGGTGCTGGGTGCCGCAGGTGTCGGCCTGGGGGCCTTTGCCGCCCACGGCCTGAAAGCTCAGCTTAGCGATCAGGAATTAAGTATTTTTCAAACGGGATTTAAATACCAGATGATTCACGTTCTGGCCATCCTTCTTTCGGTCATCCTCTACAAGCTGAATGCGCAAGCGCTGTCCCTTACGGCTGCCTGGTTTTTCATGGCGGGCATCTTTCTTTTCAGCGGGTCTTTGTATCTGCTGGCAAACAAAACATTGCTTCATATCGAAGGCTGGTCGTGGCTCGGGCCTGTCACCCCGCTCGGGGGGCTGGCCTTCATCACCGGTTGGCTGATTCTTGCCTGGAGCGCTTTGCGCATGAAGGGGTAGGGCTTAAAGAACGGGGCCTTTACTTATCGCGGGGCGTTTCCTCCTCTTCACCCTCCACTTCCCATATTTTTTCATCTCCTTTCAGGGTGCCTTCGCGCTTCTTCTTCCGCACGGCTTCAATCTCGCGCTGGTCGTAGGTGATGATGGCTCCTTTCACTTCCCCTATGATTTTGAACTCTGTTCTCCGGTTGATCTGATGTTCAATCTCGGTACAGGGCACTCCGTCATCGCAATCGTTGAGCAGACGGGTTTCGCCATATCCGATGGCCACAATGCGCTCCGGATCAATTCCTTTTTTCACCAGATAGGCTTTGCTGCTGTCGGCCCTCCGTTGCGAGAGTTTCAGGTTGTAGTCATCCGGGGCCCGTGAGTCCGTATGGCTTGAAAGCTCAATTCTGATGTTGGGGTTATTAATAAGAATCTGGTAAACGGTATCAAGCGAGGGTTTGGCATCTTCGCGGATAAATGCCTTGTCAAGATCAAAATATACATTTCGAAGCACGATGGTTCCGACCTGCTCGATGGGCGTCAGGTAGAGGTCCACGTAGAGGGTATCGTCATCGGTAAGCCCGATGGTCGAAGTGGTATTCAGTCCGTAAGTATATCCCTGTTTGCGGGCTTCGAGGCGGTAGTTTTGGTACTCGGTACCCCGGAAAAATTCAAATCCGATATCTGCGGTCGAGACGGCCGAATCGGTTTTGGCATTGCTCTCGGCATAAAAGAGCTCTACGGAAGCTCCTTCGATAGGTGTTTTGGTGCTGTCTCCTTTGGCATATACTTTCCCCATGATGGTAAAAATGGGATTCTTCACTTTTTTGATATACCAGATGTCATCGCAGCAATGGGGCCACTTGGGCGAGAGGGCTCCCGAGCGGTTGGATACCAGAAGTGCCTCATTGCCTTTGGCCTGTTGATAATAATAAAAGTCATCATAGGAGCTGTTGAGGGGCATGCCCAGGTTTACCGGGGTCTTCCATGAGCGTGAGCCTTTGCGATCGGCTCGGAAAATATCAAAGCCCCCGATATTGTCGAGCCCGTTGGATGAGAAGAAAAGCGCATTTTCCTTGGGATCATAGTACGGGGTGATTTCATCGCGATAGGTATTCATGCGGCCGAATATACGCTTGGCTTCGCCAAATTCACCGTTGCGGTCTTCCATGGCATACCAGAGGTCATAGCCTCCGGCACCGCCTTCGCGGTCGGAGCTGAAAAGCAGCATCACCTGTCCTTCGCGATAAGGAACTTCCGTGGGGTGTTTGGTATTGGCCTTCGGATCGTTGAAAGGCAATTTAACCGCTTCGCCCCATTCCCCGTTTTCATCTTTCTCAATCATATAGATGTCGCAACGCACCACCGCACCTTCCAACTCTTCGCACTTTGTCAGATAAAAACGTTTGCCGTCAAGGCTGAAAGATCCGTTTCCGGTATGCATTTCGGGATCGTTGAAAGGGGCCCCCAACAAGCGGGGAGTGGTCCAGTCTTCAGCTGTTCGTATGGCTGTGTAAAAACGACCTTTGGGAACGGTGTCGTCCTTCGGATCGTTGATGACCGGCACACTGTCGACCCGGATAGAGCCGAAGATAATAGCCGAATCGCGGCCCAGATAACGCGGAGAGTAATCCGAATACTGCCCGTTGATGGTATTGCTCATATGCTCCACAAGGGTTTTCACCCGTCCCTGCTGGCCGTTGGCCAGCATGGCCAGGGCCATGTCGCAGCCTTTTTCGTCTCTTCGGGCCAGGCGTTCGAGTTCGCGGTCTTCGTCCGTATTTCCGCGGTTGTTCATGCGAAACTCTTTGAAATTCTGCTTGGCCTCTTCGTACCTGCCGTGTACTTTCAGCATCAGGGCATAGTAATATTGTGCCAACCGGTATTTGTCTTTGTCCAGTTCAAAAGCTTTTTTGTAATACTCCTCGGCCTTGTCATAATTGCGGGCGGCATAAAAAACATGCCCCACACGCATGATGAGCTTTCCGTCATCCGCTTGCTCCTTGATCACCGCTTCGTAGTAATCAGCAGCATTGTAATAACTGCCTGCCGCCATCAGCCTGTCCGCTTTTTCCAGCTTGGCTCTCCAGCTCAGTTTTTCATCCTTTTTATCAATTTGAGCTACTGCACTCAGGCCGGCAAGCGCAAACAGGACAATCAATATTCCTCTTCTCATAAGCATTTCAGGTCTTTGTTATATTCGGATACAGGGTACAACGATGGTCAGGGGCGTTGGTTTTATAAAGCCGATATACTGGAACGATATCTCAAAACCACCGCGGGCCGCATTGTAGGGGGTCAGGCCCGACACCGTGGCATCATAGGAAAGGCCGATTTTCATATCGTTGTACTTGACGGCAATATAAGGATAGACGGCATCCCGTGTGCGGTAAAAGATACCGGCATAGAGGGTTCCCGTAAATTTCTCCGTTTCGAGCAGGTAGCTTGCTTCCGAGCCGAGTGTCAGTTCGATGGCGCGCGATTGCTGGGCAAAATAGACTTTGGGCGAAATCACCATTTTCTCATTCAGGCGATAGTCCATGCCGATGTCTCCGCGATAAGCCAATGCCAGGCGTTCGTCCTGGTTTCCTTTAAAAGAGTTTTTAATAAAAGTCAAATGATTGACCGCGGCACCGGCATGGAGGGAGACATCATCATTCACGGCATAGGCATAACGAAGGCCGATGTTCAGGTCGTACTTGTTTTGTATCTGCGATTGAAAATTTTCGGCCGTGGTCTTATTGGTAAAAGAGCTTCCGTCAAACTGATCGGCAAAGTAGAGCTTGTCGGATTCGAATTTTTGCTGCCAATAGCCGAATTGCAGGCCGAAAGTCAGCATTTGATTGTCGCTGAGGGCTTTGTGATAAGCTCCGCTGAGGGTTACATAAGTGGTAGTAAAATTGGCATCACCGGCTTTGTCCGAATACATCATCATGCCACCGGAGGTATAATCGCCCGGAGCCAGGCCCCATTTGAAGTTGTGATCGTAGCTGCTGCTGAATGTTTTATAGGGCGAATTCAGGCTGGCCCACTGGCTGCGGTAAATGGCCGTGGCACGAAAACTTCCGTCAAAACTTCCGGTTTCGGCCGGATTGAGTGTCAGCGGGGCGTTGAAAAACTGGGAAAAGTGAATGTCCTGCCCCTTCAATGCAATCATTGACAGCAGCAGTGCCAAAAGTAAAATATGTCTTCTCATAGAGCTGGGTTGAAAATTCCGTTTACATCGATTAACCCACAAAATAAAGAAATTAATGATTTTCTTACTTAGCGTGTAAGAATTATCTTCCGGGCTTTTTTGATTTTTACCCTTTCATGTCATTGAATCCGGGGGAAAATGTTCTGCACCTGCCTGAATCCATGGCAGGAAAGCCCCGCGAAAGGGCGCTTTCTCAGAGTTTTTCGAGCAGCTCCTTTGCCTCGCTGATATAACCCGGATCATCGGGCGTAATGGCTTTCATCTTCACGATTTTATTCAGCACGGTCCGGGCATCTTCTTTGCGACCCATCGACTTGTATGTTTTGGCCAGATCAAGATAGTAGAGAATATAGTCGGGGTGGAGATTGATGGCCTTGTTGAAGCAGGCCACGGCTGTCTCGTAGCTGGCCTTGGGCATGCCCCCGTATATCATTTTGATCATAAACATCTTGGTGGCTCCGAGGTCTTTGACTCCGGCATGCCATTTCCCGAGAAGGTGCCACGCCCCGGCATGGTTGCGGTCGAGTTTCAGGGTTTTCTCGGCATATCTTTTAATGTCTTTCGAGGCCTCGATTTTTTCTTTTGTGGGCGAAATCTCGGCAATGCGCCCCATGGCGACACCCATGGAATAGTTGGCTTCCACATCATCCGGATCAATGGCAAGTGCCCGTTCGGCATATTCCCGGGCCTGATTGTAGAGCCTGATTTTTTCATCGCCTTCGCTGCGATAGCCTTCGCGGCTCGAAAGGAAGCTCGCCCTGGCCAGCGCCACTATGTTGTCCGGGTCTTTTGCAATGACTTCCCGGAAGACCTTTAATGCCTCGCCTTCCTTAAACTCTTTTTCCAGGGTTTCGGCCTTTTGAATCAGTTCCCCGGTTGATTGTCCGAAGGAAATCATGGCAAATATCATGTACAGGGTAAATAAGAGTACTTTTTTCATCTCGATTGCTTTTAGCGTAAAGATAAAAGTTTCACTTTCCTTTTCCCTGCAAAATGGTGAGCAAGGTGTAAATCATCACTTTGAAATCAAGCGAAAGCGACATATTTTCAATATAAAGCAGGTCAAACTTCATTCTGGAAACCATCTCCTCCACATTTTCGGCATAGCCGAATTTGACCATTCCCAGCGAAGTAAGGCCGGGTTTCACACGTTGGAGGTGCTTATAGGCCGGTGATTTTTCCATGATCCGGTCAATAAAATACTGACGCTCGGGCCGTGGGCCGACCAGCGACATTTCGCCTTTGAGAATATTGAAAAACTGCGGCAACTCATCCAGGCGCCACTTTCGCATAATGCGCCCCCAGGGAGTAATTCGCGGATCCTTCGAGGTCGAAAGCCGGGGCCCCTCCTTCTCGGCATCCACATACATCGAGCGGAACTTGTAAATCATGAACGGCTTGCCGCCTTTGCCAATGCGCTCCTGCATGTAAAAAACCGGGCCCGGTGAGGAAAGCTTTACGCGAACGGCTATGTAAATCAGAAGGGGCGACAATATGAGAATGGCCATAAAGGATGCCACAATATCGATGGCCCGCTTGATGACCTTCTGATAGGGCGGCATCATATCCGGATAAATCTCAATGAGCACGGCACCTCGTACATCCCTCATCTTGACCGATCCGCTTAAAATGTCGTACATATCGGGGATAATCTTGATAATCACATCGGTAGCGGCCAGATAGTTGATGATCTTGCGAAGCAGAAGATGCTCGCTGCTTTCCACGCTGATAATGACCTCGTCTACCTGATGGTCTTCGATAATCCGGGGCAGCTCGTCAATGTGCCCCAGCGAAGGCAGATAGCGTCCGAGTTCTTCGCCCGATTTTTTCCCGTTGCTGTTGATATATCCTATGAACTGATATCCCAGGGAGTAGGGTTTTTCCATGATCTCGCGGTACAACTGCACAGCCCGGTCATTCCCCCCTATCACCAGGGTTTTATATCCTACCAGCCCTTTTTCGACCTGCTTTTTGGCCAAAGACAGCTGAAAATACCGCAACAGGGCAGTGAGGAAAAAATGGGCCGAAAGCAAAACGGCAAATGACAAATAATAGTCGCGATAGGTGTGCACCCTGTCATCAAGGAGGAAAACGAAAAAGATGAGCACACTGCCGATAAAGGATTGAAGAAGGGTCAACCCGAGTTCCTGAAGCCGGGATTTGCGATAGATGTCGGTGTAGGTACCAAAAAAGGCATAGAGAATGATCCAGCACAGGGGAATAATCAGCACGCCCAGAATAAAATTGCTGTCTGCAAAGTACTTTATCTCTGAGAGCAGCAGGCCCTCGATGCTTATTTTCCGAAAAGTATAGAGGATGGTCCATGAGAGCGCTGCCGCCAGATAGTCAAGAATCAAATACGCTGCTGTACCCAGTTTTCTGTTTCTACGCATGCTCTTCGCCTTCTACAAATGGACAATTTTGATATTGTCGAAAAAGAATGTGGCCTCTTCGGCTCCGGCCGGAAGCCCGGCCGTAAATATCAGACGGTAATCCCGGGCTTTATTGGCAATCACCTCTTCGGTCAGGTCAATGTATATTTTGTTCCATTGAGCTTTGGGGGTGATGGTGACCGCATACACCGGATCAAGGCCGGTAATCTTGCCTGCGAGCAGACTGACATTGAAGCGCAGCGAACATTTATAATCCATTTCCAGAAAAATCCTCCGCCCGTCTTGCGGCAATTGAAAGGCACTGCTTGAACTGGCCATTTCATTATTAAAAACATCGAGGCGCACCACTCCGCTCCAGTTGCCTTCAAAGACTTCATTGCGAATGGATGTTCTGTTCATGTTGCTAAAGTCATTGCCAATCTCAAAATCCTCCAGAATCGGAAAATTGAGCCCGTCTATATAGCTGATAGATGGAATGACCGTATCTACCGTTGCAGGAGAGGGGAAAAAATCTATCGAATATTGGGTATAAAAAGGATATATCTCGCGGATACCGCTGATTCCGTCTTTTTTGATTCCGGGCATAAAGAGGAGTTTTCCGGGGGCAGATGCGATGACGGGCACACGGGCCGGAAGCTGAAAGACACCCAGTGCTTCATCATCCAGATAAACCCATGCATCCGGGATATTCTCACTGGCCGACCCCTCTATGGCCTTATCGGTTCGGAGCTCGAAAGGCTTGATGTAGACGTAACTCGGCACCTCGGCCCGGTAGTTACAGGCAGAAAGGAGGGCCAAAAGGAAAATCAAAAGGAATAATCTCATGGTGGACGATGCTTCGTTCGGTATAGCGGAATCTGCGCATGCCGGCAAATCCACGCAAAGTTACTTTTTTTGATCAGGAAGAATGCTGCTAAACGCAGGATTTATCTGCTCAATTGCCTGATATTCGTAAATTTGCAGCCCTATGACAAATCGCAGCGCTGCCTACTATACCCTGGGGTGCAAACTCAATTTTGCCGAAACCTCCACCATCAGCCGCCAACTGGCCGAGCGGGGCTATCGCAGCGTTGATTTTGAAGAGCGGGCCGATGTCTATGTGATCAATACCTGCAGCGTGACCGAGCATGCCAACCGCAAGTGCCGGAACATCATCAACCGGGCGCTCGCAAGCAATCCCGAAGCCTTTATTGTAGTGCTCGGATGCTACGCCCAATTAAAACCCGGGGAAATTGCCGCCATGGAAGGGGTCGATCTGGTCTTGGGAGCCGGAGAAAAATTTAAGCTGGCCGATCACCTGCAAAAGCTGGACAAGAAAGGGCAGGCCGCCTGTCATGCCTGTGATATTCAGCGGGTGGACTCATTTTATGAAAGTTTTTCACTCAGCGAGCGTACCCGCTCCTTTCTGAAAATACAGGACGGATGCGACTACAACTGCAGTTTCTGCACCATTCCGCTGGCCCGCGGTAAAAGCCGCAGCAATACCGTGGAAAATGTGGTAAACAGTGCCCGGAAGCTGGGAAACAGAGGGGTTCGCGAAATCGTGCTGACGGGGATCAACACCGGTGACTTCGGCAAAGGCCTACACGGTGGCCGACAGCGGGAGATCACTTTCCTCGACTTGATGAGAAAACTGGAAAAGGTAGAGGAGGTCGATCGCTTTCGCATATCTTCGATTGAGCCCAACCTGCTGAGTGCGGAAATCATCGAAGCGGTAGCCGCTTCGAGCCGCTTTGTACCGCATTTTCACATTCCGCTCCAAAGCGGCAGCAATAAAATTCTCAAAGCCATGCGCAGGCGCTATCAGCGCGAGCTCTATGCCGGGCGCATAGCACTGATAAAAAAGCTCATGCCGCACGCCTGCATCGGAGCAGATGTGATTGCAGGCTTCCCGGGCGAAAGCGAGGAAGATTTCCTGGAAAGCTATCACTTCATACGTGAGTTGGATGTCTCTTATCTCCATGTCTTTTCCTATTCCGCCCGGCCCAATACACCGGCAGCCGCCATGCCCGGGCAGCTTTCGCACAGCGTCAAAAACGAACGCAGCAAGATGCTGCGCAATCTCTCCGCGAAAAAGCTGCGGCAATTTTACACCCGGCAACTCGGCAGCACCCGGCCGGTGCTCTTCGAAGGGAAAACAGAAGAGGGGATGATCAGCGGATACAGCGACAATTACATCAAAGTGCTGCTTCCCGAAGAAGAGGCCGCAAAAAACCGCTTGCTCCCGGTACACTTCAGCAAACTCAGTCCCGAAGGGCTGATGCTCGGAAAAATCCCGGAAGCCGTAACTTTATAAACTCATATGATTCTACTCCGGGCATATCCTACAATCTCCGACCTGCTGTACGACCTCTTTGGTGTCGACATCCCCCTGGGCATTTACAGTTTCGGATTTTTTGTGGCGCTGGGTTTTCTGGCTGCCACCTACGTCATCTGGCTCGACCTGAGGAGAAAAGAAAAAATGGGCCTCTTTGAAGGGGAGCAGGTGAAAGTCGTCATCGGAAAACCTGCCACCATGCAGGAGCTCATTGGCAACGCGCTTTTCGGATTTGTATTCGGCTTCAAATTGCTGGCCATCCTTTTTAATTACAAGTCATGCGTTGCCGATCCGCAGGGCTTCATCTTTTCGCTGGAGGGCTCCGTCTGGGGCGGGCTGGCAGGTGCCGCCCTGGCTGCCTATCTGCGCTATCGCGAAAAAGAAAAGCAAAAGCTGCCCCGCCCCAAAACGGAAATAGTGACCGTCTACCCCTCGCAGCGACTGGGCGATATCGTAGTCATTGCGGCCGTTGCCGGATTTCTCGGGGCCAAAATTTTTAACTTCCTCGAAGTGCCTTCCGATTTTGAGGCTTTCCTTCGCGATCCGGGGCGAAATCTCTTCAGCGGACTCACCATCTACGGAGGTCTGGTGATGGGAGCGGCTGCCGTCATCT
>JALSIH010000152.1 GCA_026981615.1 Chitinophagales bacterium
GCGCAGTTCTTCGTCTTGCAGCGGCATTTTCCATTTGCGTATTTCCCGCAGCAGGGACTGCAGCGGAACGAGGGATCGGACATTCTCTTCCAGGTATTTTCTCAGGCGGGTGTTGATCACCATCTCGATGTTTTTTTCCATCAGGGCGGGCAGCGGAATTTTTTCCTTTTTCAGCACCGTGAGGAGATTGTAGTTGCGGTCAAAAATCTTCCGGTAGCTGTCTTCGGCCAGCTCGAGGTCTTCTTGCAAAATCTGATCGAGGACCTTGCGCTGCTCGTCTTTGAAGAGGCTGCGAAGCGAGAACTTGCGTCTGCCGAAGAACTCCTCCATCTGCGTGAGCAGCACCGCGAGGCTGTCGTTGAGGAAGGTCTGGCGCAGGGTGTCAAACATTTTTCTGAATTGCGCATCGTCCATTTGGCTGCTGACCGAACCGATGATGTGTTGCTGGCCGAGGTAGAGCGCGGCAAAGGTGTATTCCTTTTGTGAAAAGGTGATGAGTGAGTGCACCACCGTGCGTCCGACCGACAGGCGCATGCGCCCGGCTTCAAGGCGGTCGAAAACGCGGCTTTCGGATTTGTAATTGAAGACGCGCAGGTGCTCGGGGTCGGAGTTGAAAAGCGAGGCCACCGCATAGTGCATGCCCACTTTCGAGAGGGTGAGCCTTTTGGGGCGCACCAATCGCTCATACACGACAGCTCCATTGCCGTATTCGGCCACATTGGAAGGCGCCTCTGCAAGGCGTGCGGCAAAGGCCTCATCGAGGTCGGGGCCGCCCACACTGGCCGCCAGCTGAATGGCCCGGTTGGCATATTGCAATATTTGCAGGGTCTCTATGCCCGATATTTCGTCAAAAAACCAGGCACAGCTGGTAAACATGAGCATGGCATGGCGCTGCATCTCGAGCAGACGGATAACGCGTGTGCGCTCTTTTTCCGCTTTCCCGGCATCCATGAATTCCGAAAGAAAACGCTTCACATTTTCCTCGTCCCGGTTTTCGATGATTTCGATATAGCGATCGCGCATTTCCCAGGGTTCGGAGCTGTATGCCTTCATGCCTTCTTCGTAGATGGCGATGAGTTCATCGCGCAGCCAGTTGAGGCTTTCGCGCAGGGGTTTGCGCCATTCCTGTTGCCAGCCGGCATGCATGCCCGTGTGGCAGCCGCAATGGCTGCGCCAGCGCTCCACTCCGTGCACACAACTCCAGCTGCTGTTTTCGATAATTTCGACTTCATACTCCGGAGGATTGAGCTCCAGGTAGCGGGCATAGTTGCAGATGCTCACTTCCCCCGATTCTTCGAGTTGGCGTATGCAATAGGAGAGGGCCATCTCGCCCTGCTTGTGATGGTGGCCGTAGCTTTCTCCATCGGTGGCGATATGCACCAGTTGGGTTTCGCCATCCGGCTCAAAAGCATCGAGGAGGCGGGCGGCAAAACGTTTGCCGTCATCAAGGAGGCCGTTGAATGCGACATCGCGGGCGATGGCTCCGTCATAAAAGAAAAGGGCGATGCTGCGGCCCGAGGGCAGATTGCATCGATAGGCCCTGCGCGTATCGATCTTTTCACCGGAGACATCTTCCCAGCTTTCGCTGCCTGCTTTGCGAATGCGGGCGGCCTGCCGCGGTGCCAGGATGGTGAAAGCAATGCCTTCTTCGGCCAGCACTTCAAGGGTTTCGGTATCTGCGGCTGTCTCGGGCAGCCAGAGTCCTTCGGGCTCGCGGCCGAAGTGCTTGCGGAAATCAAACTTTGCCCAGCGCACCTGGCTGCGCTTGTCGCGCCTGTTGGCCAGCGGCATGATGATGTGATGATAGCCCTGAGCCAGGGCATTGCCGTGGCCGTTGTTGTATCTGCGGCTTTGCCGGTCGGCCTCCCGAAGGGCATTCACCACTTCGGGGCTGTGGCGGTCGAGCCAGCGCAGCAGCGTGGGCCCGAAGTTGAAGCTGATCCGTGAATAGTTGTTTACAATTTCGGTGATCAGCCCATCGGGGCCCAATATGCGACTGG
>JALSIH010000153.1 GCA_026981615.1 Chitinophagales bacterium
GGGCCGATATCGCGCCCCAGATTGTCTTTGTAGTAATACCTGACCCCTTTCTTCCCCCGGAGCTCCGGTTCATAGTATTTCTCAATGCCGTCTTTGCCCACATACTCCCCCGGGCGGTAGTAGCCCTGCGAGGCATCCATCTCTTTTTCGTTGACTTCTCCCACGTTGCCAATCACATGGGCAGCTGCCGCATAGGGATAAGTCCTTACGAGGCGGACCTGCGGCATAAAGCCGGGAAATTCGTAAAGATGCTCTCGCAGCACGGCCATGCGCTCCTCGGGGATCATGCTCATAAAAAGTTCGGGCCGCACCTTCGAATATCGCCACGACTGGGTCGAAAGCAGGTGGAGGCGTGCCCTGAAAAAGCTGTCGCTGATGCCCAGGTACCTGCAAAATGCAAGGGTATCCATTTCTCCCAATTGCTTTAGAACAACCATTAGATCATAGATCGGTTTGTTGCCGACAATGAGCACTCCGTTGCGATCATAAATTAAGCCTCGAACCGGATACAGGGTTTTTCGGCCTACATCGCTGGCCTCGCTCTTCAGGCTGCTGTCGAGCACCTGAAGGTTGAAGAGGCGTACGATAAAAATGAGGGTCACGAGGATCACTATGCCCCGAATCACATACTTCCGATGCCCGAAAACATCTTTCACAAGCCGGCCCGTTTGGGATTAATGAAAAAGATTACTTCTATCAGGAGAATCAGCAACAAGGAAAAAAGAATGCTTGCCAGCGTCCGTCCCAGGATGAACGAAGTATAGGCAATGCTGAAGACTTCGAGCACATAAAACGCCAGGTGATGAATAAACAAAGCCAGGACGGCATAGACAGAAAACCAGGCCGGCCCCTGGCGGTAGAGCGAGGGTATCTCGCCCGGATCGTAGCCCTCTTTGGGGGACATAAGTGCCAGAATCACCGGCCTTGCAAAGGCAAGCAAGACAAGGGAAAAAGCGTGCATACCGCCCGTATTTGAAAAAAGGTCGATCAGGAGCCCCATGAAAAAAGCAAGCAAAAGCTCAATCCAGCGGGGCATATTGACCGGAAGGGAAAGAATAAAAAGCGGATAAACCATCGGAGTGGCATAGCCGAAAAGGAGAATTTTGTTCAGCACAAGCACCTGAAGGAGAACAAGGACAAGGAACTGAAAGAAAAGGCGAAGCACATTGATTTTCATAATTCCTCCTCCAGACTTTCTTGTTCTTTCTGCAAGGCATAGTCAATCAGATAAACATAGTGAAGCCGGTCAAAGGGAGTGCTCAGTTTCACCGTGATATTATAGAAATCGGCTCCGGGTTCCAGTTCCATTTTTTCGACCGTCCCGAGCAGCTCACCCCCCGGAAAGAAAGTGGAGGAGCCGGCCGTCACGATGGTATCACCGACCGCCACGGGAGAAGGATAGGTTAAATAGCGCAGGGCGGCACGCTGCGGATGCCGGCCTTCCCAGACCAGCGAGGCCAGTTGTCCGTTTTTGGCCAGCCTGGCACTGATTTGAATATCATGATGCAAAAGCGACATGACCCTCGAAAAATGGGGGCTGCTGGATACCACAATTCCAACGACCCCGTAATTGCTGGTCACACCCATGCCCGGATGAATGGCATCAAGACTTCCCTTGTCAATCAAAATATAATTGTTGAATGACGTGTAATCGCTGCTTATCACCCGGGCCGGGATAAATCGGTAGATCAAAGAATCGAGGGTGTCGCTGCGCACTGCCGGCTCCGGCCGCCCGCCTCCGGCCTGCCGGGCTTTCATTTTCAGCCGGGCCATCTCGGCCATCAGGCTGTCATTGACCGCACCCAGCACCAGATAAGACGTCACATTCGAATAGATTTCCTGCACTCTTCCACTCATATCAGCCGTTGCGGCAAGCATCCTCTGGCGGTGAAAAGTTTTTTGTTCATAGATAAAAAAGAGCGCCAGAGATTCAAGAATCAGGAAGAGAAAGAAGACATGATAGCGTACAATAAAACGAATAATGCTTCGCACGGACAAACTGCGGTTTAGTTGATTGAAAATAAGCAATCAGGGGATGAAAAGAAGCCACTCCATTAACTCATCAGCAGGGCAATCAGTTCTTTTCTCCGCTTGAGTGCTATGCCTGTGCCCCGCACCACTGCCCTCAGCGGATCGTCCACCACGTGTACCGGCAGTTTTGTTTTTTGCGCCAGGCGCTTGTCGAGGCCCCTGAGCAGGGCTCCGCCCCCGGTCAGGTAGAGGCCCGTACGGTAAATATCGGCCGACACTTCGGGAGGGGTTATTTCCAGTGCTTTCAGCACGGCATCTTCGATTTTGCTGATGGACTTGTCGATGGCGTGGGCAATTTCGGAATAAGAGATCATGATCTGCTTGGGAATGCCCGTCATCAGATCGCGCCCGTTGACCGGATAATCCTCGGGCGGCTCGTCCAGTTCGGTAATGGCGGCTCCTATGTTCATTTTGATCTGTTCGGCCGTGCGCTCACCAATGAGCATATTGTGCTGCCTGCGCATGAAGTTGATAATATCATGTGTAAACTCATCGCCTGCCACACGGATGGACTGATCGCAGACAATGCCCGAAAGGGCAATGACGGCAATCTCGGTGGTGCCGCCTCCGATATCGATAATCATATTGCCGATGGGCTCCTGCACATCCAGCCCGATTCCCAGGGCGGCCGCCATGGGCTCGTGAATGAGATAGCGCTCTTTGGCCCCGGCCTGCTCGGCCGAGTCGAAGACCGCCCTTTTCTCCACTTCCGTGATGCCGGACGGAATGCAAATGACCATGGTCAGCGAAGGCTTGAAAAGCTGCTTTTTCGGATTGATCATTTTGATCATGCCCCGGATCATGGCTTCGGCTGCCTGAAAGTCGGCTATCACACCGTCTTTCAGTGGCCTGATCGTCTTTAGATTTTCATGGGTTTTCTCGTGCATCTGCATGGCCCTTCGCCCCACGGCCACCACCTTATCCGTTCTCTTATCAATGGCCACAATTGATGGCTCGTCCACTACGACCTTGTCGTTGGCAATAATGAGGGTGTTGGCTGTGCCAAGATCTATGGCTATTTCCTGCGAAAAGAAGTTGAATAATCCCATGTTCCGTTTTTCTCAATGCCCTTTAAGTGTACGTAATTTGTTCTTCATATTCAAATGAATCAATAAAGCCGAATAAAATTTCAAATTCAATGCTTAAAATGCCGGATTCCTGTCATCACCATGCACATGCCCTTTTCGTTGCAGAAATCCACACTTTCGTGGTCCCGTTTGGAGCCTCCCGGCTGCACGATGGCCTCAATGCCGACTTCAAATGCAGCCTCCACGCTGTCGGCAAAAGGAAAAAATGCATCCGATGCCAGCACCGCACCTTTCGTTTCAAAACCCATGCGCCCGGCTTTGTCGATGGCCTGTTTCAGTGCATCGATGCGGGAAGTTTGTCCGGCACCCATGCCAATCATTTGCTCATCTTTCACCAGGGCAATCGCATTTGACTTCAGGTGTTTTACCGCTTTGATTCCGAATTCCATGTCGCGCATCTCCCGCTCATCCGGCTTTCTCACGGTAGGGGTCTGCCAGTTCCCCCTTCCATCGCTTTGCCGGTCTTTGTCCTGCAGCAAAACTCCGTTTGCGGCCGTTTTAAACTGCCTGTGACTTAAAGCCAGAGGGTGTTTCTTTAAAATTATGCGCTTTTTTCTGCTTTTTAGAATTTCCAAGGCCTTTTCGTCAAATTCGGGGGCCAAAATTACTTCAAAGAAGAGGGCATTGATGGCAAGGGCCGTTTCTTCGTCTATTTTTCCGTTGCTCGCTATGATGCCGCCAAAGGCCGAAACCGGGTCTCCGGCAAGGGCCGCCTCCCAAGCCGCAAGTGAACTGCTGCGGGTTGCCAATCCGCAGGGGTTGGTATGCTTCAATACGGCAAAAGTCACCCTGCCGTCCAGGCTGTCAAATTCCTCCAGAATATCCAAAGCCGCATCGATATCCACGAGATTGTTGTAGCTCAATGCCTTGCCGTGCAACTGGGTGAAGAGTTCATCCAAATTTCCGTAGTAGTAGCCTTTTTGATGCGGGTTCTCTCCGTAGCGCAGGCTTCGTCCGTTGCCGAAGCTCACTTTGAAAACCTCCTCATAGCCCGCCTCTTTGTTAAAATAGTTAAAGATGGCCGTATCGTAATGCGAAGAAACGTGAAATGCCGCTGCGGCAAATCGTTTGCGGTCGTTGCGATCGCTGCTCCCGCCTTTTGCTTCCAGCAGCTCCATCAACTCCCCGTAATACTCGCGCCCGGGCACCACCAGCACATCGTCAAAGTTCTTGGCCGCGGCCCGTATCAGCGAAATACCGCCAATGTCGATTTTTTCGATGATGGCCGCTTCGTCAGAACTGCTGCGGAGCGTGGCTTCAAAAGGATAAAGGTCGACCAGCACCAGGTCGATCACCGGAATTTCAAACTCTGCCATATCGGCCTGGTCGGCCTCATTTTCCCTGCGGGCGAGAATGCCCCCGAAAACTTTCGGATGCAGGGTTTTTACTCTTCCTCCCAGGACGGAGGGATACCCCGTGAGGGACTCGATTTCCTGCACTTCCACGCCCATGTCGCGGATAAATGCGGCTGTGCCTCCGGTGGATAAAATCCGGACTCCCTCCCCGGCAAGATATTGGACAATGGGCTCAAGACCATCCTTGTGGTATACCGACAGAAGTGCGCTGCGTATCTTTCTCTCTTTCAATGTGTACGGGCTTTTTGAGATATCGTGCAAAGATAACGCTTTGGCAGCGTACGGACTGAGCCCGATCCCAAAAAAGCATGAAGAAAATATTAAGTTTTCGAAAGGGCATCAGCCGATGCCCGGCACATTTCGCAGGAAGGCGCCCGTATGGCTGCCGGGGGCCCGGGCAATCAGCTCCGGCGGCCCCTCGGCTATGATGTATCCGCCCCGTTCGCCTCCTTCGGGGCCCAGGTCGATGACGTGGTCGGCCACTTTGATCACATCGAGGTTGTGCTCAATCACGAGCACGGTATTCCCTTTGTCCACCAGGCGCTGCAATACCTCCAGCAATACCCTAATATCTTCGAAATGAAGGCCCGTGGTGGGCTCATCGAGGATGTAGAAAGTATTGCCCGTATCCCGCTTCGAAAGTTCATCGGCCAGCTTTACGCGCTGAGCCTCGCCCCCCGACAAGGTGGTGGAAGACTGGCCCAGGCGAATGTATCCCAGCCCCACATCGAGGAGGGTCTTCAGCTTTTGATAAATGGAGGGGACGGGCTCAAAAAATCCGGTCGCCTCCTCCACGGTCATATCCAGCACATCGCTGATGGATTTTCCCTTGTAGTGCAGCTCCAGTGTCTCGCGGTTGTATCGCTTGCCGTGGCATTTTTCACACTCCACATAGATATCGGGCAGGAAGTTCATTTCTATGAGCTTCATGCCACCGCCTTTGCACTCCTCACAGCGGCCTCCTTTCACATTAAAAGAAAAGCGCCCGGCTTTGTAAGCTCTGATTTTCGATTCCGGCAGATCGGCAAAAAGATTGCGGATATCGGTAAAAACCCCCACATAGGTAGCCGGATTGCTGCGGGGTGTGCGGCCAATGGGCGACTGGTCGATTTCAATCACTTTGTCAACATGCTCTATGCCATGAACGGCCTCAAAGGGCAAGGGCCGGTCGTTGCTGCGGTAAAAATGGCTTCGCAGGATGGGATAGAGGGTTTCGTTGATCAATGTGGACTTGCCGCTGCCCGAAACCCCCGTGACACAGATGAACTTGCCGAGTGGAAAGTCTACCGTCACGTTTTTCAAGTTGTTGCCCCGAGCACCCTGCAGGGTGATATAATGTCCGTTGCCGGGTCTGCGCAGGGGCGGCACCTCAATGCGCATTTTGCCGCTCAGATAGCGGGCCGTCAGCGAAATGCCCTTTGCGATGTGCTGCGGCTCGCCTTCGGCCACCAGCTCGCCACCGTGCTCACCCGCCCCCGGCCCCAGGTCGATCACATGGTCGGCCGCTTCTATCAGTTCCTGGTCGTGTTCCACTACGATGACCGTATTGCCCGTGTCACGCAGTTCTTTGAGCGCAGCAATCAGGCGCCTGTTGTCGCGCTGATGGAGGCCGATGGTGGGTTCGTCAAGAATGTAGGTGATGCCGGCCAGTTTCGAGCCGATCTGAGTAGCCAGGCGGATGCGTTGCGACTCCCCGCCCGAAAGAGAGCGGGCCGGCCGGTCGAGGGTCAGATACTCAAGGCCCACATCCAGCAAAAAGCCAAGGCGCACGAGCAGCTCTTTGATCAATTCCGAAGATATGCGCTTTTGCCTTTCACTCAGTTGCGGCCCGAGTGCTTCAAACCAGCGATGCAATTCATCAATGTGCAGAGCCGAGAGTTCGGCAATGTTTTTTCCGCCAATGCGAAAGTAAAGCGATGATTTTTTCAGCCGGGCACCCCCGCAGCCGGGGCAGGGCTGTTCTTCCATGAAGCTCTCGGCCCACTTTCGAAGGCCGTCCGAGCTGGTATTGCGATACGAACCCTTGATCATGCCGACCACCCCGCCATACTCGAGGCCGTACCATCGCTGCGTGCCGCGCTGCCGTGCGTGTTCATATTCCATCACTCCTTCCTCATTTCCGTAGAGAATGAGGTTGAGAATATGGGGCGGAAGGTCTTTTACGGGTGTCCCCAGGGTGAACCCCAGGCGCTTTGACAGCAGCCGCAGCTGACGGAAGATGGTATTGTCGCGATATTCACCCAGCGCCTCAATGCCGCCTTCACTGATGCTTTTCTCCGGGTCGCGGATGAGCAGTTCGCGCTTCACTTCGCGGATGAGCCCCATGCCCTTGCAATCGGGGCAGGCCCCGTAGGGCGAGTTGAATGAAAAGGTGTTGGGAGAGGCCTCTTCGTACGAAAGGCCCGTATCCGGATCCATCAGCCTTTCGCTGAACTGGTCTGCTTCTCCGCTTTCATAATCCAGAATCATCACCTGCCCCTCGCCCATCCTGAGGGCCGCTTCGAGGCTTTGCTGCAGCCGCCTCGTTTCGCTGCTCTTCACTTTCAGGCGATCGACCACCACTTCGATGTCGTGAATTTTAAAGCGGTCGACCTGCATCTTTTCGCGGATTTCGACAATTTCGCCATCGACCCGCACTTTCAGGTAGCCTTGTTTCCGGATTTGCTCGAAAAGCTCGCGATAATGCCCCTTGCGCCCTTTTACCACCGGAGCCAGAAGAATGACCTTGCGATCGTCATAGCGCTCCAGGAGGTGCTCCAGTATTTCTTTCTCCGAAAAACGGCTCATCTTTTTTCCGGTCTCATACGAGTATGCTTCGGCAGCACGGGCAAAAAGCAGGCGCAGAAAGTCGTATATTTCAGTGACCGTCCCCACGGTGCTTCGCGGGTTTTTGTTGGTTGTCTTCTGTTCGATGGAGATGACCGGACTGAGCCCCGTAATTTTTTCCACATCAGGGCGCTTGAGGCTGCCTATAAACTGGCGTGCATAGGCCGAAAAACTTTCGATGTATCTGCGCTGTCCCTCGGCATAGATGGTGTCGAAAGCCAGTGAAGACTTGCCGCTGCCGCTGATGCCGGTGATGACCGTCAGGCGGTTGCGCGGGATGGCCACATCAATATTTTTGAGATTGTGCTCGCGGGCGCCCCATACGTTCAGCCGGCCCGCATGCTGCGTGCGGGTCTTCTTTCGATCATCTGGCGCCTGAGTGGATATTTTTGACATCGTCCTTAGAAAGCCCTGTCTCCCGCTTTTAGTTTCAACCGGTGGAGGCAAGCGTGCAAATTTAATCAGTTTCACACGGAAAAAGAGGGAAATCGAAAAGAAGCCCCCTTCTTCATTCAGGGTGCATCCCGCTTTTTCATTTCCATGCCGACATTCAGAATGCCCGGCAGCGGATTGCTGCGCATCACGTGGGCAATGCGGAAGCGGTAATCCCCCTTCCGGCCGAAGTGCCCGTTGTGGAGCAGGGGGACTTTCAGCACACAAATGTCGCCCATGCACTCGCCCTTCCATTGCAGTTCGTCATTGTCGGCCAGCATAATCTGCTTGCGCATGACGGCCGTGTCGCCCCCCGGGAAAAAAGTCTGCAACTCGAGCCAGAGATTGGAGAAAGGGTAGTCGCTGTTGTGGCGGATAATGACAAAGAGATCATAGGCGGCAGCCGTATCATTTATCCGCAGTTCAAAATCGATGGCCGCGTCCCGGCTCCATAAGAAACCCGGAATATCGGCCACCTTGTGATAGGTATTGCCCGGAGTGCATGCCAGGGCCAGCAGAAGCAGCCCCGCAAGGAAGAAATATGTCTTATTTTTTTTCATTGCCCCGATTCTTCTTTCCGCCCCGGTTGCGGTTTTGCCGTTTTCTGTTTTTCTGGCGTCTTGCACGCTTTTTCATCTTTTCCTTCTTCTCGAGCGTTTCCAGCGAGATATGGCCCACGGTATTGTCCTGGTCAAAGAGGTCCATCTCCACTTCGATGAGCAGGTCTTCGGGTTTTTCGTTGCGGGCATTCATTTCCAGAATTTCCCTGACCCTTTCTACAGGCACCTTCACATAGAGGGGCTTGTCGCGGTATTTGTAGATCATCAGGCGCCTGAAAATATCGGTCTTCTGAAGATAAGCCGTTCCGGCTTCGGTTTGCAGCTTCTCGGCCTTGTCGGGAAAGTCCTGCAAGGCCTCGATGTACTGATCCAGTTCATAGTTGAGGCAGCATTTCAGCCGTCCGCATTGCCCCGAGAGCTTCGACTGATTGATCGACAGGTTTTGATAGCGGGCAGCCGAGGTATTTACGGATTTAAAATCGGTCAGCCAGGTGCTGCAGCAGAGCTCGCGTCCGCAGGAGCCGATGCCACCGATTTTGCCGGCTTCCTGCCGCGCCCCGATTTGCTTCATCTCCACTTTGGTTCTGAACTCGCGGGCAAACTCTTTGATCAGCTGCCGGAAATCCACCCGTCCGTCAGCCGTGTAATAAAAAGTGGTCTTTTTGTTGTCGCCCTGCACTTCCACCGCACCGATTTTCATATTCAGCTTCAGACTGCGGGCAATGACACGCGACCTGACCATAATTTCATATTCCCGGCTTTTGGCTTCGCGATAGCGCTCGAGGTCATGCTCACCGGCCCTGCGCAGCAGGTAATATAATTTTTCTTTCGACTTTACCCTCTTTTTGCGCATTTGCAATTTTACCAGCTCGCCACTGAGCGTGATGACTCCGATATCGTGGCCAAACTGGGTTTCCACCACCACGCTGTCGCCCGTATCGATGAGGAGTCCCTTTCGCTTGCGATAAAACTCTTTGCGCAGGCCGTTGTTAAAGCTCACTTCCACCACATCAAAGGGTTCCGGTGCATAGGCCGGCAAATCGGCCAGCCAGTCGAAGGTGTTCAGTTTATTGCAACTGCCCGTGGCACAGCTGCCGTTGCTTTGGCAGCCGGCCGGGCTTTTGCTGCTTGTCACACATGTGGCACATCCCATTTTATCTATCCTTTATTTATCTGATCAGCGCTTCCGCCCTGATCCTTTTTCGTTTTAAAATTACATCCCCCAAGCGCAGCGAGGCATTGAGCAACTGTACCTTTATGTAGGCATTGCGCTCGATATGGTAGTGCAGGTCTTCAAGCAGGCGCACCGCGCTTTCATAGGCTTCCAGGTCCATCTTTTCGTTCAGAAAAACCGTCAGCTTTTCATATCCCGGCAAAATACGGGCTGTGTAGCCCGCGCTCATGCCCGCCTTCAGTGATTCTTCAAAAAAATGCAGTCCGTAGCGTACAAAATACTTCTGCCACTCTCTGCCTTTGGTCGATATCTCGTTGATCCATTCCAGCAGGGCCGCCCAGTCGGAGCGGGCAATCATCAGCATCCATTGCCGAAAGGTGTCTCCCATGCCCCCCTCCGATTCAGCAGCCAGCTTCAGTGCCCGGGCCAGATCGCCATCGCTCAGATAGGCCAGCTCACGCGCCCGGCTTTCCTCCATCCCTTCCTTTCGTACGAGATGCTGCAAGATGTCTTCATCGCGTAGCGGATGCAGACGATAAACCTGCGTGCGGCTCAAAATGGTGTTGAGCAGTTCGCTTTCGTCTTCGGCCATCAGGATGATATACGTATCCTCCGGGGGTTCTTCAATGATTTTGAGCAGGCGATTGCCCTCTTTCTTCAGCAACTCCGCCTTCCATACAAGCAGCACCTTGCTCCCCGCCTCAAAGCTTTTCATACCGAGCTTTCTGACGATCTCACGGCATTCGCGGGCCGTTATGTTGCCCTGTTTATTGGCGGCATCGAGGCGCAGAAGCCAGTCGTTGTAGCTCATCAGCGGGTCTTCCTCAAGGGCCTGGCGCCACTCTTCCATCCGGTCGCTGCTCAGTGGCGCGTCTTTTTGCTTTTCTTTTTTGACCACCGGAAAAGTGAAGTGCAAGTCCGGATGGATGTATTTTTCCGTCTTCCTGCAGGCATTGCACTTGCCGCAGAGATCCGTTTCACTACGATTTTCACAAAGAAGATATCCGGCCAGAGCCAGGGCCATGGGCAACAGTCCCTGCCCGCTTTTGCCGAGCAGCAGAATGGCATGTGCCAGTCGGCCTTCCTGCACCGCCCTCCGCAGGGGCCCCTTAATATGTTCCTGTCCGCTGATTTCCGAAAAATTCATTTTCCTGTTTTGTTTTCAGGGCGAAAGGAGCATTGTCGGCAGATAGTCTTCGGCCATGCATGCCGGAGTTTCGAGTCCGTTTATAACACTGTTTATGCTCTGCTGCTTGATTGCTATTATCTCTTTCCGCCTCATTCCTCCCATTCATTGCATCCTCATAACAAAACTACACAATTCATTATTGCCCTGTGAGGAAATGCCCGAGGGGCCGGTAACGGAGAGTTTAAGAGCGGAGAAGGTAAGGAGTTGGCAAGCGGTAGAAGCGGCCGCTCCGGCTGTTAAAAAATGGCCTTAAAAGCATTTCGGTGAATGCTTCTTGCTTTGATTTTGGGAAAAAGAGGTGCCTGGTGGTTGGTGGTTGGTGATTGGTGGTTGGTGCTTGGTGGTTGGTGATTGGTGGTTAGTGGTTGGTGGTTAGTGGTTGGTGGTTAGTGGTTGGTGGTTAGTGGTTGGTGATCCTGATCTGCCCTGACCTGTCCTGACCGAAGCGTCAGGATCGAGCAAAGCGAGCGTCAGGGCCGGGCAGAGGCAAGTGTCAGGAGACAGCAAGAATCAAAAAAAGAAAACGCCAGGCACATGTAAGCTGGCGTTTCTTTATTGAAATGTGGCAGCCGTGATTAAAACCCGGGTTTTCTTATTTTTTCTTGCTCTTGTCAAGCGATATCTCTTCTCCGCGGCTGTCGTAGATGTGGTACTCTACGATACCGAAGTCGGCATTGCCGGCCACTTTGATGCGTGTGCCGTATTTCAGCAGCCATTGAACGGTTTTGCTTTTCAGGCCTTTTTTGAGAAAAGCCTCCACAAAGGGGTGCACGATGAGCTTGATGTTTTTCAGCTTCATTTCCTGTGTCAGATGTTCGATTTCCCTTTCAATCTCGTCAATGATCAGCACCGATGGCTCGATCTTTCCGCTACCGCGGCAGGTCGGGCAGGTTTCGACCGTGGCAATTTTTACCTCGGGCCGCACCCTTTCGCGGGTGATTTGAATAAGGCCGAATTTGCTCATCGGCAAAATGGAATGACGGGCATGATCGGGCTCCATGGCATCCTTGAGGGTCTGATAGACCTTGCGCTTGTTGGCAGGCGATTTCATATCAATAAAGTCGATGATGATAATGCCGCCAATATCGCGAAGCCTCAGCTGGCGGGCCACTTCCTCTGCCGCTTCGAGGTTGACCTGGAGGGCGTTGGTCTCCTGGTCGGTGCTGTTGTTCACGCGGTAACCGCTGTTGACATCCACCACGTGGAGGGCCTCGGTGTGCTCGATCACCAGATAGGCTCCGCTGTCCATGGTGACGGATTTGCCAAAGGCCGACTTGATTTGGCGGGTCACTCCGTAGGCATCGAATATGGGTGTTTTCGATCCGTGATAGGATACGATTTTCTCTTTGCCGGGCGAAATCTGTGCAATATAGGATTTGACTTCCTGCGCCAGTTTCTTGTCGTCAATGGTAATTTTCGAGTAGGATTCATTGAGGAAATCCCTCAAAAGGCCCGATGTTTTGTTGATCTCGCTCAGCAGTTGTACCGGAGGCGATACATTGTGCAGCTTGTCATAGATTTCGTACCACTTGTCAACCAGCGACATTAAATCTTCATGCAGGTCGGCCACACTTTTGCCCTGGGCCACGGTGCGCACCACCACTCCGAAGTTATTGGGCCGGATGCTCTCAATAAGTTTCTGAAGGCGCTTGCGTTCCTTGGCGTCTTCGATTTTTTTTGAGATACCGATGGTATTGCTGAAGGGGGCCAATACGAGGTATCTTCCCGGGATGGTGATTTCGGATGTCAGGCGGGGGCCTTTTGTCGAGATGGGCTCTTTGAAGACCTGCACCATCAAAGGGTGCTTTTTCGACAGGACATTGTTGATCTTTCCCGTTTTTACAATCTCCTTCTCGAGAGGAGCCTTTTCGATCTGGCGATGTTTGCGACTGCCGCTAATTCCAAGATTGGTCCATTTGATGAGTGATTTTACATTCGGCCCCAGATCGGTATAATGCAAAAAAGCATCTTTCTGGTAACCGATATCGACAAATGCTGCATTCAACCCGGGATTGATCTTTTTGACCCGTCCGAGAAAAATGTCGCCAACCTTGAATTTGTCGTTCTCTTTGGCTTCATGAAATTCGACCAACTTCCCGTTTTCGAGAAGGGCAATCTCCACACCACCTGATCCTGATTTCATTACTAATTCTCTTTCCACGCTACTCAGGTTTTCACCCGCCTGATAAAGACTCGCTTATTGCCATAGCAACAGAGTCTGCTCTTGCGGGCAGGTTAATAATTGTGTTACAATTCTGACGGTATGGTGGTGATGTACGGAAGAAAGAATGATTATTTCTTCTTCTTGTGCCTGTTTTTTCTCAGGCGTTTTTTTCGCTTGTGTGTTGCGATCTTATGTCTTTTACGTTTTTTACCGCTTGGCATGATCTCTTAGTTTTTTAATTTCTTTAATATATTTTCTATCTCTTTTTTCAATTCCGGATCGGCCTTTTTCAGGGCCTTTTCAAGATACGGAATAGCTTTAACTTCTTCATGCATAGCCACATAGGCTTTTGCAATGGTGCTCAGCGCCAGGGGATTCAGCGAATCGCTTTTCAGCACCGTATTCATGCGAATAATGGCTTTGTCGTACTGTCCGTTCACCATATTCATTTTTCCCAGGGTGAGGTTGGCCGGCACATTCAGCGAGTCTTTTCTGACGATGCCCAGCAGGCGCTGCACTCCGTTCATCACGTTTCCCCGGCCCATTATTTCCACTGTGGCCAGGCCTGCCAGTGCCTCCGGATTGTCCGGGTCGCTGGCGAGAATGTCCTCATACACCGAAGCGGCCGTTTCGTAGAGGAAAAACGTGAGGTTTTGCCCCGCTTCGCTGCTTCGCCCTGCCTCTGCCGCATCCAGCAGTTTTCTCCCGGCATTCAGGCGGTTTGGCAGGCTTGTATCGATTTCCAGCGTCCGGAAAGCGTAGAGTGCGGCTACCTGTTGAAAACCGAGCGAATCCCAAAGATCGGATTCCCGTTTGAGGGCCTGCACTTTTTCCTGCTCGCTGCCGGCCCTGTTTACAGCTGCTTCTGCTCCTGCAAGCAAAGTTCTCCGGAAACTGTCGAGCTGCTCCCAGGCACGGCTGCGCTGTTCCTCGATCGGGTTCTTCTTTTGCGGCTCACTCCGCATGAGATACAGGGCAACGATCAATACCATCCCGGCTGCTATGACGATGCCCTGTCTGTGACTCACCCGTTATTGAGTTTTTGATGCAATTCTTTGCTGTCCTTCACCATTTCCTGAAATACTTTGGAGGGTTTGAAGGCCGGAATAAAATGCTCCGGTATCTCTATTGCCACATTTTTTTTGATGTTTCGTCCGATTTTTTTTGCGCGCTTTTTGGTAATAAAACTTCCAAATCCGCGGATATACACATTCTCACCCTGGGCCAATGCATCTTTCACTTCCTTGAAAAAGGCTTCGAGGGTTACCAATACATCCACCTTGGGTACTCCGGTCTTCTCTGAAATATCAGATATCAAATCTGCTTTTCTCATTTTGTCTGTAATATTTTGAAATTCAATAATTCCCGCATTCAATATGCGGAGGGCAAATTTCACAATTTTATTTAAAAGATTGAAAATTAGTTTGAAAGGATTTCTCATAAGCCCCGATTTTTAATGCAAAAGAGCCTTCCTGCCGGCTCTTTTTTGCTTGCAGATGCTCATTTATTGATTATCTTAGTGGTTTACAAGAATTTAATGTTGCGAATTTCTTTTACATTCTTTTTTTTGATCCTGCTCTTTTCGCTTGAAGCACAGGGACAGGTGCGCAGCAAAAGCGCTGTCGCAGCGGGGGGGCATGTGTATCGTCCGGGAGAAGGCTCAGGGATCCACCAGATGACCTTCTTTCAGGCCATTCCGAAGCAAAACCGGAGGGCCGGAGTGCCATGGCGCGGTGTTCGGGCGCGTGCTGCCGGAAGCCGGGTGATCGCGCCCCGCGGCAAACAGCCGCCCGTCATCATTCGTTCTTTTAACGGCAACCCCTTCAATTTCAGAGTGCCGAACGACAACAGCATTGCCGTTTCGAAATCGGGGAAAGTGATCAGTGTTATCAATGCTTCGGTGCATTGTTATACGGAGGAGGGCGAGCTTCAAAGTGCTTTCACCCTTGACGACATGGCTTCAACCCTTGGCCTCCATGCCCTGAAATTTGATCCCAGGGTCATCTATGACCCGCTGGCCGATCGTTTTATTATCTTGTTTCTCAACGGACAGGCCGACAGCAACTCCCACATTGTCCTGGCCTTTGCCAATGACAGCGACCCAGCTGCGGGCTGGAATCTTTACGCCATTCCGGCTTCACCGGAAGCAGGCGGGCAAAAAGTGGACTTTCCCGCAGTCTCAATCAGTGCCGACCATCTTTTTATTAGCGGAAATATTTTCGTCAAAGAAGATGACGGCTATCAGTTCAGCGAGTCGGTCATCTGGAAAGTAAACAAATCAGGAGGCTATCAGGGGCAAATACTTAGTTACGATTATTTTGACCGGATACGATTTGCCGCCCGTCCCTTTTTCTCAATCCTGCCTGTCAACTCGCTGGGTGTGCGCAACCCGAACAGTGCCTTTTTTGTAGCCAATTACGGGGAAGACACACAGAACGATTCCGTTTTTGTCTTGAAATTGCTGCAACGGGAGGGCATGAACGATACGATGGAAATTATAGCATTGAAAGCCGACCAGCCCTATTATTTTCCGCCACTGGCCCGCCAGCCGGGTGTGGAATATCTGGAAACCAACGATGCCCGTATTTCGGGGGCTTTCCTGAAGGACGGAGAGTTGCAGTTTGTAGCCACTACAGGCATTCCGGGCGAAAGTGTCAGCGGAATTTACCACGGCATTGTTCACGGGGCGGAGGGCCCGGCTCCCACGATGCACAGCAATATCATACATTTCGAAAATTTATATGCAGCCTATCCCAATATTGCATCCATGTCGGAAAATGAGGGTGAGAAGAAGGCGCTTATCGTTTTTAATTTTAGCGGGGTGGATCGCTATCCGGGCTTTGGGGCTGTCTTTTACGACAGTGTTCAGCCTTATTCCAAAATGATTGTCCTCAAAGAAGGCAGTTCATCGGTGACCATTCAGCCCGGAGAGATCAATCGCTGGGGCGACTACACGGGCATACAGAGAGATTACTCGGGCGCGGGCATGGCCTGGGCTTCGGGTTCTTACGGTCGCGGGAATACCCACAAAACATGGATATCTTATCTTGCCATACCGGAATACAACGGCATATCAAGTCCGGGTATTCCGAAAGAAATTTCTCTTTTCCCCAATCCGATACACATTGATTTTAATCTTGAGTTCGCCATTGAGCGGCCGGGGACGGTGATACTCGAGTTGCTTGATGCAAACGGGAAGGTCCTTCGCAAACTTTTTAACGATTACCTCGATCCGGGGCAAATTCAGCTTTCCTTTTCGGCAGAGACCCTTTCACCGGGCATTTACTTTGTTGTCATGCGTTCGGCATCGGGCGAAAAAATAGCCACCCGAAAGATCATAAAACTCTGAAAAGACGGGGCCGCACTTTAATATTGTCCCTATGCCTGATTTGGAAAAAACATTTTCGCAGCGCCTTCTGCGCTGGGCCCGCGATTGTGACCGTCCCATGCCCTGGAAGGGGGAGCTTGATCCCTACAAAATCTGGCTGTCCGAAATCATCCTTCAGCAGACAAGGGTAGCGCAGGGCAGGCCCTATTACGAGCGCTTTCTGGCCCGTTTCCCCGATCTGAAAGCCCTGGCCGCAGCCGAAGAGGATGAAGTGATTCGCCTTTGGCAGGGCCTGGGCTACTACACGAGGGCGCGCAATCTACTGCGGGCGGCCCGCGATATCCGGGATCGATTCGGAGGGCGCTTTCCGGATCGTTATGCACAGATTCTCTCACTTCCGGGCATAGGGCCTTACACGGCTGCTGCCATTGCTTCCTTTGCCTTCGGGCTGCCCCATGCCGTGCTGGACGGCAATGTCATCCGCGTGCTTACACGCATATTTGGTATTGATGAAGCAATGGACAAGAGCGCGGGCAGGGCCCGGCTGCAGAGTTTGGCCAACCGGCTCATCAACCGGAAGGCACCAGGCAGCTACAATCAGGCCATCATGGACCTGGGAGCAACAGTCTGCCTGCCGCTCAACCCGCACTGCCCGGATTGTCCTTTTGCCCGTGATTGCACGGCATATCTTCGGGGAAATCCGGCAGCCTATCCGGTGAAGAGCAAGCGAAGGAAAAAACGCAAGCGCATTCTCCATTACCTCGCGCTGGAGGAAAATGAAAAACTGGCCATACGGAAGCGCGAAGAGAAAGATATATGGCGCGGGCTCTATGAGTTTCCGCTGATCGAAAGCGGGAAGGCACTGTCGGCAAAGGAGCTTTTGAATGATCCGCTTCTGGAGAATGCCGCCCTGAAGGGCAATGCGGATGAGCGTGCTCATTTGCAAAGCATCAGACATGAACTAACGCACCAGACCCTTGAGATTCGTTTTTTCCATTTTCAGCTCGAATGGAAAAAGCCGCCCCCATTTGAAATGATTGCAATTGATAAATTGAATAAATTTGCATTTCCAAAGCCTATTGAGAATTTGCTGAAGGAGAAATTCTTATATTTAGGATTGGATTAATAAAGCAACTGCCATGGTAAACAAAGTTATTCTTCTGGGCCGTCTGGGACGCGATCCCGAAATTCGGAACCTTGAAAACGGAGCCACGGTGGCCAATTTTTCCATGGCCACCAGTGAGGTTTTTTACGACCGCAACAAACAAAAACAGGAAAGGACGGAATGGCACCGCATTGTGATGTGGAGGCGAAATGCAGAAGTAGCCGAGAAGTACCTGAAAAAAGGGGACCTCATCTACGTGGAAGGAAAATTGCGAAACCGTTCTTACGAAGACAAAGACAAGAACAAACGCTATATCACGGAAATAGAAGTGGATTATTTTCAAATGCTCAGTCCGCGATCTGAAAGCAAAGCGGGCGGAAATGAATATGGCGGAGCAGCCGCCCCCGAAAGCAAAGCTGCGCCCACTCCGCAAACTCCGGCCGACCCCGCAGATATGGAGGACGATCTTCCGTTCTGATATGGTTTCACGAAACTCAATGAAATTTGGAATCAAACCCTGATGGTGACCTTGGCGTTCCCCTTGTAATTAAGTTCCTGAGCGGCTTTTCTGCCCGGCCCTTGACGCTGGAAATATACATCGCATTGGCGATCACGATCCTGCTCCTTTTCGCTTCGGCCATTGTGTCCGGGGCCGAGGTGGCATTCTTTTCTCTCGGCAAGCAGAACATCAAGGAGCTGAAAGGCAGCAAGGCGTCACGCGACCACTTGCTTCTTTCTCTGCTGCGCATGCCCCGAAACCTGCTGGCAACCATTCTGATAGCCAACAATCTCTTCAATGTCGGCATTGTAGTGACTACCTACTTCATTATTTCTTCCACATTTGTTTTTGAAGATGCCTGGGCTCAGTTTGCGGTGGAAGTGGTCTTTGTCACTTTCCTTCTGGTCGTTTTCGGAGAAGTGGTTCCAAAAATCCTGGCCAATTACCGGAAACTGGAATTTGCACATTTCTCTGCTCCCGTGCTGGGTGTGTTGAGCAAGGCCTTTCATCCGCTGAGCGGCTTTTTGGTGCGCTCTACCCGGGTGATCGAAAAGCGCCTGGCCAAGAAACAAGGGGCACATTTCGTGACCAGAGAAGAAATCGACCACGCCATCGAGCTGGCCCGCGATGAGAATACAACCGAGGAGGAAATTGATATTTTAAAAGGAATTGTCAAATTCGGAGATATCACCGTGAAGCAGATCATGCGATCGAGAGTGGACCTCGTGGCCATCGATCGTGAGAACTCCTTTGACGAAGTGCTGAAGATCGTTCGTGAGAGCGGCTATTCCCGGTTTCCGGTTTACGAAAACGATCTCGATCACATCATCGGCTTTCTTTATGCCAAAGACTTGCTGGGTTATTTGAACAAGGATGCCTCCTTTGACTGGGCAGCGCTCCTGCGTCCGTCTTTCTTCGTTCCGGAAAGCAAAAAAATCGAAGAGCTGCTGCGCGAATTCCAGCGCAAACGCATTCATATGGCCGTAGTGGTGGATGAATACGGAGGCACCTCCGGCATTGTTACCCTTGAAGATATTATGGAGGAGATCATCGGAGAGATCGAAGATGAGTATGACGTGGAGGAAAGCGATTTTTACCAAAAAATCAATGAAAACACATTCATTTTTGAGGGCAAAACGCTGATCAATGATTTTTGCAGAGTCATGGGCATCGATACCCATCTTTTCGATGAGATAAAAGGAGACTCGGATTCGCTGGCCGGCCTGCTTCTGGAACTTTTCCAGCGCATGCCCGGGGTCGGGGAGTCCGTTCGCTACAATAAGTACCGCTTTGAGGTGTTGGATGTTTCGGAGCGAAGAATTGAAAAAGTAAAAATCACGGTAATTGATGAGGGACAGGATTCCAACTAAGTTTTTTCTGTTGATAGCGGCACTGGGCACCCTGGCATGGGCTTCCTGTTCGCAGGACTACAGTCCGCGCGGCAAGGGCTACCCTTATCTTGAAGTCCCCGAGGAGCACAGCTATCAGCGTTTTCAGGATGGCAACTGTCCCTTTTCCTTTGAATACAATACAATTGCCCGTGTGCAGCGCGACTCGCAGTTGATACGCAATGAGCCCGAAAGCGATTGCTGGCTGAATATCGTTTACCCCGATTATGATGCCACCATTTATCTGAGTTACAAAACACCGGAAGAAGACTACAACCTGCTGAAACTCCGGAACGAGGCCCACAAACTCACCTACGAGCATGCCAAGCGGGCCGATTTCATTGAACCGCAGCTCATCACGGCAGCCAATCAGGTTTATGGTTTGGTCTATAATGTAGGGGGCGCAGCTGCCTCGCCCACCCAGTTTTTTGTGACCGATACGGTGCGGCACTGGCTGCGCGGAGCCCTCTATTTCAAAACCTCTCCCAACCCCGATTCGCTGGAGCCCCTGATTCGATACATCGATGAAGACATCGCACACCTGATTCGTTCTATCGTCTGGGAGTGATCAAAAAATCAGGTAATAAATCAGTTTGACATATTCGTTGTTGACCATCAGCAGGCCGTATTCATTCTCCCACCATCTTTTTTCATCGTATTGGCTCGAAGGTGCACCATGAATATTCAGGTAAATGCCGGCCTCACGGAAGGGCTTCTCAAAAAAGGAGCGAATGCGTCTTGTGTGAAAGCGATGGCTGACGACCATCACAGTGTCGAGTTTCTTTTCGAGGCAGTAGCGAAGAATGAGTTCCGACTCTTCCAGCGTGCTGCTTCCTTCGGGAAGAAGCACGATGGCCGATGAATCCATTCCCGAACGGGCCAGATATGCGGCCGTGATTTCGG
Organism: Chitinophagales bacterium; assembly: GCA_026981615.1. Taxonomy (GTDB): domain Bacteria; phylum Bacteroidota; class Bacteroidia; order Chitinophagales; family S012-47; genus S012-47. The sequence continues at coordinate 20,043 of JALSIH010000153.1, forward strand.
CTTCTCTAAAGGGAAGTCCGAGTGCCTCGAAATCGGCAGGCACAGTGCCTCCGGTGCAGACAAGAAAGCGGCCGAGGCCCTGCCTGTAGAGCTCAAGGGCCTCACCGGCCCGGTCTTTGGGCCCGCCTGCCAGAACGAATATCGCCTGCACGCGGCAGGGCTCATCTTCGCTGATCAGATAGCGGCCTGCAGCCCGCAGCAATTCGAAGCGGAAGAGAAAGAGAAGCAGGAAAAAGACAGACACAAAAAGCAGCGCCATCAGGTATTTTCCGAGCCTGCGATGGGTTGATAAAATGCTCATAAACAGAAACTATTATTTTTCTTTGCTGAGTTCATATCCATTAAATTTGAGCTATGCCCCGGGAATGGAAAACAGCCAGAATCATAAATATCGAAGATTGTGCGCCCAAAACGAAGCGGTTCTTTCTCGAAGTTCAATCTGATCCGGCATTTGAATTCAAGGCGGGGCAATTCGTTACCCTGGACCTGCCCATAGGCGAAAAACCGAAGGAGCGCTGGCGATCATACAGCATCGCCAGTCCGCCAAAAGGTGACCGCATCATCGAGCTGGTGATTGTCTGGCTCGAAGGCGGGAAAGGCACCACCTGGCTCTTTACCGAGGCCGGGCCGGGCACCGCAATTGAGCTGATGGGGCCGCTGGGCAAGTTTGTACTGCCCGATGAGATTGAAAACGATCTTTGCTTTATTGCCACCGGTACCGGCATTGCCCCGTTTCGATCCATGCTTTATGACCTCCATCGTCACAAAGAGAAGGTGAAGCACGACATTACCCTCATCTACGGCACGCGCTACATGGAAGACATTCTCTATTATGATGAATTAAAAGCCCTGTCGGAGAAATGGGATCGATTTCATTATGAGGTGACTCTTTCGCGTGAAAAAGAAGAGAAATGGCCGGGGCGCAGGGGCTATGTGCATCCGGTCTATGAAGCGTTGTTTGCCGGCCGGCCGGCAGCCGATTTTTATCTCTGCGGATGGCGCGAGATGGTCAATGAAGCCCGCGAAAGGCTGATGAAGATGGGCTATCCGTCAGGCAGTATTCACCGCGAAATTTATGACTGAGGCGGCCGGGCCGCAAATACGCTGTCGAGAATGGCCTCGGAGCGGATTCTCCCGAAATGATCGAGGTGCAGCTCGAAGAATCGCAGAAGCATGCGAAGCAATTTCCTGCGCATATCCCGGCCGGCTTTTACTGAAGATACGGCTCCGGACTCGGTCATCAGGCGGGCCAGCAGATAACTCGACTCTTCATCCATGAAATCGCCATGCCCGGGCAAGTGCTCCTGAAATATACCTTCCCGCAAGTTGAAGTAGGCATGATACCCGTCACGGAACTGGGGCCCGAAGCCCAGAATCTGACTCAGGCGGATAAGATAGTGCAAGTGATAATTGCCCACCTTTTCTTCCCGGTCAATATTCATCAGGCTACTTTTCAGGAGGTCGAAGACTTCCGGGTTTCTGACTCCGCTGATAATGGCCTTCTTGCTGACCTCCATGAGAAAGAGGGCCATGCTGCCGCGTATCACGCTGCGGGGAATGTTCTGATAAAGGTAGGCGGAGTTGAATTCGCGGATGCGCTGCAGTTTTTTATGCTCTTTGTGATAAACTTCCATTTGCAGAATGGAGGCTGCCTGAAGGAGCGGAGCCCCGGCATAACGGGCCTTCCGTCCGCGCACACCATTCACCATATAGCTTTGAATGCCCAGTTCCCGGGTGAAGATCGTGGATATGAGGCTGGTTTCGGAGTACTTCACCGAGCGGATGACGATGCCTTCGGTTTTGTGCAGCATGAAACAAAGCTACGGACTTAGTTGACGATGAGGAAGCGGCATACTTTGGTCCTGCTTCCGTTCGGATCGCCAATAAAAACAAGATAGACTCCGCTTGATGCCCGCTGCCCGTTGTAGTTGTAGCCGTCCCAAACCATCCGCGAACCCTGCGAGAGGCCTTCATGGAATACGTTGCCGTTGATGTCCGTAATTTTTATTTCGGCATTGGGCACCACATTGTCAATGGTGATCACGCCCCGGTAGCCGGGTCGCACGGGGTTGGGATATATCTTGCAGTCCCGCTCTTCTTCGTAGTTGTTGGCAGCCGTTCCGATGTATGAGATGATGCCGTTGTCGGTGCCGAAATAGACGATTCCCAAGCCCTTGTCGATGGTGATGTCATTCACGATATCCGACAGGAGGGGGCTGTTTTCGGAGTTGAAATAGGCAATCTGCCGGTCACCGTCTTCACTCATCAAAAAGACACCCCGGTTGGTGGCAAACCATTTCCGGTTGGCCGCATCCACTTCAATGTCGTTGATGATTTCGGTTTCGAGCAGATAGTTCAGATTGCCGTCAATTTCGATGAGCGGGCGGCTGGCATTGCAGTTGCCGTCCATCACCGACCCCGGGCAGTAAAATACGGCCACGCCTTCTTCGGTTCCCACCCAGATGGCTCCGTCCTTGTCTTTGGCAGCGCAGCGCACCTTGTTGCTGTGCAGGTTTCCGCTCTGGCTGCCACCGTCCAGCACCACAGCACGGTCATCGCTGCTGTTGTCGGGTGTGCCGTTGTCATCATACACGACAAGGCCTGCGTTGTTGTTTCGCTCGGGGATGAGCCATTTCTGGCCGAAATCATCGATAATCAGGCTGCTGACTTCGGTGATGTTGCGTGGAAGGGGGTAGGCATAGGAATTGCCGTCAGCAGCCAACACCACAAGCGGCTTGGAAACCATATAATTGGCCACCCAGAGGTTGCCGTCCCGGTCAAGGGCGAGACCGGCAGCGGTGGTTCGGTCGGGATCGCCCGAGGGAGCCTGAAGCGCTGAGTTGTCTTTGTTAAATGTTTCGATACTCCAGTCTTTGTATTTAATCACGCCACCATAGATCGAAGCAAAATAGGCCTCCCCGCTTTTTTGGTTTACGACCACATCCAGAATGTCAAGGTAGTCGTTCATTTCGGGGAATGTGTATTGGTTGAAAGTCTGCCATGCCCCATTCTGATAAAGAAAAAATCCATCGCGGTTGAAGAGGAAGTTAAAAGCACTGTTGACCCCTCCGGGGGCTACGTAAAGCACTGCATTGGCATGTGCCATTCCGAAAACACTTTCGGATGCCGGCCCGTTGGGATGAATAAATTCACCGCTGCCGTTGCGATAATGATAGAGTCCGTTGTAAAAATCGGCCACCCAAAATTCTCCTTCGGGGTACTCAATGCATTGATAGGCTACATTTAGGTCGCTGTTGGGCAGGGCCTCCGAAGAGCTGCCATCGGGGGCGGTCCGCAGGATGCGGATATCATCGGGAACAAAAGGGTCGCTGCCATATTGCGCACTCGTAAGCAAAAGGTGTCCGTACTGTATCGAGTAATTGATGATTTGATATCCGCTGTTGTCAAGAAAAAGCTGCCAGCTGCTGCCGTTGAATTCGTGAATGCGGTCATTCTGTACCAGCATCAGGCGACTGTCAAAAACAAAAACAAAATCGCAGGCTCCGGGGGCAAGGCTTCCGCCACTAACGATATCCCAGCTTTGAAAATTCAGGAGGTTGACACTTCCGTCCGAAGGCGCCCGCATGAGGCCTTCGGATGTAGCGGCATAAAAATAGCCATCGTACTCTACCATATCCGTGCAGTTGATCCCCACTCCGCGCAGGCGATAGGTATCCTTGATCTGATGATTGACCAGGTCTACGGCCACAATGCCGAAAGAAGTGCTCAGATAGGCATAATCACCGATAAAGCGGATTCGATTGATTTTTTTCGTGCCCAGGATGGAGGCGTTTTTTATGTCCGGGATGTTGATGATTTTCTCTCCCTCTATCAAGTCGATATTCCCGTTGGTATAGGCGATGAGCAGCAAATCCATATCGGGATAAAAGGCCATCTGAGTATGATTGCCTGTGCTCCATTTGCTGATGTCCGAGAGGCCGTTGGCCTTGCTGAGTTTTTGCAAAGACGCATCCCGGGGGTCATAGACAAATGCGGCCGCCTTGACGGCCGTGTACAGTTTTCCGTTGCCCGTACATACGGCAACGGCATTGGAGTAGGGAAGATGATCCTGCCACGAGCCGATGGCCTGGCCGTTGGCAGTGAATGAAAACAAGAAGGCAAAAAAGAAATAAAAGAGATGGCGCATGCTGGTGCTCTGATTGGTTAAGTAAAAGACTGCTTTCTTCTTCGATTCGTTGCAAAGCCGGAAAATCCCTTTTCATTTCCATGGTCTAAGCCGGTCAATTTCAACGGGAAAAGATGTAATAATACGTTGAAAAACGAAGAAATTAAAAGCGTTAGGACTGTAAAATTGCTATCTTTGCGCCTGTTTTACAATGTGGGAATCTTTATCAATATTAATTCTTCGCTATCGCCTCTTTTTTCTGCTGGCGATGTTGGGTTCTACGGGCTTTATGCTCTATCATGCCCTGGATGCCAGCATCACCTATGACTACATGACGGTGGTGCCGAAAGATGACCCGGTAGCCGTTAATTTTAAAAAATTTCAGGAGACCTTTGGCGATGACGGCAATGTCATGGTGCTGGCCATTCAAACGCCTGACTTCTTTACGAAAGACGTGCTGAACGACTGGTACGGACTGGGCAAAGAGATAAGCCGTATTCACGGCATTGAAGGCATGCTTTCGGTCCCCAATGCCACGCTTATCCGGAAGAACAAAGCCAAAAAGGCATTTGAGGCCTTTCCGTTGATGGATCGCCCGCTGAAAAGCCAGCATGAAGCCGACAGTCTCCGGGAAGTCTTTTTTACACTGCCATTTTACGACAAGCTGATATACAATCGCGAGACACATACCTCGCTTATGGCCGTCAACTTCAGCAAAACGGTGCTGGATTCGAAAGAGCGCCTGGCGGTGGTGGACTCCATCCAGGGGCTGGCAGAATCTTTTGGTGATGCGCATCAGATCAAAATTCATTTTTCCGGCCTGCCTTTTATCAGAACCTACAACATGCGAACCATCTCGCATGAGTTGGAACTCTTTCTCATTCTGGCCATGGTCATTGTGGCCATTATCCTCTTTTTGCTCTTTCGCAATGTGTTTGCCGTGGTCTTCCCGCTTTTTGTGGTTATTTCGGGGGCCATCTGGTCCATGGGGACCCTCTCTCTTATAGGCTTTAAAATCACGGTATTGACGGGCCTTATTCCCACCCTCATTGTGGTCATCGGCATTCCCAACACCATCTATCTGCTAAATAAGTACCATACGGAGTTCAAAAAACACGGCAACAAGCAAAAAGCCCTGATGCGAACCATCTCAAGGATCGGGCAGAATACCTTTTTTACCAATCTGACCACCGCCATCGGTTTTGGTGTTTTTGCCTTTACCGATACCAAGCTGCTGACCGAATTCGGCATCGTGGCTTTTTTAAATATCATGGCCACTTTCCTTATCAGCATCATTGCCATACCTGTATTTTACAGCTATCTGCCCGAGCCCAATCTCAGGCAGATGGTTCACCTCGACCGCAAGCTGCTCAACCGCATTCTCGACAAGTTTGAGTATTGGAGTCTGCATTATCGCAAGGCCATCTTTACGGTTTTTGTATTGATCCTGCTAATTGCTGCCGGGGGCCTGCTGAAGCTGAAGGCCGAAGGGTACATTCTGGATGATGTGTCGCACCAGTCGAGTGTGTACAAGGATTTGAAATTCATTGAGAAGAACTTCAGGGGGATCATGCCCTTTGAGGTGATGATCAGCTCAAAAGGAAAGGAAAAAGTGACCGACCTCTCATTTATTCAGAAACTCGATAAGGTGGTCGATACCCTGGAAAAAGAAGCGGTGCTCTCAAAGCCGCTGGCCATCTCCGAAGCCTACAAGTTTATGATGCAGGCTTATTACAACGGCAACCCCCGCTTTTACCGCCTGCCGACCCAGTTTCTCATCAATCAGAATCCCCTGCTTCGCTCCTACCTGAAAAATATCAAAATCGACAGCAGCCTGGGCAAATCGGTTACCTACATCAGCAAGGACAAGAAATCGACACGGATAAGCAGCAAGGTGGCCGATATCGGGTCGGACAGCATGCCCAAACTGGTGGCCCGCCTGATCCCCGAAATTCAAAAAGTATTTGCAGCCGACAAATACGAGACGATCATTACGGGAACCAGCATCATCGCCACCAAGGGCTTCAACTTTTTGATTGACGGCCTCATCTACAGCGTGGTCATTGCCTTTATTGCCATCTCTCTGATTATGGCCTATCTCTTCCGCTCATTCCGCATGCTGAGCCTCTCGCTGCTGCCCAATATCTTTCCCCTTATCATCACAGCGGGCATCATGGGCTATTTTGATATTGCCCTCAAGCCAAGTACCGTTTTGGTCTTCAGTGTGGCTTTCGGAATCTCCGTGGATTACACGATTCATTTTTTGGCAAAGTACCGGCAGGAGCTCAAGCGCCACGTATGGGATGTGGAAAAAACCGTATTGGAGTCCATGAAAGAGACGGGGGTGAGCATGCTCTATACTTCGCTTATCCTTTTCTTCGGATTTATCATTTTTACTCTTTCGGAGTTTGAAGGGACGGCCAATCTGGGCCGGATGACCTCCATCACCCTGATTGTGGCCCTGCTCAGCAATCTGCTTTTCCTGCCCTCGCTGCTTATTTGGATAGGCCGTTCGGAGCAAAAGAAAAATGCGGAAGAGAATGATGATTCAAGTGCAGATTCCATTTCCTGAAAACATAAAGACAAGGACCTGAAGCAATGAAGGAAAGCAAAAAATACCGTGAAATAAAGCAACTGAACCTTCCTCAGATTGACAAAGAGATAGCTGCATTTTGGGAAGCGGAGAAAATCTTTGAGAAGAGCGTGAGCAGTCGCGAGGGGAAGGAAAACTTTGTCTTTTATGAAGGTCCTCCCTCGGCCAACGGGATGCCCGGTATCCATCATGTGCTCTCGCGCACCATCAAGGACCTCTTTTGCCGTTATAAAACCATCAAAGGCTTCAAGGTTGAGCGCAAGGGCGGTTGGGATACGCACGGCCTGCCTGTAGAGCTGAGCGTAGAGAAAATGCTCGGGATCAGCAAAGAGGACATCGGAAAGAAAATTTCCATAGCCGAGTTCAACCGCATTTGCCGTGAGCAGGTGATGAAGTACAAAGGGGTTTGGGACAAATTGACCCGCGAGATGGGTTACTGGGTCGACCTGGATGACCCATACATTACTTTCAAGAACGAATACATCGAGACCCTCTGGTATCTGCTGAAGCAGCTCTATGCCAAGGGGCTGCTTTACAAAGGATATACCATACAGCCTTTTTCACCGGCAGCCGGCACGGGGCTGAGCTCGCACGAACTCAACCTGCCGGGAAGCTACCGTCCGGTGAAGGATACCACGGTGGTGGCCCAGTTTGAACTCAAAGACAAGCCCGGTGAATATCTGCTGGCATGGACGACCACGCCCTGGACCCTCCCTTCCAACACGGCTTTGGCAGTGGGCCGTAAAATCCGCTACGTGAAGGTGAAAAGCTTCAACAAATACACCCGCCTGCCGATTGCCGTCTATCTGGCCGAAGAGCGCCTGCCGGCATATTTCAGCGAGAAGAACGGATACGTAGAAGTGCAGTCGGAAAGCGATTTGAAAAAGTTCGGGGAAGACGGGAAAGCCATTCCTTATTACGTAGCCGGGCGGCTTACCGGCAGCGAAATGGAAGGCTGGCGCTACCGGCAGCTCATGCCCTATGCGCAACCCGAAGAGGGAGATGCCTTTCGTGTGATTATCGGTGATTTTGTGACCACCGAAGAGGGAACAGGCATTGTGCATATCGCTCCGAGCTTTGGGTCGGATGACCTGAGAGTAGCCCGGAAAAACGGCATAGGCACACTTACCCTTGTAGACCGCAGCGGAAAGTTTGTCGACCGTGTGCATGATTTTGCAGGGCGCTATGTCAAAAACTACAAGGACGAAGAAGACTACAAGCCCGTGGATATTGACATCGTAGTGAAGCTCAAAGGCGAAAACAAGGCTTTTGATATTGAAAAATACGAACACAATTATCCGCATTGCTGGCGCACGGATAAGCCGGTTATTTACTACCCGATGAACTCCTGGTTTATCAAAACCACGGCCTATAAAGAGCGCATGGCCGAGCTCAACCGAACGATCAACTGGCAGCCGCCTTCGACCGGAACCGGACGCTTTGGCAACTGGCTTGAGAATCTGGTAGACTGGAACCTCTCGAGGAGCCGCTACTGGGGCACCCCGTTGCCGGTCTGGGTTTCGGAAGGCGAGGATAAAGGCAGCCCCGAGGCGAAGGAGGTGAAAGTGATCGGCTCCATTGCGGAATTGCGCGAGGAAGTGAAAAAATCCGTGGCGGCCGGCTTTATGGAGAAAGAACTGCCCGAAGAAATTGACCTGCACCGTCCCTATGTTGATGAAATCGTACTGGTGTCTGACAGCGGCAAAAGAATGTTCAGGGAGCCCGACCTCATCGATGTCTGGTTTGACAGCGGAGCCGTGCCCTATGCCCAGTGGCATTATCCTTTTGAAAACAAAGACAGCTTTGACCGGCACTTTCCGGCCGATTTCATTGCCGAAGGAGTGGATCAGACAAGGGGCTGGTTTTTTACGCTGCATGCCCTTGCTGTCATGCTTTTTGACTCGGTGGCCTACAAAAACGTGGTGAGCAACGGACTGGTGCTTGACCGCGAAGGCAACAAAATGTCGAAGCGCCTGGGCAATGCCATTGATCCCTTTCTGATGCTCGAAACACACGGAGCCGATGCGGTTCGCTGGTATCTCATGCACAACTCGCAGCCCTGGGACAATGTGAAATTCGACCCCTCGGGCGTAGAAGCCGTAAAAAGAAAATTCTTTGCCACGCTCTTCAATACCTACTCCTTTTTTGCACTCTATGCCAACATTGACGGCTTCAGATACCGGGAAGAGGAAATTCCGCTTGAAAGGCGACCTGAAATTGACCGGTGGATCATTTCGCTGCTTAACAGCCTGATCAGGGAAGTGGACGCTTATCTTGAGGCGTACGAGCCGACCCGTGCGGCACGGGCCATCCAATCTTTTGTAGTCGATCATCTGAGCAACTGGTATGTCCGGCTGAGTCGCAAAAGATTCTGGAAAGGAGCCTACAACGAAGACAAAATATCGGCCTACCAGACCCTCTATGCAGTGCTCGAAAGTGTGGCCGTCATGATGTCGCCCACGGCCCCCTTCTTCTCCGAGTTTTTGTTCAAAAGCCTCAATGCCGTGAGCCAGCGAAGGAAAGAAGAATCGGTTCATCTGAGCAACTTTCCGGCAAGCGACCCGGAGGCCATTGACAAAAAACTGGAAGAACGCATGCAGCTTGCCCAGGATATCTCATCGCTGGTTCTCTCGCTGCGCAAAAAAGTGAATATTAAAGTAAGGCAGCCCCTGCAGAAAATACTGATACCGGTACAGAACGAGTCCTTCAGAGAGCAGCTGGAGCGGGTGGCTCCCATCATTCTTGCCGAGGTAAATGTGAAGGAAATCGAGTATGTAAGCGATACCTCGGGCATTGTCAAAAAGAGAGTAAAACCCGACTTCAAAAAACTGGGGCCCAGGCTCGGACGTCAAATAAAGGAACTTGCCCGTGTTTTGGGGAACTTAAGTCAGGAAGAGATCGTAGATTTTGAAAGTTCCGGCCAAATCACCCTGAAAATTCCGGATCAGGAATTGACGATCACAACGGATGAAGTGGAAATCCTCTCGGAGGACATTCCGGGCTGGCTGGTAGCCAACCTGGGCGAACTGACGGTAGCGCTGGATATCAACCTGAGCGAAGAGCTCGAAGATGAAGGCTTGGCGAGGGAACTGGTGAATAAAATCCAGCGCCTGAGAAAAGAGAGCGGACTGAATGTGACCGACCGCATAAAATTGAAAATTGCGGGAGATGAGAAAATAAAACGCAGCGTAAATCGCTTCAAAAACTATATTTGCAGCGAAGTGCTGGCCTCTGACGTTGAATTTCAGGATCATCTGCCCCGGGGTACAAAGATTGACATCAACGATAAAGAGGTTTTAATTCAATTAGACAAGGCTTAAAAAAGGAAATGCTTATGAGTACGGAAAAAATAGAAAAAAGCAGATATAGCGATCAGGAATTGCAGGAATTCAAAGATTTGATCATGCAAAAACTGGAGTCGGCACGCAAAGAACTGAGCTACCTGCAGGATCAGATCAGCAATGCCGGCAACGGTACGAGCGACACCTCCGCTAAATTCAACGGCATAGAGGATGGTGTGGATATGATGGAAAAGGAATACCTGACCCAGATGGCTTCGCGCCAGATACAATTTATCAAGCATCTCGAAAATGCACTCATTCGCATTGAAAACAAAACCTATGGCATTTGCAGGGAAACGGGCAAGCTGATCAGCAAGGAAAGACTGCGTGCCGTACCTCATGCCACCCTGAGCATTGAAGCCAAAAAACGAAAAAAATAAAAGCATCCGGATTGAAAACCTGGCAGAAGTCCGTATTGATTGTCCTGGGCGTTTTGATCATTGATCAGGTACTGAAATTTTGGGTGAAAACCCACATGTATCTGGGTGAAGATATCCCCGTATTGGACGGCTTCTTCAAACTGCATTTTATTGAAAACGAAGGCATGGCATTCGGCATGTCATGGGGGCCCGATCACGGGAAGCTGGCACTCACGCTTTTTCGCCTTGTGGCGGTCATATTCATCGCTTATTTGCTTCATCGAGTGATACGCAATAGGAAACCCCTCGGCCTCGTAATCAGCCTCTCCCTCATTCTGGCCGGAGCACTCGGAAATATTATCGACAGCCTTTTTTACGGGATGATTTTCAGTGCCAGCCAGTGGGGCAGCTATCAGCCGGCTCTCTTTCTGCCTCCCGGTGGCGGCTACGCAGCGCTCTTTCACGGCAAAGTGGTCGACATGCTTTTTTTCCCCTTGATAGAAGGGGTTTATCCCCGGTGGCTTCCCTTTCTCGGTGGGCGCGAGTTTCTCTTTTTTCGCCCTGTCTTTAACATTGCCGATTCATCCATTACTATCGGGGTGTTTATTATCCTGATTTTTCAAAAACGATTTTTCGCTCATAAAGAGGAGCATGAGGAGAAAGAGGGGCAGGAAGAAGCTCCGCTTCATTCCGAGAGGTGATCGAGCAGAAAATCGAACTGTAAGAGGGCGTCTGCCACCTGCTCGGGGTCTTCGAGCATCGACATATGCCCGGCCCCTTCGATAATTTTTACCGAGGATATATCGGGATAAACGGCCTGGCGGATATTGTCATTCAGCGGAATGAGCGCATCTTCGGTACCCATCACAAAGAGCCCCGGAATGCGAAGTTGCCGCAAGAGTTTTTCCCTCTTGCTTCGCAAGCGCATGGCTTTCAGATAGCGAAGAATCACATCCGGGTCAATGTGCCTGTTTTCTTTGATCAAACGGGCCACCTCCCCGGCTTTTCTCACCCTGAACGCTTCGGAAAACAAACCCGGGATGGATTCCCGGAGATAGGGAATGCTTCCGTGGCCGGCCACAAATCGCTCCACCCGCAGGCGCTCGGCCTTTTTCTCCTCACTGTCGGCATAGGCATGGGAGTGAATGAGTCCGAGTCCGAGAAGATTTTCTCCGTACTTGCGGGCATATTCCAGCGCGATATACCCGCCCAGCGAGTGCCCCAGCAGTACAAAGGGCCCCGGCAGCTGCCGGCCGGCCCATCGATGCAGCCAGCTGCTCAGGGCTTCCATGGTGAGCACCTCGTGCAGGGCAGGGGTGCTGCCGAAGCCGGGCAGGTCGGGCGTGTGGAGCGAAAGCCGGTCTCCCAAAACGACCCTGCATTTGTCCCAAATGCGATGATCGAGACAAAAGCCGTGCAATAGCACATATTGGCGCCTGCCTTTCTTCTCTTCCTGCTCTGCTTTGCTCCTGTCCATGCCTGCAATGGTGTTTTTATCTTATTTTAGAATCAAAATTAGCGATTTATGAGGCAGTTTTTCACGGCCCTGCTGCTGACGGGCACACTTTTCATGCAGGGGCAGGGGCTTTTTCCGGTCAACGGGGTGGCCGACCCGCGCAGCGGTCATTATGCCTTCATCCATGCGGTCATTCATGTGGATCATCAGAATGTAATCCCCAACGGAACGCTGATCATCCGTGAGGGGCGCGTGGTCGAAGTGCTCGATCACTCCGGAGAGCCCCCCGAAGGGGCGGTGGTGATCGATCTGGCCGGCCGTCATATCTATCCGGGTTTCATTGATCTTTATTCTGCTTACGGCATGCCTCCGGAAAGCGATAAAGCGGAGCCGGGAAACGGGCCTCCGCAATATGAAAGCGAAAAAAGAGGGCCTTTCGGATGGAATGAAGCCGTCAGAGCCTATGTAAAAGCGGCCGAACTTTTTCAGGCGGATAAAAAAGAAGCCCGGAAATACAAAGAGGCCGGATTTACCACCCTGCTCGTGCAGCCCCATGACGGCATTGTGCAGGGCAGTGCCGCATTGATGGACCTCTCGGGGCGGAGAGCCGAAGAATCCGTTATCCGGCCCGAAGCGGCCGCCTCCTATTCCTTTGACAAGGGCAGCAGCCGGCAATTGACACCCAACTCGCTGATGGGATCCGTAGAGCTGCTGCGGCAAAGTTTCTACGATGCCCGCTGGTATGAACGGGCCGGGCGACTTCCCGCCACACCCTTCGATGCCAACCTCGAAGCGCTGACAGGGTTGATGCAACTGCCTGCAATATTCAAAGTAGAAGATAAATTATCCGCTCTGAGGGCCGGAGCGCTTTCCCGGGAGTTTGCCCTTCCCTTCATCATCATGGGCAACGGTGACGAATATCAGGCACTCGATGCCATTGCCGAACTCGACCTGCCCTTTATCCTGCCCCTGCATTTTCCGCTTCCCTATGATCTGAGCGATCCGCTGGCAATGGAATATGTGCCCTGGGTAAAACTCAAGCACTGGCAGATGGCACCGTACAATCCGAGAATTCTTTACGAAAAGGGAGTGCCTTTTGCAATGAGCATGGCAGAGAATGAATCGGGGGCCGATTTCCTGAAAATGCTGCGCAGGGTGGTGCGCCTCGGCTTGCCCGACAGCGCGGCCCTCAAAGCCCTGACCTTCACACCTGCACGGCTCCTGGGTATGGAGCGGGAAATCGGAAGCCTCTATGCGGGCAAGTGGGCCAGCTTTTTCATCAGCAGCGGAAATATATTTGAAGACGGCAGCCTTGTACTCGAAAGCTGGTCACGGGGCATCCGCTCGCTTGTGAATGAAGCACTTCCCTCCGTTCTGACCGGCTCCTACGAGCTCTTTTTCGGAAAGGATACACTTTGGTTTGATCTGGAAAATAAGGAAGGCAGCCCCGTAGTGAAGAATTTGCAGCCCGATACGGTATTCTCATCCATGAAAATACGCTTTGACCGGGGGGTGATTGTCTTTCAGCTTAATGTAAAACGCGATACGCAGGAGGGCACCTTATTTGCCACGGGCCGTATCCATGAGCGCAGCTGGCAGGGGAAAATCAAATTGCTCAACGGAGACTATGGCAGTTGGAAAGCCGCGCACCTGACACTTGCAGCGGAGGAAGCCGATACAAGCCTGGCAGACTCGCAGCCCTCTGCTTCGACAAAAAAGCCGGTGATACCGCCATTTCTTCGCTATCCGTTCAGCCCCTACGGTTTTGACACTCTGCCCGCACAGGAAAAAGTGCTGATAAAAAATGCCCGTGTGTGGACCAATGAGGCCGGGGGAATACTGGAAAACACGGACGTGCTGATTGAGGGAGGCATCATCGTGGCCATCGACAGCGGATTGACGGCAAGTGATGCCAGAGTGATTGATGCCGGGGGTATGGAATTGACATCGGGCATTATTGACGAGCACTCGCATATGGCTGTCAGCGGTGGAGTGAATGAAGGAACCCTGGCCAGCAGTTCGGGGGTGCGCATTGCCGATGTGCTCAACAGCGAAGACGTGAATATCTACAGGCAACTGGCGGGCGGGGTCACTTGCAGCCAGATTCTGCACGGATCGGCAAACCCCATCGGAGGACAATCGGCTTTGATAAAATTGCGATGGGGCGCTTATCCTTCGGCTTTGAAAATTGAAAATGCCGCTCCTTTCATAAAATTTGCTTTGGGAGAAAATGTAAAGCAATCGAACTGGGGCGATCGTTTCCGGTCGCGCTATCCGCAGTCGCGCATGGGGGTCGAACAGTTTTTCTACGACAATTTCCACCGTGCCGAGGCCTATGTGCGCGAGTGGAATGAATACTATGCCCTCAGCAAGCGCGAGCAGCAAAACCGCTTGCCGCCCCGGAGAGACCTCAGGCTGGAAGCGCTGGCCGAGGTATTGCACGGAGAGCGCTTTATCACTTGCCACTCCTATGTGCAGAGCGAGATCAATATGCTGCTCAAAGTGGCGGATTCCTTTCATTTTCGCTTAAACACATTTACACACATTCTCGAAGGCTACAAAGTGGCCGATAAGCTGAAAGCCCATGGAGCCGGTGCCTCTACTTTCTCCGACTGGTGGGCCTATAAATTTGAAGTACGGGATGCCATACCCTACAATGCCGCTTTGCTGGTGAAAACGGGCGTGACAACGGCTATCAACTCGGACGACCGCGAGATGGCCCGCAGACTCAATCAGGAAGCAGCCAAGACCATTAAATACGGAGGATTGAGCGAAGAAGAAGCCTGGAAAACCGTCACACTCAACCCCGCCACGCTGCTTCAGATCAACCACCGGACAGGCAGCATCAAGGTGGGCAAAGATGCCGACCTGGTGCTTTGGTCGGGCAATCCGCTTTCGATTTACAGCAAAGCCATGATGACCTTTGTGGATGGCCGCCTGCTTTTTGACCGCTCACGCGATGCTTATCTGCGCAGGCGCATTCAAAAAGAGCGGCAGGCACTTCTTCAGGAAATGTATCGCTCGGAGGAAAAAGAGCGGCAGGCCCCTCCGCCTTATCAGCCCGAAAAAGAATACCATTGTGACGACCTGGAGGATTACTTCAACCACGAAAAAATACGGGAATGAGAAATTATGCAATCATCATTGCGGCACTATTAATAGCGCTTCAAAGCAAAGCGCAGCCTTTTCTGAAGCCCGCCCCGCCACAGGAAAAGGCGGTCATTCTGCTCAACGGCACCATCCATGTCGGAAACGGGGTGGTTATTGAACACGGGGCCCTCGGATTTGCCGATGGAAAGATCACCATGATTGCCGATGCCCGCCTTATCCGCGTCAATCCGGAGGAAGCCCTGGTGATTGATGTGACGGGCAAACATATCTATCCGGGGCTGATTTCGCTCAACAGCAACCTTGGGCTTGTCGAGATATCGGCCCTGCGGGCTTCGCTGGATATGCGCGAAACCGGGAAATACAACCCGGAACTGCGGGCGCTCGTAGCTTACAATACCGATTCGGAGGTCATACCCACGGTCAGGAGCAACGGAATATTGCTGGTCGAAACCGCTCCGGCCGGTGGGCGCATATCCGGAATTTCATCGCTGATGAAAAGCGATGGATGGAACTGGGAAGATGCCGTGTATGCCCGCGACATTGGCTTGCATCTCTACTGGCCTTCCCGCTATGAGATGATTCGCTGGGGGCCGGAGGCCGGCCGGATGAAGGAAAACAAAAACTGGCGGGGTGAAGTGGACGAAATGCACACCCTCTTTCTGGATGCCGGAGCCTATTGCAGCACCGATAGTCATCCCGAAAAGAACATCAAGCTGGAGGCGCTCTGTCCGGTACTCTCCGGAGAAAGAAAAGTGTTTATCCATGTCAACCGGGCACCGGACATCCTCCGGGCCATCGACTTTGCCCGGGAATTCGGCCTTGCTGCCGTACTCACCGGAGCCGCTGACTCGTGGATGCTGACCGATGAAATCAAAGCTTCGGGATATCCCGTAGTCCTGGAAAGCATTCATCGCCTGCCCTCCATGGCCGATCGCGATATAGACCAGCCTTTCCGTACCCCTGCCATCCTCGCGGAGGCCGGCATCCTCTTTTGCATCAGCCGGGGCGGCCCTTCTTCTTTCTGGGACCAGCGCAACCTGCCTTTTCTGGCCGGCACTGCCGTGACATACGGACTGGACCGCGAAGTGGCGTTGCAGGCTGTCAGCAGCCATGCGGCACGTATTGCGGGCGTGGATGATCGTACCGGAACCCTCGAAGAAGGAAAAGATGCCAATATCATCGTCTGTGACGGAGACCTTTTCGAGATGAAAGAAAGTGTTGTCAGCAGGGCTTTTATCGAAGGCAGAATGATCGACCTGAACAACAAACAGAAAATGCTCTACAAAAAATATTCGGAGAAATATGGATTGAATGCGGGGGAAGAGGATACCCTTCGATAGCTAATCCCGTTACTTATTGTAATTTCGCATCCCAAGAAAGAAAGATAAAGATAAAGTATGAAAAAGATTTTTGCCCTTGCGCTCTTTTCCCTGATGGCCTTGGCCGCATCGGCCCAGGGATTCACAAGCAAAGACCGGATGATCACGGAGTTGCACTGGAACAGCTGGCTGAAAGCACCGGACAACATAAAAACCGAATGGTATTCCAGAGGAATCAATGTCAGTGTGATGTACGACTTTGGCCTCGGAAAGTCGCCACTCAGCGTGGCACCCGGGCTGGGATTCGGATTTGACAATATCTATCACAACGGATTCTTCAGTGTGGACAGTGCCGGAAATACCCTTCTGCTTCCCTTGGGCGACAGCATTACTTTCAAAAAGAACAAGATAAGCACCATCTATCTCGACATTCCGTTGGAGTTGCGCTTCCGCACAAAACCCAACGAAAAGGGCAACAGTTTCAAGCTGGCCATCGGGGCAAAAGGCGGTTTCCTTATTGCCAACTATACCAAGTACGTGGGTGAAGGAACAAGCTTCGGCACTTTTAATACCGAAAGCAAAGTGAAAAGCTACAACATACCGAATATCAATACTTTTCGATACGGGCTTACTTTCCGCATCGGATATGGGCCGGTCAACCTCAATGCTTTCTACAGTGTTTCCACGCTTTTCAATCAGGGTGCTGGGCCTGAGATCAACCCCTTCACCGTGGGAATTTCTTTCAACGGTCTTTGATTTCAGATAAAAAAAACATGACTACGGACAAAGGGATGCGGCTGAATAAGTATCTGGCGCATGCCGGAGTGGCTTCGCGAAGAAAAGCCGATGAATTGATCCGTGAAGGGCTGGTGAAGGTCAACGGCAAGGTAATCAGGGAAATGGGGCACCGCGTGCAGCCCGGTGATAAAGTCAGCTACGAAGGGCGCCTGCTTCGCCCCGAAAAAAAGGTCTATGTCCTTCTGAATAAGCCGAAGGATTTCATCAGCTCGGTAAAGGATGAAAAGGGCCGCAAAACGGTATTGGACCTGGTGCGAAAGGCCACACGCGAAAGAATATACCCCGTGGGGCGCCTCGACCGAAATACGACCGGTCTATTGCTGCTGACCAATGACGGGGATCTGGCCAAAAAACTCAGCCATCCATCTCATAAGGTATCGAAGGTGTATCTGGCCAGGCTCGACCGGCCGCTCCTGCGCGAGGACTTTGAACGGATCATCAAAGGAGTCGCTCTGGAGGAAGGGGTGGCCCGGGTTGATGAGTTGGCTTTCCCCGAGCCGTCAGACAAAAGCCAGGTGGGCATCGAACTGCACATCGGATGGAACCGGGTGGTGAGAAGAATCTTCGAAGAGCTGGGATATGAAGTGAAGCATCTTGACCGGGTCCTCTTTGCCGGACTGACCAAAAAAAACCTGCCGCGCGGAAAATGGAGGCATCTCAGCGAGCGCGAAGTGCTTCACCTGAAACATTTCAAATAATCAGCGGCTGCTGAGCAGCACAGAAGCCAGCTGCCGGTTGAGCAGCAGCGAAGTGTGCAGATAGCCGGGATCGGGGGCATAGATAAAAAAAGTGCTTCCTTCGCAGATAAGGTCAATGATTTCATCACTCACATTTTCGCCAATGGCCGGGCAGCCTTCGCTGTTTCCCACCATGCCGTATTTGCGGATATGCTCGGTCGATGTGTAAGGTGCCGGATGAATGACAATGGCCCGTTCGCGGGCTTTGTCGTTGATGCCCGGCTCGAGGCCGTCAATGCGCAGCGAACGGCCGTTTTTTCCCACATAAGTCTCTGCCGTAAGGAAAAATCCCAGGCTGCTCTTGTTGGAGTTCGGGGTGTTTGAGAAGTTCTCGGCCCGCAGGCTGCCGCTGTTTTTCCCGTGGCTGGCAAAGGTGTAATACCTCATTCTCTTCTTTTTCAGGTCGATCACATAAAAGCGCCTCTGATTGGAGGGTTTGCTCAGGTCGAGGATGCTCAGCAATTGCGGCTTTTTGTTGATGCCTTTCTGTACGATGTTGTAATGTCCGATGAGCGCTGCTTCGAATACTTTAAACTCGAGCCGGAAGTCCTCAAGCCTGCATTCCCTGTACAGGGTATGTATGTGCTCTTCAAGCGGAACGGGCTTGCCGGCAGACGGAGCGAAACAGGAAAAGAGAAGAATGAAAATACTCGTAAACATACTTGTCGTGATTCTAAAGCAAAGCTATCGGCTTTGCCTTGCAGTGACAACGCAATTTGCCAACACGGTGATGCACCGATTTGCTATTTTTGGACAATCAGCAACATACACGATATATGAAGATTGACCGGATGATCGAGATTCCATCGGAACTGGGAGCAGGAACCCGGGGTGCCAGCCTCGGCATCAATGCTTTGAAGCTCTGCGCAGCCGAAAAGGGCATGACCCTGCTGGCCCGTTTGCCGCAGCAAAGAGTGGAGGATGAGAATGATTTGCTCTTCAAACCCCCGCTTCCCGAGAATGCCCATTACATCCGCGGAATCTATACGGTGATGTCGCATGCGGCCGATGTCATTGCCGATGCCTGCACCCTCACCGACAGCATGCTGATACTGACGGGCGACCACAGCAATGCCATTGCCACACTTGCCGGCATACGTAAGGCACGGCCCGGTGATCGCCTGGGTGTCATCTGGATTGATGCCCACGCGGATTTGCATACCCCGTATACCTCCCCTTCGGGAAATATCCATGGAATGCCGCTGGCTGCCAGCCTCGGACTTGACAATATGGAATGCAAACGACACGAGCCTCATAAAGTCAGCCGGGAGTACTGGGAAAAGCTGAAAAACATTGGCGGCATAAAACCCAAATTGCTGCCCGGCGACATCGTATTCCTCGGCTTGCGAAGTTTTGAGGCCGAAGAGCGCTTCCTGCTCGATAAGCATGAGATCGCCAGATACGACACAGACGAAATCCGGAAGACGGGCCTTGCCCGGTGCATCTCAAAGTCGCTTGAGCACCTGCAGCAATGCGATCGCATACATATCTCCTTTGATGTCGACAGCATGGACCCCTCTGTCAGCAGGGGAACGGGCACACCCGTGGAAGGTGGTCTGATGCCGGAAGAAGTGATCGAACTGCTGAAAGGGCTGACGCGCGATAAGCGGGTTCGTACCTTGGAAATTACGGAGATCAATCCCCTGCTGGACAATCGCAATAAAATGGCAAAGACGGTCTTGCAGATACTCGGGGAAGTGATCGAATAAAAAAAAGCGATCCCCCGGCAGGGAATCGCTTTTTCCGGATTCATATATACATTATTCCTTCACAATGTCCAGCTCGTTCATGATGTGGCTGCACTCCCCGAATTTGTCAATTACGAAAAGGACATAGCGGATGTCCACACTGATCGTCCGGGTAACGGATTCGTCAAAGTAAAGGTCCGAGAGCATGCCTTCCCAGTTGCCGTCAAAGGCAATGCCGATGAGGTTTCCATCACCATCCATCACGGGGCTGCCCGAGTTGCCGCCCGTGATGTCTGTGTTATGAAGGAAGCAAATGGTCAGCGTATCGTTCTGGGCATAAGGCCCGAAGTCCTTGTTGACCAGCAGGGATTTGAGTTTGGGGTCCACATCAAACTCTTCGTCCCCGGGAATTTCCTTGGCGAGAATTCCGTAATGCGTGGTGAAGGCTTTGTATTTTTTTCCGCCATCTCCCACGTAGGGCTTGATGACACCGAAGGTGAGCCGCTCGGTCGAGTTGGCATCGGGATAGTAAAACTTTGTGGAATCAAAAAGCCTTCTTCCTTCTACATAAGCGGCCATCAGTTGTTCGCGCAGGCTGCTGATCATGCCTGACATGGCGTTGTGTTTCAGGTAAAGGCCGATCATGCTGTTGACATATCGCATGCCCGGGTCGTTTTCCAGGGTCAGCGTATCGGGATGGGCAAGGAATGCCAGCGCCCGCTTTCTGTCGCTCAGTATCGATTTCTTGCGTATCAGTCGTGCCATGCGGTCGAAGCGGTCTTTGCCGCCCTTGTCTTTCAGTTTCAAAAACCAGTCATCGCTGAAGACCGAAGGCCGGTATTCCGGGTCTTCGGGCAGGCCCTTGTAGAGCATGCGTGCCATGCTTGCAAGTATTTCTTCATCCATACGGGGATAGTAGTTGTCAAAATGTTCGTTGATGCTCTTCTCCATTTCTTTTTTGAATTCCTCGATGGCCGCCTCCGGGGCACCGCCTTTGAGCATGCGTTCCAGGCGGAAGAACTGAATGCCGAAAAGTACCGATCCCGGGGCAAATCCGGCCAGGTTCAGGTAGTCGGTGGTGATATCCAGTTGGATGTAGCCGGTGTCGAGGCCCCGGATATCTTCCAGCACGCTACCGTATTTCCGCTGGCGGGCAGTATCGAGGCCGGTCCATTGCAGGAACTCCGTTTCATAGGCTTTTTTCTTTTCCAGAAAATCGGACTTGGCCGCCCGGTCCACAACTCCGAAGAAGTATTTCCTGCTGTTTGAAAGCGACTCGTAGTCCGAGGTCATTGCCAGCTCCACGGATTTCTTTTTATCCATATATTTCTTCATGATGCGAAGCCGCTCACTCAGGGCTTTTACGTAGATGGGATAGTCGACCCCGATGATATTTTCTATCGAGGACACGGGCAGGTATCGTTGGGTGTTTCCCGGAAATCCCATGATCATGGTAAAGTCACCTTCTTTCTTGTCTTTCAGGGAGATGGGCAGGTGGTGTGCCGGACGGAAGGGCACATTGTCGGGGCTGTATTCGGCCGGCTCGTTGTCTGCTCCGGTATAAATTCTGAAGATGGAGAAATCGCCCGTGTGGCGGGGCCACATCCAGTTGTCGGTTTCTCCGCCAAAGCTGCCGATGGAATTGGGCGGGGCGGCCACGAGGCGAATATCGCGATAGACTTTGTAGACCATGAGGTAATGCTCTTTGCCGTAAAACATGCTCGCTACCCTGGCTTCGATAAAGTCGCTGCTGCTCGCGGCACGGATGACGGAGTCGATGGCCGCATCGGGGTTTTCCGATCGGTTGATCAGCTCCGAGACATCCTCCATATACTGCAGAATGGACATGTAGAGTCCTTCCACGGGTTTTTCTTCTTCAAACGAGGAAGACCAGAAACCGTTGTCAACAAGGTTGTTTTCTTCGCTGCTCAGCCCGGCAATGGCATCGTAGCCGCAATGGTGATTGGTAAAGACGAGCCCTTTATCAGAAACGATCTCGGCCGTACAGAATCCGCCCATGGAAATGACGGCATCCTTGATGCTTGAGTGATTGATGCTGTAAATGTCGTCTGCGCTCAGGTGCAGCCCGCTGTTTTGCATATCTCCGCTGATGAGGCGGAGGTAGATGGGCAGCCACATGCCTTCATCGGCTGCCAGGCGCGGCAGCATAAAGAAGAGGGCGCTAAAGAGGAGCAGAACTTTCCTGATAATTTTCATAATATGGGTCTTAATGGTGACGGTTTAATTGTGTATCTATGAAGTCTTCAATGATCCGGTAGAGGTGTTCGCGGTCAGGGCCCCTTACATTGTGCGGATGATCGGGGTAGGGGAAAAAGTGAACGACTTTTCGGGCTGCGATGAATGCATTCATGAGTTCCATGCTGTGCTGCGGCACAACCGTGGCATCCTGCAGGCCGTGGATGACCAGCAGCTCGCCTTCAAGCTGCCCGGCATAGTTGGCCAGCCTTGATTTTTCGAAGCCTTCTTCGTTCTCGAAATAACGGTCCATGTAGCGCTCACCGTACATGACCTCGTAATAGCGCCAGTTGCAAACCGGGCCACCGGCCACGCCCACCTGAAAAAGACCGGGCTTGCGAAGCATGAGCGAGGTGCTCATGTATCCTCCGTAACTCCATCCGAAGACGGCCATGCGCCCCGTATCGACAAAGGGGAGCGTTCTCAGATATTCCACGCCTTTTTCCTGGTCTTCCATTTCGAGGGTGCCCATCTGCCTGAAGATGGCCTGTTCGAAGGCCATCCCCCGGTTGGCACTTCCGCGGTTGTCCAGCGTAAAAACGACATATCCCTGCCGGCTCATATACTGAAGAAAGAGCTGTGCTCCGTACAGCCAGCTATTGCGCACCAGTTGCACATGAGGCCCGCCATAGACATAAACCATCACGGGATACTTTTTCGCAGGGTCGAAGCCGGCCGGTTTGATGAGCCTGGCGTAGAGGGGGGTGCCGTCATCTGCTTCGAGGGCAATGATTTCGGTCTCTCCGAGGCGGTATCCGGCCAGCGGATCGGGGGCGGAATAAGCAAAAGGCAATTTCCTGAACTTTTTATCATTGCGGTAGAGCGTGATCTGCCACGGAGTGGCAGGCCCCTCGAAGGTCTCAAGCAGATAGTATCCCGTGGGGCTCAAAAGCGCATCGTGAATACCGTCTCCCCGGCTGAGGGCGGTTTTTTCCAGATTCCGCAGGTCGAGGCGATAGACCTGGCGGTTCAGCGGAGAGCCTTCCGTGCTTTGGTAATAAAGATAATGTTCCGCATCATCCAGACCGATAATCCGGGTCACTTCAAAAGGACCTTTTGTCAATTGGGCCAGCAGCTGCCCCGTGCTGTGATAAAGATAGAGGTGCTGGTGCCCGTCTCTTTCGCTGAACCAGATGAATTTTTCGGGAGATTTTTTTAAGAACAAAGGCCCGTGCTCGGGTTCTACATATTTTTCATTTTTCTCCGTAAAGAGGGTTTTGATAAAAATGCCGCTGCGTGCATCGAATTGCTGCAACTGCATTTCGTTTTGCTCGCGGTTGACCACCGCCACATAGAGGTAGTTGCCTCCCGGGCTCCAGGTGATATTGGTCAAGTATTGGTCATAGGGCCCGCGCGTTTCCAGATAAACCAGGCGATCGCTGTTCACGTCATAAACCCCGATTTCCACGTGCTCGCTGCTGTCCCCGTTCATCGGATATTTTACGGGAGTATTCGCTGCCGGCACTTCATGGTAATCCGTAAGCGGATAATCGCTTACATGCGATTGATCTACCCGGTAAAAGGCAAGTTTGCTGCCATCGGGTGACCAGAAGAGGCCTTTTCGGATGCCAAATTCGAATCGGCTGGCCGCCAGGCCGTATTGCAGTTCGCGGCTGCCGTCATGGCTCACGGCAACGGCTTGCTTTGCCCGGTTCTTCCAGATGTAAAGATTGTAGTCTTTGACAAAAGCCAGGTGATTTTTTTCTGATAGCTCCTTGGCCTGAGCTTCTTTGTCATAGCGGGCCTCCCAGCGCAGGGTGTCCGTTCCCTTACGAAAAGTAAAGAGATAGCCATCGTGCAGGAAAGAGAAACTGCCCGCATCGCGCCAGTGGAGCTCCGGAAAGCGCGTCAGCGTACGCAGCGAATCGGGAATCATTTTTTTGAGAGAAGGAAGCGCAAGCAGCAGGCTTTTTTCGCTCTTTTTTGCCAAAACGCTGTAAAGCTTTTCTCCGCTGCTGTCGATGTAGGAGAAATGCCTGCTGTCTGTCCATTGCAGTTGAGCAGGACGTTTGGGATAGAGCCCGCTGTTTCCGGTAATGGCCTGAAGGGTTAATTGTTTCTCTTGTGCAGAAGCGAAGCGGCTTGCCAAAATCAGAAAAAGCAGAAAGATTTTTTGCATGGAGCTAATTTACAGGGATCGCTCCATTTATTTTATTCGGGGCTGAATTTTAAGCGCTTCACGGCCGGATCATTATTTGCCGAAAGGGTGACATAAATCACCCGCTGAATTGACACAGATCACCCCCATCGATGTAAATCTTGCATTCCTTTGTATCGCTATGAAAGGAAAAGAAGCCTTCGAAAACAACATGAACATGGTCGATATCGTAGTGCGATATCTCATTTTGATGGTCTTCATGATTCTAGGCGTGCTCCTTCAAATTAAGCTGTTTTGGATTATAGGTGTATACTTTTTTCTGACAGGTATTTTGGGTTGGGACCCGGTGTATGATATGCTGGGAATCAATACCAAAAAACGCAAGATATAGGGTTTCATAGTTTTAGGGTTAACCGATTGTGGTCAATCAGGCGAAGGGCGGGGAGCAGTTCTGAATTGCTTCTCGCTCTTTTTTTTGCAAAAAAAAGCAGGCCTTTTCAGACCTGCCGTTTCACCCAAACTCAGAATATGGCTTAACTAATCATCCGTGACCAGCACTTCTTTCGGATCGAAGGGCAATTCTTCTTCTTTTTCGTCTTCTTTTTTGAAAATACGGTCAACGATGTTGTAGCTCAATGTCAGGTTGAAAACCTGGTCGCTTGTTTTAAAGGGAAGGATTTGTCTTCTGTAGTTGGCCTGTATGCCGGCTTCGTTGAAGTTGCCGCTGTAGTTTAAGTTCAGGTTGAATTTGCTGATCTGTACCCCGAAGCCGAGAAAGAAGCCGAAACTATTGGTGCTCACGCTGTTGTCGTAGGCCACATAGAGGGCCGTATTGGAGGGCACCATAGACCCGTCCACGTAGTGGCTCCATTGCAATCCGCCAAATACATTGTATGTGTTTTTAATCCGGTAGCCCAGTTTTACGGGCAGGTACACTTTGTTCAGGTGAATGACCTGTTCGCGGCTCATATCCGGGCCGGAGAACTGTGCGGTGGAGCGTTCCTGGGCAAAGGTGAGCCTTGTCTCCGTAAAGAAGTTATGATAGTTGAAGTTTACAAAGGCCCCGGCCATCAAGCCTGCCCCGCCACCGTTTGTCTTGAAAGTGTAATTAATATCGTTGACCACAAAGGATTCATCCATCTGGATGGAGTTGTAGTTCAGCCCCATGACGGGGCCGGCTGTCAGTTGTTGTGCAGATAGGTGGAGTTGATAGGAGACGAGTGCTATGTAGATAATTAATAGCTTTTTCATCGGGGTGAATTTTAGGTTTGCTAATGGCTACATGTTTCTCTACGGTATTGGGGTTGTAAAAGTTACAAGGGTTGAAAAATAATCTTACAGGCAGGCGGCATCAGAGTTCATCGGGGATGCGAAAACGGAATCGGAGCTCCTCCCCGTTTCGCAGTACGGTGATTCTCAGTTTCTTGTGCGGCCTGCCGGAAAAGAGCGCAATCAGTTCGCTGAGTCCCATCTCTTTGGCATCCCTGCCGTTGACTTCCAGCACCTGGTCACCGGCCAGCATGCCCGCCTCTGCCGCCACGGAGCCTTCCCTGACTTCCTTGACCATATAAAGGGGCAGTTCTTCGAAGGGCCTTTCTATTTCTATGCCGGTGGAGTTGTAAAGAAAGTGATCTCGAAACATGCGATTCTTCTTCAGCCAGATTTTCTGATGCGGGTAGCTGATGGTTAGCTGAAAACGCTTGAGGATGTCCATGCCTATGATGCCGATGTGGTATTCCGGCAGGATGTCTTTGCTTGCCGCCAGGCTGTCGGGGAAGGCGATGATGGGATTTTGCAGGGTATAGGGTCCCAGCCGGAGGGCCTCAATTCTGGAGAGATGGCCTTTCATATCTCCGCTGAGTCCATAGCCCAGGGTGCCGTAAACGCCTGAAATGCCGATGGCTTTGCGTTCCTGCTCGCTCATAAAGAGGGCTGCCGAAAATCCGGCCCCCGAGTCCAGAAGCAAGCGGTAGAGACTGCTTTTGCCACGGGAGAAAGTGACCGGCACCTGAATGAAAGGCTTTTGGTCGATCAATTCGAGCTTCAACTCACGGCCCCGGCCTTTTGATTTGAAGGCAGACGGGCGGTAGAGTTTCAGCCGTTTTCCGGGATAATCGATCTCCACCACAAAGTCTTTGAAAAGGGCGTATCCGATAATGCCGTGGACATTGACGGCCAATCTGTTTTTTATTTTGAAAGTCGTATCGCGCACCAGCAGGACATCCTGATTTCTGCCCGTGATGCCGGGAATTTGAATAATGTTCCCGTAGGTATGCAAGGCCTTTATGCTTGCGCCCATGCCCAGCCCTCCGATTTGCAGTTCGCGGCTGCCGGTCAGCTGCAGAGAATCGCGGGCCGGCAGGCGGAAGAGAATGGTATTGCGCACACCGGAATCGAGAATAAACCAGAGCGTATCGGAATGATTGAGAAAAAGAGGGATAAGGATGAGGTTTTGAGTAGCTTTAAAAGGTATGACGAGCTTTTTTGCAAGGCTGTCATCGGGATAAAATGAATTGAAGTACGGCTGGGCACTTGCCTGCCCGGAGAAAAGCCCCGAAAGCAGGCAGAGAAGCCCCGCGATGATGCGGAGGAAGCGGCCCGGTGTGCGGTGTTTTTTCATGAAAGAGAACCCCTTCCGGGTTTTGGAAGTTTCTGCTTTGAAAATATTGAAAAACAAGGGATTTAGTAATTTCGCAGCACCAATAAAAATACCGAAAAGGGGACAGGAGAAAAAATGAAAGCGGAATTGATCAAAAAGCTGGAAGAATTGCTCAGAGACAAGCCGATCAGTGAGATCATTGAGGAGGTGCATCATGTTGAGGATCAGATAAGAGCGGCCCTTGAGGAAGCCCGCCACCGGCATCTCGAAGCGGAAGAGGAACTGCATGAGGGCAGCGGAGAGGAGGCGCCCGCTGAAAGTCTTTCCGTGCAGGGAGGTGCAGGGGCGGATGAAAAAGAGGCCGGCAGGACGGAACCTGTGAAAGAAAAAGAAATGGAATCCGCGGCCCCGGAAAAAGAAGCGGAAGAGGCGCAGGAAGAAAGCACGACTGAAAGTGAAAAACCTGCGGTCATGACTGCCGAAGAGCTGGAAGTCATGGAGAGACGCTTCAAAGAGCTGATGGGAATCTTTAATGATCGCCTGGAAAAATACAAGGCCCATGTCAGGGAGGAAGAAGAAAAAAACTACGAGGAAAAGAAAAAGGTGATCGAAGGCCTGCGGGAGATCATCACGGGGGAACAGAACATCGGGCAGGCCATCAATAAGTTTCGGACCCTGCAGCGAAAGTGGAAGAACATCGGCAATGTGCCGGCATCAAAATACCGCGAGCTGCAAAGCGAGTACAGCTTTGAGGTGGAGCGCTTCAACTATACGCTGAGCATCATCAAGGGCCTGAAAGAGCTGGACCTGCAGAAGAACCTGGAGAAAAAGCAAAAGCTGGTGGAGCACATGAAAGCGCTGGCCGGGGAAAAGTCAATCAAGCGGATGGAGATGATGGTCAAATCGTACCAGGAGGAATGGGAAGAAGCCGGCCCCGTGCCGCAGGAGAAATGGGAGGAAGTGAGAGATGCTTTCCGGGAAGCCACACACAAGGTCTATGAACACCTGAGGCAGCACTATGATCAACTCAGGGAGAAACAAATCGAAAACCTGGAAAAAAAGAAAGTGCTGGTAAAGAAGGCAGAGGAAATAAGCGGACTGAATCTGCAATCGCCCAAAAAATGGACAAAGCACAGCCGGGAAATTCAAAAATTGCAGGCCGAATGGCGCAGCATTGGCAGGGCTCCGCAAGCCCAAAACGATGAAGTATGGGAGGCCTTTCGCACAGCCTGCAACAAGTTCTTCGACCGCAAGAAGGCTTACTTCAAGGAGCTAGGTGATGTGCGCAACCGGAGCAAAGAGAAAAAAGAAGAAATCATAAGAAAGGCGCTGGAATGGAAAGACAGCGAGGACTGGAAGCCGGCCACCGAGGCCATTATCAAATTGCAGGCCGCATGGAAAGAAGCCGGCCCGGCCGAACGAAAAGACGAACAACGGCTTTGGACCGAGTTCAGAGGCATCTGCGATGATTTTTTTGAACGGAAGAAAAAATATTTTGCCGGCATTGACGAGCGCTATAAAGAAAACCTGGCGGCCAAAGAGGCCCTGATAAAGGAAATCGAATCTTTTGAACCCGCTGGCGACAAAAAAGCCGACCTCGAACGGCTGGGCACCTTTACCATGCGCTGGAAAAGCATCGGCCACATCCCGAAGAAGAGAATGGACGAGATGAACCGCTTGTTTCGTAAGGCCCTTGACGGAGCCTACAACAAGATGGGGCTGAAAGAAGAGGAGAAACGCGTGGCACGCTATAAGAACAAGATAGAAGGAATGCTCAGCGCACGCCAATCAAGAAGCCATGACCTGCGGGCCGAACAACGGGCTTTGAAAGAACGGCTCCGCATGACCCGCGAACTGATCCGGCAATACGAAACCAATATTTCCTTTTTCACGGTGGCATCGGGCAGCTCGCCTTTGCTGGACGAGGCAAAGAAAAAGATTGAAAAAGCCCGGCAGGAAGCGCTGATCGCAGAGGAAAAATTGAAGGTCATCGAGAAGGCTATCAAGTCTGCTTAGTCCCCGGCCCGACCTTTTACCGGCAAATCTTCATATTTCTTTATTCATATGAACCTTTATTCATTTGTGCAGGTTCTAGATGAAAATTTTCAAAGGCGGGTCTCCGGGCCGGTCGTGATTATCTAAATTTAATTTTAACATGAAACATTTAACGAAAGAAAGCTTCAGGAAAGAAGTGTTTGACTACGAGCAAAACAAGGAATGGAAATACGCAGGTGAAAAGCCCGCCATTATTGACTTTTATGCCGACTGGTGCGGTCCGTGCAAGATGGTGGCGCCTGTTCTGGAAGAGCTGGAAAAGGAATACAACGGCAAAATCGAAATCTTCAAAGTAGATACCGAGGCCGAGCAGGAACTGGCTGCCATGTTTGGCATTCGTTCCATCCCTTCGTTGCTTTTCATTCCGCAAGAGGGCCAGCCGCAGATGGCCCAGGGCGCATTGCCCAAGCCGACCTTCGAGGAAGTGATCGAAAAAGTGCTCGGTGTGAAGAAGGAAGAAGCAGCCAGCGAAGCAAAATAAACTGCCGGCCGATTTTACTTTTTTAAAAGCTCCGGGTAAACTATCTTGCCACACTCATGACATTGGGTGTGGCAATTTTTTTGGACTCGCTGGATAGGGTGCGACTGAACTTCGACAGCTCAAGTCAGCTGATTCTCAACATTTGCCTGGCATTTATCATGTTCGGGGTAGCCCTTCATCTCAAGCCCGTTCACTTCAAAATTTTGCTCCAGTCTCCCCGCAAACTGATTACCGGCATCGTGGCTCAGTTTGTACTGCTGCCGGCTTTCACCTTTTTTCTTGTCTGGCTCATCGAGCCCATGCCGAGCATTGCACTGGGCATGATTCTCGTAGCCGCCTGCCCGGGCGGCAATGTCAGCAATTTTATGAGCAAGCTGGCCGGAGGCAATATTGCCCTCTCCGTGGGCCTCACGGCCTTTGCCACCGTCATGGCCATCTTTCTCACCCCCCTCAATTTTACTTTCTACAGCAGCCTCTATCCTCCCACAAGGGCGCTTCTCTCCGAAATAGCAATAGAGCCGGGGCAGATGATCTTTACCGTGCTGCTCATACTGGGCATTCCCCTCGTGGCCGGCATGTGGTTCAATCATCGCTTCGAGGCATTGACCCGGAAAATCATGCGCCCGATCAGTGTGCTCTCATTGCTGACCTTTGCCGCTTTTGTCGTCATTGCATTTGCCAACAACTACGAGATTTTTACCGTATTCATCCACCGGGTCTTCGGCCTGGTACTCATTCACAATGCACTGGCTTTTCTCATCGGATGGATGGCAGCTTCCCGGATGAAACTCCCCCTGCCCGACCGCAAGGCCATCACCATCGAAACGGGAATACAAAACTCGGGCCTTGCACTGGTACTTATTTTTACATTTTTTCAGGGCCTGGGCGGAATGGCCATGATTGCCGCCTGGTGGGGCATCTGGCATCTGATCTCCGGAGTGGCCATTGCCGCCTTCTTTCATCACAGGTTCGGAAGGGTGCAAATACAAGACTGAGCCATGAAGCAGAATTCAAAACGCTATGCCGGCTTGCATCGCCTGATTTTTTTTGCTTTCAGGCGCTTTTACCGGAGGATCGAAGTAGATGGTACGGAGCATATTCCGTCCGCGGGGCCGGTCATTTTTACCATGAACCACTGCAATGCCGTCATCGATCCGCTTTTGGTGGCCATGTTTCACAAGCGGCAGCCGGGTTTCCTCACCCGCTCCGATGTGTTTCGCAATTCCCTGCTCAACCGCATTTTTCGTTCCTTCAAAATGCTGCCCGTTTACCGGCAGCGGGACGGGGTCAATACCATCGAGGCCAATGCGCCCGTTTTCAGTGCGGTGACCGCTTTCCTGAAGGAAGGCGGGGCCATTGTTATCGCCCCCGAAGGAGACAAGGGCATCGACCATCACCTGCTCCCCCTCAAGAAAGGTACGGCACGCATTGCCATACAGTTTATGCAGGCGTGCGATTGGAAAACTCCGCTCTATATCTGCCCCGTGGGACTTTCCTTCAGTGATTATTTCACGCTGCACAGCGATGTGATTGTGCGATACGCTGCGCCCGTCCGCATCCTCGACTTTCGCGAAGCGTATGAAAAAAATCCGGAAGACATTTATCGCCTGATCACGGCACGCATTGCCGAATCGCTGAAAGCATTGATGTGGAACGTGGATGCGGAAGACGAACTGCCCTGTTTTTACAATTTGAAGCGCCTGGACGGGGCAAAGCCGCTCTTTTCGCAGCGCCTCGATTGGGCCATGGAAAAACTCGCAGAGATCAGACATTTTTCTGCCGAAAAGAAAAAACGACTGGAACAGTGCTTTTCACTTTACCTCGGACAGCTCGAGAGGCGGGGCCTCCGCGACCGGCATGTAGCAGCCGTGGCACGCAAGGGCAGAAAGAAAGCCGCTCTTGCCGTCTTGCTGACCTCCCCTTTGATTCTCCCCGATCTGCTGATCAACGGCATCCCCCGCTTTTTGCCTTTTGCCATCGTGCGTTCCATGCGCATTCATCCTCATTTCCATACTTCTCTGCTATTCGGCTTCCAACTGCTCTTTTTTCCGATTTACTATCTCCTTTTCTTTTTCGCGGGGTATTGGGCTTCGGGCATTCTACCGCTTGCCATGGTGCTTCCCGTGGCCGGGCCCTTCCTTTCGCGTGTTTACCATGGGTGGAATGAGCAGCGCCATCGCATGCTTGTGCCGCCCTCGCTCCTGCGCAAGCGCGAGCATCTTTTTGCCGCTCTTTCTTCAAGTGAAAACTTGTAACCTCATTGATAGTCAACCATCACTGTAGCGTAGTTCTCCCATAATGACAGATTAAATGAATGATCTTGCAACGTTGAAATTATATTTGTATGTTTGTGTTATATAATGCTCTTAGCAACGTATTCTCAATTTTCTATATTATAGCGAGAATGCCGACCTTGGAGCTTTTTTTATTTTTATACGTATGAAAAAAAGAACTGCAATCTTGGTAGACGGAGGGTTTTTCTTAAAAAGATACCGTTCAATCAACAGGGTTAAAACTCTCGACCCTGTAAGAACAGCAAATGACCTTTGGGAAATGTGCCTGAAACATTTGACACAGGCTAAAAACGAATCGTTTGACCTCTATCGAATTTTTTATTATGATTGCCTGCCCTATGATAAAAAGCAACATAATCCGGTAACGGGTAAATCAATTGACTTCTCAAAAACAGAGCAATATAAATTTAAGTTAGAATTCTTAGAGGAACTCAAAAAGAAAAGAAAGATAGCTCTTAGGATAGGTGTATTGGAAGATCGAAAACGTTGGATAATAAAACCCTCAAAAACCAAGGAGCTGCTGGCTAAAAAATTAAGTATTGATAATTTGACGGAGGGTGATGTTCAATTTGATTTTGCTCAAAAGAGAGTAGATATAAAAATCGGGTTAGATATTGCTTCAATGGCTTTGAAAAAGCAAGTTGAGCAGATAATATTGGTTTCCGGTGACAGCGACTTTGTCCCGGCATCTAAATTTGCAAGACGAGAAGGGATAGACTTCATTCTTGACCCAATGTGGAACCCGATTAAACCACACTTATTCGAACATATAGATGGCTTGGTCTCAATAATAAAAAAGCCTGGCAAATTGAACAACGATAAATGAAATGTATGCTGTATAGCAGCCTTAGGGATGTTACGGACTCATAGATAGAAAGCCATTCTACACCACCGTCCAGGTTTTTCGGCCTGCGAGCAGGGCATCCAGATTGCCCGGGCCGAGGCGTTCGCGCACGGCTTCCATTTGCTGTTCGAGCAGCTCTTCGTAGCAGGGGCGCTGGCTTTCATAAAATACACCAAAGGGGCGCGGCATGGCTCCCTCGCGCGGGTCCATAAAGAAGCGGCTGAGGATCAGTGCCTTGCCCAGATCCTGCTCATCGTGTATCCAGAGGTCATCGGCCGTGTACCCTTCGCTGAGCGATACAATCTCTGGCACCGTAGCGTTGAGGCGTATGCCTTTGTCCGATTCCTTTCCGAATATCAAGGGCTTGCCCTGCTCCAGCATCAGTATATGGTCGGCTTTTATTTTTTTATCGGTAAAGGCGGCAAAAGCACCGTCATTGAAGATGTTGCAATTTTGATAAATCTCTAAAAATGAAGTGCCTTTGTGGGCATGGGCTCTGCGCAGCATGGCCTGGAGATGGGCCGGGTCGCGATCGACCGAGCGGGCAACAAAAGTGGCATCTGCCCCCAATGCCAGAGCCGGGGGGTTGAAGGGGTGATCCAACGACCCGAAGGGCGTGGATTTGGTTACCTTGCTTAGTTCCGAAGTGGGCGAGTATTGCCCTTTGGTCAGTCCGTATATCTGATTGTTGAAGAGCAGTACGTTGATATCGAAATTTCTGCGCAGGAGGTGAATGAAGTGGTTGCCCCCGATAGATAGTGCATCGCCATCACCCGTCACCATCCATATGCTCAGTTCGGGCCGGACGGCTTTGAGTCCGGAGGCGAAGGCCGGAGCCCGGCCGTGGATGGAATGCATGCCGTAGGTATTCATATAATACGGAAAGCGCGAGGAGCACCCGATGCCCGAAATAATGACAATATCTTCGCGGGGGATGCCGGTTTCCGGTAATATTTTTTGCACCTGCTTGAGTATGGAGTAATCTCCGCAACCCGGGCACCAGCGTACATCCTGGTCGCTTTGAAAGTCTTTGGGGCTCAGCGGAAGGGTTCCGTCTGCGATGGAATTGCTCATGTCGGATGGTTTTCGTTTAATATTCGGGAAAATGCTTCTGCCAGTTCTTCCGTGCCGAAGGGCACCCCTTTGATTTTGTTGACCGGGCGGGCATCAATACAAAAGCGATCGCGAATGATCTTCACGAGCTGTCCGTTGTTGATCTCCGGTACGGCCACCGTGTCGAATTGTGAAATGATTTCCCCGAGATTGGAAGGGAAAGGGTTGATATAGCGAAGATGCACATGGGCGATGTCTTTGATGCCCTGATTGTGAAGCTGGCGCACGGCCGCACGGATGGCTCCGTAGGTGCTGCCCCAGCCGATAATGAGGAGACGGCCGCTCTCGGGCCCCGAATCCACTTTTTGATTCGGAATCTGTGCTGCGATACGGGCTACCTTCTCCGCTCTGATTTTGACCATCTTCTCATGGTTTTCGGGGTCGTAAGACACATTGCCCGTGATGTCTTCTTTTTCAAGCCCGCCCAGGCGGTGTTCCAGACCGGCAGTACCCGGCACGGCCCACGGGCGCACCAGCTTTTCATTGCGGACATAAGGGTGGAATGGCCCTTCGAAGTCAGAGGGACGGGCAAAGTGTACCCGGATGGGCGGCAGCTCACCGGCCCGCGGATAGCGCCAGGGTTCGGAGCCGTTGGCGATGTACCCGTCACTGAGGAAGACCACGGGTGTCATATGCTCGATGGCAATGCGGCAGGCCTCGTAAACGGTATCGAAAGCATCGGCCGGAGTGGCGGCTGCCAGCACCGGCAACGGAGCTTCTCCGTTGCGCCCGTACATGGCTTG
>JALSIH010000154.1 GCA_026981615.1 Chitinophagales bacterium
CCATTCGCTACCATCATTCAGGTCAATGCATTCCAGTGAACAACAAAGTAGTGATCTTTGAAAGGGGCGTTAAAATTCGAGCTTTGGAGGGTGCATATGATGCACATTTATACAACGGACTTCTCTCATTTATTAACTGTTCTGCGGTTTCCCTTATCGGGTATGGGGCAACTTTACAAATGAACAAACAGGAATGTCAAAGGTCAAAGGGCCGGAAATCCAATCAACTTCTTGTAAGCCGAGATATAGTGTATCTACATTCGCTTCAAAAGCATCATGCAATGACTGTGTGTCATCAGTCCCGTTCCAGCCAAATGAAGAAGCAGAGATGGAAGTGGCTTCTGCCCGGGTTGAAAACACTCCCAAAACAATTAACAGTATAATTTTTGCTTTCATGCATAGCATTTTTGCCTTAAAAGCCTTAATAATGTTAACTGAATCTCTATTTTTAAACGCTGATTTCATTTACACCGGCGAATATACGAGGAATTGAGCGTTTCATAACGAAGAAAACACGCAATAGCGGCATATTAATTTTCAACCTTATTGGCATTGCGAGAAGAACTATGTCCTTTGAATGACCGTAAATATCGGACACAAGGTTTCGCAGTCAATTATGCAGGCCTTGCACCAAGAAGCTCGCCATCCTTCTCCCGATACAGAATCATAATACTATATTTTTCATACCCGTCCCGATCATCACTCATTCCGGCACTTACATAATTCTCGATAAGCCTTTCATCTAAGGAGTCCATGTAACGGTCAATCAATCCTGTTTTATGGAAACTTCTCCTCAAAGAAGTCTATTCAAATGTTTTTTCTCATAACACCTAAGAAAAAACGTGGCAAACCTCATGACTTTAGCCAGGGTACCAAGCAAAAATTCCGGAATCCCGGTCATAGTAGCAAACGGATAACGGGAGAAAAAACATCCAAGTATGTAAAATGATTTCCGGTTCAATGGAAACTACTTAGCCCCTACCGACTATAAAGTCGAACGGAATTGGGTACTCCAATTCTATAAGCTGAACAAGGTACGGCACCGGACACTTTTTCGTCAAAAAAAATTGGCAATGATTATTTTTTCTTGATCCGCGTCACTGGCTGAGGCAAAATTTCGTGACGTGCATATCACATCTTAGTATTTAACCCCTCCAATGTTTTGATGAACACTTTTTTCAATTTTGCCTCAGGCACCGATTAACACAAC
Organism: Chitinophagales bacterium; assembly: GCA_026981615.1. Lineage (GTDB taxonomy): Bacteria > Bacteroidota > Bacteroidia > Chitinophagales > S012-47 > S012-47. The sequence continues at coordinate 1,211 of JALSIH010000154.1, forward strand.
TTTTTTCATGCTTATTCGGGTTCGATTGTCTCCGATTGTCTCAACCGTTCATATTGTTCTCGGGCAAATATATTACATTTAATTAGTCTCCTATGTCAGGATTAAAAGATGCAAATATTCCGTCCGGATTTTCTAATTTGGTCCATACATGCAATTGCCATTGCTTCAATTGCTCGTTGAAATGCCATTCATCTACATCTCCCGTAAATCCTTCCGGAGGATTACCCGGATTTTGCGGATCATCCGGAATTATTGAATATTCAACAGCCACCATTTGCATCACACCATTGTCATCCGGTAAGTATAAAATAACTTCCGGTTTTTCCAATTCAAAAAGACCATCCGAATAAGCGGGGTTTAAATAATGATGCCCCATATTCGGCACATAACCGGATACATCTATCCATCCTTCGCTAACAGCCACATTAAAATCAACATATTTTTCCATTGCCGCTTTTACCTGATCTACTTCTAACTCCCAATCCTCCAATACTGCCTTATTATCTTTGTTGCAAGCAGACACGGTAAATACAAGTATTGAGAGCAGTAAAATGAATTTATTCATGATAAATATTATTTAAGTTTATAATTATTTCAAAAATGAGATTCCGTAATTTCCGCAGATTTCCGCCACCTTCTCAAAATCGGGCGGTCCGGGAGGCAACGCGGCCAATTCTTTAAACATTATTTCAATCCCGGCAGGGAAAGCACTCGTTATCATCTTTGCTTTTTCTGTTCCCACCACTTTCCAGGAATGGGGCACATTCTTGGGAGCAAAAGCGGTATCTCCGGCTTCTAAAACGCTCGTTTTGCCATCTACCGTGATTTCAACCTTCCCTTTAATCACCCTGAAAATCTCGTCTTCCCTGGTGTGGACATGCGGAGGAATGCCAACACCCGGTTCTACATTATCCACCCATTCCACGATTTGATTATTCGTTTCGGCACCTACCAGCTTGTGGGTTTGTACATCACCAATAACATTCAGGACTTCTCCCTCCCGGTCCTTAATAATTTTAGGGTTGAGCTTACCCGCAGTTTCTGTATTTTCAAACAGTACCTTGCTGCCGGCCATTCCCGGAACCAAAGCAAATAAAAGGCCCAGTCCCGATTTTTGTATAAAGTTTTTTCTGTCCATAACTGACTCAATTATTGTTTGGACAAAACTATTGGTGGATTAAGCTTAGGAACTTGTGAAAAATACAGTTATCCTATAGAATTTCGGGGAAGTCAACTCTTGCGTAGCTGCGAAGGACTGTAGCCCGTATGTTTTTTGATAAAATAGCTGAAATAATCGGGAGAAGAAAAACCCAACTCATACCCTACTTCTTTGATGCTTTTGTCCGTGAATTTCAAGTCATGGCGGGAACGCATAATCAGTTGTTCATCGATAAGGTACTTGGCCTTTACACCCAACACACCGTTTACGCATTCATTTAAGTATTTGCCCGATACATTGAGGAGCTTGGCATAATATCCAACTTCGTGATATTGCGTTATGTGCCGGTTAATGCTTTTTTTGAATTTATACACCAAAGTCGACTTTGCATTGTTGTCGGTGATGAGCGATTTGATATTGCACTTTCCGTCACAGTAAATAAAAAAGGTTTTGAGCAGGGCAAGGATGGCTTCTTCCCGGTGTTTCAGGTTGGTGCTAAGCAGTTCGTCAAGCATCTCAAGAATAGATTGTATGCGGGTCTCTATACCCGGAGAAAGGTTTATTTTGGGTATTTCATGGGCACTAAAAAGACGAACTTCGGTAATGTGGAGGTTTTTAAAAGTGGGGTGATTTAACACTTGTTTTGGGATTAACAGCACGTATCCTGATGATGTGGAAGTATCCTTTTTTAGGATTTTCCAATTAAACGTAGGGTTTAAGAAAAAGACGGCATTTGACACGTTCTTATAAAGAGTTCTATTTATTTCTATTCCCTCCACTTCCTTTTGAGTCCAGATAACGGCATAACAATCATCGTTTGGCTGATAGCTTGTTTTGCTGAGAATACGTGATATTTTTATTGCTTCTTCCATACTTCGTATGCAGCCGTTTTTAGCCTGGCCGTCAGCCGGAGTCTGCACAGAAACCCCGTGGGCCTCTAAAAATAGGGCTTATTTCCGATTTTCAAAGGCCCTCATTGACTTGTAAAATCAGCATCAATGCCCTTATATCCCTTTTTTGATCTGAAAAGTACATAAAACAAAGTATAGTAACCGGAAGTATTTACAGTTCATCCGCTCGTTCTGCTCCGGCCATTCCGGCAACCGCTCATTCCAAATCATCTTTCTCTGTCCGGTACCTGATGCTTAGGAGTTTAAAAGTTGAGAAGAGGAGGAGTTAATGAGATGAAAAAATGGAGAGCCGGCAGCTCCGGCATGGTAAAACGCAGATCGAAAAAAACAAAAAGCAAAAACCTTTTTCGCATAAAACATTGCGCAGGCAGTTACTTCATCCGCTTCTTTTTACGCGGCTTTTCATTTCGCAAGTAAAAAATTGACGGGCATTTTTTAAATTATGCCGATGGAATACGAGAGACTCATCGAATTGCAGCGTAGCTTTTTTAGCAGCGGCAAAAGCAAAAACCCGGATTTCCGGGTGGCCGCATTGAAAAAGCTTCTTTCTTTGCTGCGCGAGCACGAGGCACAGCTCAGCGAAGCGCTGTACCGGGATTTCGGCAAGTCGGCTCCCGAGACCTACCTCACCGAGTTTTCTTTTCTTTACCACGATTTAAATCTTTTCATCCGCAAGCTAAAGCGCTGGAGCCGCAGGAAGCGCGTGCCGACCAACGTTGCCAACCTCCCGGGCCGCAGTTTTATCTACCCGGAGCCCCTGGGCGCGGTACTGGTCATCGGCACGTGGAATTATCCCTTCCAGCTTTCGCTCTTGCCGGCCATTGCCGCCCTTGCTGCGGGCAACTGTGTGATTGTCAAGCCCGGCGAAGCGGCTCCGGAAAGTTCGGCCGCCATGGCCCGCCTGATTAATTCAAACTTTGATTCCGCTTATTTCCATGTGACCGAGGGCGGCCCGGAGACTACACAGGCCCTGCTCCGGCACCGTTTCGACAAGATATTCTTTACGGGCAGTACGCGCGTGGGGCGCATCATTTATGAAGCCGCAGCGCGGCACCTGACACCGGTCATCCTCGAACTGGGCGGCAAGAGCCCCACCATTGTGTTGGCCGATGCCGATCTGAAAGTCGCAGCCAGGCGCATCGTTTGGGCTAAGTTTCTGAATGCCGGACAGAGCTGTGTGGCGCCCGACTTTCTGCTGGTAGAACGCCCGGTCAAAGAAGCCCTGCTTGAGGCCCTTCGTAAAGAGATAGAGAAGCATCATCCGCAGCAGGATGGTCTGCGTGACAACTATGTGCAGATTGTAAATGCCCGGCATTTCGAGCGCCTCAAGGCCCTCCTCGACCGCGAAAAGCTCTACTGCGGAGGGCAGGCCCGTTCCTCCTCCCGCATCATCGATCCAACGGTGCTCCGCAATGTTTCATTTGACGATCCGGTGATGCAGGAGGAATTGTTCGGCCCCGTACTTCCGGTGCTGGCGTTTGACGATCTGGACGAAGTGCTCGAAAAACTGAAAGAAATGCCGAAGCCCCTCTCCTGCTACGTCTACGGCCGCCATCGCGGGAAAATAGAAAAAGTCCTGCATACCCTCTCTTTCGGTGGCGGTGCCGTCAACGAATCGATGATGCACATGGCCAACACCCGTCTTCCCTTTGGCGGTGTGGGCAGCAGCGGCATGGGTGCCTATCACGGTTATGCGGGATTTGCCGCTTTTACACATTTCAAAAGCATTCTTTACAAAGGATTTCGCTTCGAAGTGCCGCTGAAATATCCGCCCTACAAAGCCTGGAAGATGAAAATCCTGCGCTTCCTCCTCGAGCGATAAGCATTGGCTCCCGGCCCGGCAGATCCGTTGGAGAAAGCTCTCTATTGCAGATCATTGTCAATGATCAGAATGTCTTCATCCTCGGAAATATAAGCGGGCAGGCGATAGTTGCCGTGATTGGCAAAAGCTGCAAATCTGTAGCCCCGGGCTTTTGCACGGTCGAGTTCTTTTTCGGCCGGATACCAGGCATAGGCATTGACATCCCGGTAAAACATGAGTTCATTTTCTTCAAAACTCTTGCAGTTCAGTATAACGCGCCCCTTCAAATCTCCCGAGAGGTCCAAAGATTTGTAAATCCGGGTATTGTGGATTTTCTTATTCCGCTCTGCATTGTTTACCGAGCGGTACGAAATGATCTGCCAGGGTTTCAGCGCATAAATGGCGAGAAGAAAGAAGAGCAGATAGCGCAGGCGCAAAAATGCTTTCCACTGTATTCTTTCGATAAGGGCCATGATGCCGGCTGCAATAATGATCCAGATCAGTGCATTGACCGGAAAGGCAAATGAGGGCATCTTGGTCTGAACGATCACAGAAAAGAAGAAATAAATGACGGCAATCATGGCCAGGAAAGCAATCGACAGTTTTTTATTGACCTGCTTTGCCCTCAAAACGCAATAGATCCCAATGGGAATAAAGAGCAGAAAGAAGCGGCCGTAGATGGCCGGCATTTGAGCCAGATGATACCAGGCGCTGCCCTGATGCCCTTCCAGTACTTCGAAGATATGGCGCCTGTTGTATTCAAAGGTGAGCGCACTTTCCTGCGGAAAGCGGTACATGATATAGAGCTGCCAGGGCAGAAAAACAAAGACACTTGTCAGCAGCGAAATCCCGAGATCCCTCCAGTCCTTCCATTTAGGGCCTTCCCTGATGGCAAGCAGGAGGTAGAGCCCCCATCCTCCGAAGACCAGGATGCCCGTCAGCCACTTGACAAGGACGGCCGCCCCCACAAAAACTCCCGTCAGCACTGCCCATTTCAGGCGGGAGGAAGCCTGCAAGTAGCGGGTAAAAGCCCAGAACGATGCCGTCATGTAAAAGGCAAAGGCCACATCATTCTGATCGAGGGAAAAACGCCCGGATGTCAGCTCGAGCTGATAGTAGGAAACAGCAAAAAGCAAGGCCGCCAAAAAAGCGATATTGCGGTTTTTCAGCCATTTCAGAGCCATGTCGTAGATGAAATAAACGGAAAGCGTGCCCATCAACACCGAAGGCAGGCGCATGCTCACTTCGTTGACACCGAAGATTTTCATGGAAAGCGCCATTTGCCAGAGAAACAAGGGTTGCTTGTGCAGCCAGATGTGATTGCAGCACCAGTCTTCCATGCGGTAAGGAAAGACGGGATCGGTCCGCATCATGGGCAGAAAGGGATGCCGGATCATATTTTTCGCCACAAGGGCATGAAAACGCTCGTCCCAGTCGTGCAGGTAAGGGTCTATGGCTGCCATCAGGAGCCGGAGCAGGAAGCCCGAAAGAAGGAGAAGAAGAATTGCTGCGCTATGCTTTCCTTTTACAAAATGGAGATAGACACTCAGAAAAACGAGCAGAGAAATGCCCGAAACAGCAAGCAAGGCCTGACCGGAATAGAGGATCATCGCAATTTTGCTTTTAGCGAAGTAATCCGAAGCCTGCGGCAAAACGTTTCCTGTTCAAGCGGACTTGGCCCTGAAGCATGCGGGCCGGCAGCCGCCAGGATTTTACCAGATATATATTTCCGGATTGCTGCTATTGGCGGAAAACAGGAACAGAACAGAACAGAACAGAACAGAACAGAACAGAACGCTCCTGTCCCCATTTCATATGGGTGTCTTTATTGCCTGCATGGATATCTAATCGCATCATACCGGAATCACGCCCGTTTTAAAATTACTTCCAAATATCCGGACGAACAATGCAATCTCATTGATGACAGTACTTTGACGATTGTACTCAACCCGAATAGCAGCACCATCCCTCTTGTTTTCATTTTTCGGCAGAAAATCAGACATTAAAACGAAAGTGCATCACATCGCCATCCTCCACCACATACTCCTTGCCTTCGAGGCGCATGCGGCCCGCCTCTTTGGCGGCAGCTTCGGAGCCGTAGCGAATATAATCTTCGAAGCCGATCACTTCGGCCCGGATGAAACCCTTTTGAAAATCGCTGTGGATGACACCGGCCGCTTCAGGGGCTTTGGCGCCTCTTCTTACCGTCCAGGCCCGCACTTCCTTTTCTCCGGCCGTGAAAAAGGTAATCAAATCGAGGAGGCGGTAAGTGGATCTGATGAGCCGGTGGAGGCCGGGCTCTTCGAGGCCCATCATGGCCAGAAATTCTTTGCGTTCCTCTTCCGTATCCAGTTCGGCAATCTCGGCTTCGATGGCCGCACTTACGATCAGCAGTTCGGCCTGCTCGCCTTCGATGGCTTTTTTCAGTTTTTCTACATGGGCATTGCCGCTGCCGGCTGCCGATTCTTCCACATTGGCGAGGTAGAGGATGGGCTTATTGGTCAGAAGGTGCAGCTCGCGGAGTCTCTCTTTCTCATCCTCGTCACGGGCAAAGGAACGGGCCGGGCGGCCTGCCTCGAGGTGGCTCTTGAGACGCTTCAGTTCCTCTACGATACGCATCATCTCCTTGTCACCGCTTTTTGCCAGCTTCGATTGCTTTTCGATGCGTTTCTCCACCGTCTCGAGGTCTTTGAAGAGCAGTTCCATGTCGATAATCTCCTTGTCGCGCACCGGATCCACCGAGCCGTCCACATGAACGACATTGGGGTCTTCGAAGCAGCGTACCACATGAATGACCGCATCCACATCGCGGATATTTCCCAGAAACTGGTTTCCCAGCCCCTCCCCCTTGCTGGCTCCTTTCACGAGGCCGGCAATGTCCACTATCTCAATGGCCGTAGGGATGACGTTGCCGGGTTCCCAAATTTTGGCCAGGGCATCGAGGCGTTCATCGGGCACACTGATGATGCCCACATTGGGCTCGATGGTACAAAAGGGGAAGTTGGCCGACTGGGCCTTGCCGCTGGTGAGGGCGTTGAATAGGGTCGATTTGCCCACATTGGGCAGCCCGACAATTCCTGCTTGTAATGCCATAATCTTCTGTTCTTGCTGCTTTTATCCTGCTTTTTTCAAGGGCCGGAAGGGCCCTTTTTCTCACAGCGTGCAAATATACACCCTGAAAGCGGTGCTTTCGGCATAAAGTTGCTTGAAAAGCCCGGGGCAAATCTCCTAAATTTGCTGAGCGAAATAAAAAATATGAAAAAAGAGGAACTGACACGCAACCGGAACGAAGATGCCATGCTGCTCGAACTGGGCAAACTGAAGCAACTGCGAATGGAAGTCCACAAAGGCGGTGGAGAAAAAAACATTGCAAAACAGCATGCCAAAGGCAAGATGACGGCCCGCGAGCGGGTGCGCTTCCTGATGGACGAGCAAAGCCCCTGGACGGAGATCGGGGAATTTGCCGGCTACGGCATGTACGAAGAGTACGGAGGCTGCCCCTCGGGAGGTGTGATTGCAGGCATCGCTACGGTCAGCGGACGCCAGTGCATGATTGTGGCCAACGATGCCACCGTCAAAGCCGGGGCCTGGTTCCCGATTACCGGCAAACTGAACCTCCGTGCCCAGGAAATTGCCATGGAAAACCGCCTTCCCATCATTTATCTTGTGGACAGTGCCGGGGTCTTCCTCCCGATGCAAAACGAAATATTCCCCGACAAGGAGCACTTTGGCCGCATATTCCGCAACAATGCGGTGATGTCGTCCGAAGGCATCCCGCAGATAGCGGCCATCATGGGTAGTTGTGTGGCCGGTGGGGCCTACCTGCCCATCATGAGCGATGAAGCATTGATCGTGGACGGAACCGGCTCCATCTTTCTGGCGGGCCCCTTCCTCGTAAAAGCCGCCATAGGCGAAGACGTGGATGCCGAAACCCTGGGCGGAGCCACTACCCAGTCGGAGATTTCGGGCATTACGGACTATAAAATGCCCGATGACGAGACCTGCCTGCAAACCGTGCGCAAACTGATAGAGCAGATGGGGTCATTCGAAAAGGCGGGATTCAACCGCGAAACGCCCCGTCCGCCAAAATGCGGACCTCGTGATATTTATAAAGTACAGGCTCCCGGCAACAGCAAACCGTATGATGTGAAAGATATCCTCCGCTGCCTGGTCGATGATTCCGAATTTACGGAATACAAGGCCGGCTACGGCAAAAGCATCGTCTGTGCCTATGCGCGCATTGACGGCTGGAGTGTGGGCATCGTAGCCAACCAGCGAAAAATCATAAAAACACGGACGGGAGAGATGCAGATCGGTGGCGTCATCTACTCCGACTCGGCCGACAAAGCGGCCCGCTTCATCATGGTCTGCAATCAGAAAAAAATTCCGCTGGTCTTTCTGCAGGATGTCACCGGTTTTATGGTCGGCAGCCGCTCCGAACACGGAGGCATCATAAAAGACGGGGCCAAGCTCGTCAATGCCGTGGCCAATTCGGTGGTGCCGAAATTTACTTTTATCACAGGAAACTCCTACGGAGCGGGCAACTATGCCATGTGCGGCAAAGCCTACGACCCGCGGCTGATCTTTGCCTGGCCCTATGCCAAAATAGCCGTGATGGGCGGAGAACAGGCCGGAAAAACCCTTCTACAGATTCAGGTGTCATCGCTCAAAAAACAGGGCAAAAAGATTACACCCGAAGTGGAGAAAGAACTGCTCGAACGCATACAAAAAAGCTATGACGAGCAGACGACCCCGCTCTATGCAGCCGCCCGCCTCTGGGTTGACAATATCATCGATCCGGCAGATACAAGACAGATCATCTCCGAAGGAATCCGTGCAGCCGACCATGCCCCCATAAAAAAACGCTTCAATGTAGGGGCTATACAAACCTGACCAAGAGCTCTCCACGGAAGCACCAAAACGAAATTGTCCCTCATCCGACAGCAAGGATTTCGATTTCCCGCTTCTCGGCACTATTTTTGCTCCGTCACGGTTTCATCAAAACAATTAAGAAAAAATGAAAAAATTCGCAATTCCCGCCTTTCTCCTGCTCCTTCTCTTCGCCAGTTCCTTCATGCTTCGAAGCCCGGAGAGCCGATCACAAAAAAGCCCCGGTGAAAAAATCAACTGGATCAGCATGCAGGAACTGAACGACCTGGCACAGAGCAAAGACTGGCCGAAGAAGAAAAGAAAAATCATCATCGACACCTACACCGAATGGTGCGGCTGGTGCAAGAAAATGGACAAGACCACCTTCAGCGATCCGGTCATTGTAAAATACATCAATGAAAACTACTATGCCGTGAAATTTGATGCCGAGTCGAAAGAAACCGTTCAGTTTGGCGACCGGGAATACAAATGGGTGGCCGGTGGCAGGCGGGGCATCAACGAGTTGACACGGGCTTTCGGCATACGGGGATATCCCAGCTATGTCTTTCTCAACGAAGACCTGGCCAAGTTGCAGGTGGTGCCCGGATATAAGGATGTAAAAACCATGCTGGCCATGCTCGTGTATTTCGGAGAAGAACACTACACGAAAACCCCGTGGGACCAGTTTCAAAAAGATTTTGACTCGGGCAAATACATGAACTGAAAGCCGGCAAAAAAGAACAAGAAAGCAGCGCTCTTCAGGGAACGCTGCTTTTTTTGTCTCCCCGGTGAGGCGGCAGCTTGGGTGACTGGTGCTTGGTGATTGGTGATTGGTGGTTGGTGGTTGGTGGTTGGTGGTTGGGAGTCGAGAAGTTAAAGAATTGGAAAATGGGAGGGAGAGTCGGCAGCTCCGGCATGGCAAAGCGCTCAGCGGTACGATAAAATAAAAAAGCCCCTCCGCCACAAGCGGAAGGGCTTCCTAGGATGTTATGAATATTACCAAATATTGAACTCAATTCCGAAGAACGGTCTTAGCCCGGGTCTTGAATCCCGCCAGGTTTCCCCGTCAAATGGCCGGTAACTCATATGGCCTGAAATTCCAAGCACATAACTGAAATACTTTTTCTTTCCAAGATTGCGTCTCATGCCGTACGAAAAACTACCTACTACGATATTTTCAACCGTGCCGTTAGTAAGACCACCACTGACTATGCCGCCATCAAAAAGACCGAAAGCTTTCCCCAGGGAGAAGAAATTGCCCGCATTGTAGGCCACATCCTTTCCTTTTCTCAGGCGCCTCGGCCGGTTATAATACCACCTCATAATCACCAATAAGTCAACCGGGAGGTATATGTATGTTCCATAAATGCCACTCTGAAACATAACCGGAGTCCCTACGCTTAGCTCTGCCGAAAAATTCTTGTAGTAATTGAGCTCGTAGCTTATGTAAAACAAGGGCGTGCCAAGCTTCAGCGTACTCACATTTACCACCGAATCGGCCAAGGTCACCCTGTTTTTAAAGTATTGTGCCCGGACAGCAAATGAGAACAGAAAGAAAAGGCAAAATACAATTATTCCTTTGCGCAAAATCATATTACCAGTTTTCATTGTGACAATCATCATAAAAATTAACCGTCCAGTGGTGAACCCTTCCGAATTTATTCACACAAAACTCTTGATATCTCATCATAGCATCTTTTATACCAGAACCCGCAAAGAATTGAAAAGTTCGGGCCACGGTTTTTGCATTCTCTCTCTTTTTAAATCTCTTCGTCTCATTGCTAGGGATGTAGTTCCACGGCACATTCGGACAAGTGCCGTCAACTATCCATCTGTAATTCCACCTTGTATCATTGTAGTGATCCAACCAGAGAAATATTTCATCCGCTTTCGTTCGTTTCCATTTGCCATTGCTGTTCTTCTTATAAAAAGTGCTGCGGGTTCCGAATGACATATAAAAACCGTAAAACTGATTCCATTTCTTACCTTCCACTTTGCTGCCGTCATTTTGCAATTCGTCACAATAGGTAACTTTTCCGTAATTGCACTCGACACATGACGATGAAGACCTGGCAAAGTCAAGGGTATCTCTTTCAGAGTTGTTAAGGTTAATTGTATATACTTTGCTGTTGAGAATATCCACCTGATATAAGGTATCTTCAATTCTAATCTTGTTTTCAGTATTTAAGACCGTTTCGAAACTTATGTCCGGTATGCGGGTCATCGATAGGAGCAGGTCATCCACTGTCTCATCCTGCTCCAGGTTATAGTTTGCTCTTCTGAGGGAAGTAAATCCAAGTCCGTCCTCCCAGACATTAAGTACCGAGTCATTGTGGTTCATCAGGCTGGCAATCAGGGTATCGAAAGTCAGCATATCCGGTATGTACAGTACACCGCTGCTCACGCTTATTCCGTTTGTATAGATTGGTGGCAAAGTACTTTCTGACTCAAGATAAGGAGTCAGACCCAGGGAATCGGGAGATAGCTGCCCGGGATCCGTCTTACGGGCCTCTCCGATTTTAGTGCCGTTTGCAATTTCATCTCGGATTCTTTCATTGCTACAAGACATAAATAAATTGACTGCTAATAAGAAAAGAACCGGCAAATAAACTTTTTGCTTAATGCTTCTCCGGGCGGAAGCTGTGTGTGTGTGTGTGTGTGTGTCATATCAATTGACTTTAATTATGAAATCAACAATATACAACAATTCTATTGATCACAAAGGTCAAATAATCAAATTTCTTACATTAAATTGATTTTCCCTTTCTTTCTTAACCGGTAATTGCGGCTTTAAAATTTCTATACATAGACTTGGGCAAAAAGAAAAACGTAGGAAAAAGCTATGAAGTCAGGGAGAAGCTAAACTTACCTGTAGTGATTTACAACCGGTGCTTGAGGAATTTAAAAAGTGAAGAAGTTAAGGAGTTGGAATGCAGAAGAGTCGGCAGCTCCGGTATGGCGAAGCGCTCTGCGAAATCTGTGAGGAAAAAGAAAAAGACATTTCACGCAGGGTGCGCAGATCAACGGCTTTAAATTTCAAAAGAAGCTTTCCAATTGCGCTGATAACGCAAAGAAAAATGCCCGGGACCGGGAGGCCCGGAGGGACGGCACGTTTGGTGCTTTTTATCTCTCTTATTGCTTCTTTTACTTTTTTTAGAAGCCCTGACGATTTATGAAGCTGAATAAAACTCAGCAATAGAA
>JALSIH010000155.1 GCA_026981615.1 Chitinophagales bacterium
GAAGGGCTTTTTCCTGTGCGCTGAGCTGCAGTTTTTTTTCGAGTTCACCGGCCGCTTCTTCGATATGCCATATCCCTAGTTTAGTTTTGCCCGGAAGAGTAAGAAGTGTGACGATAGACAAGGGCCGTTTGCTTTAAAGCGTGAATAATGAAACTGAAAGTAAAAAAAGTAAGTCACTTTAGCGGACACGAGGCAGCCATTTATGCACTGACGGCCGGACGCAAGCCGGGAACGGTGATCGCAGCCGGTGCAGACGGGCATATCGTAGAGTGGGAGGCAGCGCGAGGCGATGAAGGACTGCGGGTGGCCGAAGCGGGCTCGCAGCTCTTTTCGGCCCTGATGATGCATGACGGCCATCGCCTGCTGGCCGGGCGGATGAAGGGAGACGTATTGCTACTCGATTGGGCAGGCGGGCGCCCTGCCCTGACGCTGGCCACCGGGGGGCGCAGCGTCTTCAGCCTGGCCGAAGGCGGGCCCCGGATTCTGGCAGGCACAGCCGGTGGCTTCCTTTATGCCTGGGACAAAGTGACGGGCAAACTGCACGGGAAAAGAGCCCTGGCCGGGCAATCCATCAGAGAAATACTGCCCGTGCCCGAACGTTCGGAAATCTTTCTTGCTTCCAGCGACCGGCATATCTATGTGCTGGATGCCGAAACCCTCGCGCTGAAGCATCGCTGGAAAGCCCACGAGCATTCGGTTTTTTGTCTTTTATGGCTTCCGGGCCGTCAGTGGCTGGTCAGCGGTGGACGTGATGCGGTACTTCGTTTCTGGGATGCAGGCGCTGCCTTTGAGCCCTTGCATGCCATTCCGGCCCACCGCCTTACCATCAACGATCTGGCCGCGGGACCCGGTGAAGAGCTGCTGGCATCGGCCGGCCGCGACAAGGAAGTGAGGATATGGTCGCTCGATAATTTTCAATTGCTCAAAGTGATTCAAGCGGAGCGCGAGGGCGGGCACCGGCACTCGGTCAATGCCCTGCACTACGAGTCGCACAGCGGGCTGCTCTACAGCGCGGGAGACGACCGCCAGGTCATTGCATGGCAAATTGACAGCTTCTGAGCGCAGCCACACTGGCGCAGATATTTTACCTTTGTTTCCTTCAAATAAAAATTCCATGATTCTTTCCGACAAGCGCATCCTCGAAGAAATCGAAAAAGGCAATATCCTGATTGAGCCTTTTGACAGGCAATTTCTCGGTACCAACAGCTATGACGTACACCTCAGCCGCTGGCTGAAAGTGTATAAAAACAGGGTTTTGGATGCCCGCATGCACAACGAAACGGAGGACATCATCATCCCGCCCGAAGGGCTTGTGATCGAACCCAACACCCTCTATCTCGGAGTGACGGAAGAATACACCGAAACGCACCGGCATGTTCCTTTCCTCGAAGGAAAATCCTCCGTTGGGCGCCTCGGTATCGACATACACGCTACAGCCGGCAAGGGCGATGTGGGATACTGCAACACCTGGACACTCGAGATATCCTGCTCTCAGCCGGTGCGCATCTATGCCGGCATGCCCATCGGGCAGCTGATCTACTTCGTGGTGGAAGGAGAAATTGAGCAGATGTACAATGCCAAGCACAACGCCAAATACACAAAGCGGACCGTCAAGCCGGTAGAAAGCATGATGTGGAAAAACAGTTTCTGATCAACCCTCAATATTGAGGGTGATGGAGATCACACGCGTGAGCAGAAAATTCAGCACATTTGAAAATTGCAAGTTGGGATCGCGGGCGTGCACGTTGATCAGGCCCTGGGAGATTTTGATCTCGGGAGCCAGAATGACATAGGGCGTATAAAATTCAATCCCGAATCCATATTCGGCCAGCAAATCATGGCGCCCGATTTTTACAAGGTCTTCGGCATTTCGCGCATCTACGTTGGACGCGAGGTCGTAGGTGTATTTCATCCCCATCAAAACATAAACCCGCATGTCTTTATACGGATCGGACTTGAATTTCAGGAGAAAGGGCAGCTCCAGGTTGACCGATTCGATGTATTTCGTGAAAGTCGTATCGTAGAAGGTTTCATATTCGAGGGTTTTGCCTGAAAACGAAAGCCCCGGAATAAAACGAAAATCCAGATTCTTGCTCAGGTGGGCATTGGTGATGATGCCGACATGAAAGCCCGGGCTGGGCCGCGAAATGACCGAGCGGATCGAATCGTTGTAGATGAATTTCTTATTCAGTTTGATGCGGAAATTATTGGAACTGTAGCCCATGGGAATGCCGAAGTGCAACCATCGTGTCGCATATTTCTGGTCGAAGGAATAGGCATTATACTGCCCCCGGGCCAGGTAACCCGTGCAGATCAGAAGCAGGAGCAGTACTACTTTTGACCGCTGTATCGCATGCATATTCCAAAGCTTAATGACTTCCATTGCGTATGATTAAAGCCCGCCTCTTTCATCATCCCGATGAAGGCTTCCCTTTCGGGAAAAGCTTCTACCGAGCGATTGAGATAGCGGTAGGCTTCGCTGTCTTTTGAGATCAGGGAGCCGCACCACGGGACAAATTTTCCGAAATATAAATTGTAGAATGTTGATATGAGCGAATTTTTTGGTTTGGAAAGTTCCAGAATGACTACGCGGCCATCGTTTTTCAATACCCGGTGAATCTCCCGCAGGCCTTGTGCGAGAGAGGCGAAATTTCTTACTCCAAAGCCAACGGTGACGGCATCAAAGCTATTGTCGGAGAAGGGAAGATTTTCGACCGCTCCGTTGATAAATTCGACTTTCCCCTCCAGTTTCCGTTTTTTGGCCTTTTCGCATGCCAGGGCCATCATACCTTCCGAAATATCGATGCCGGTCACCTTCACGGTGGCCGGCTCTGCTGCGGCTTCGAGGGCGAAATCGCCCGTTCCCGTTGCCACATCCAGTATCAGGCGGGGTTTCTGCCTGCGAAGGCTGCGGATAGCCGTCTTGCGCCAGCTTTTGTCAATTTGAAAAGAGAAAAGATGATTGGCCCGGTCATAGACCGGAGCAATGCGGTCAAACATCTCGCGAAGCTGTTCCTGCTTTCCGCTGGATTCTTCCGCATAAGGAAGCACCTGCTCTACTTTTCTCTTTTCCGCTTTCATTTTCCGGGTCGAATTGCCGCAAAGATAGGCCTTTCCCCGGCTTTTCATGGCGCCCTTTGCACGCTGCAATCTCCTCCGGGCCTTTGTATCTTTGCCGGGATGAAAATATTAAAAGCAGCATACATAGGCAGTTATCATAAATTGGAAGACACCCCCAAGGAGCTGCTCCCCGACTTCGCGTTTATCGGTCGCTCCAATGTGGGCAAATCATCGCTGATCAATATGCTGACAGGCCGGAAGAAGCTGGCCAAGACCAGTGCAGCACCGGGAAAGACACAGTCGATCAATTTTTTTGAGATCGAAAGCGAAAAAGACGGCCACTCTTATTACTGGCATATCATCGACCTGCCGGGTTACGGCTATGCAAAGCGCTCCAAATCCGACCGGAAAACATACAAGAGAATGATCGATGATGTGTTGCGCAAGCGGAGAACCCTGGTGGTGGTCTTTCAGCTGATCGACATCAATGTACCTCCGCAGGCCAATGATATCGAAAACATCAACTACATGGGAGGGCTGGGCATTCCCTTTGTCATCGTATTTACCAAGGTCGACCGGCAAAAGACGAAAAAAAATGCGGAGCGATATTTTGAATGGAAGAAGGAGTTGCTCAAGACCTGGGAAGAAATGCCGCCTCATTTTATGTCTTCGGCCATTGCCGGTGAAGGCCGCGAAGAATTGTTGCAATTCATTGCCGGCACCATAGATGAGCTGCGCTCTTTAAAAAAGATATAAAAATCGAAAAGTCAGCAGATTGTTTGAAACCCGGCCGTTTCGGAATTCGGAATATTCATAGCTGCCAATCGGCAGGAGGCTGTATGAGTAGCGTATATTGATGCCGTAATGATCATTGATGAGATAGAGGAGGTCTGCAATCCAGGTAATATCCCAGGGTTTGAACTCCACAGGTTCGTTCAGCGGATTGTTGGGCCCGTAGGTAAATCCGGCCGTGTCGAGCAGGGCATTGTAGGAAAATCCGGTCCCGAAAGCCATGCCGTTTCGATCCATGTAATGTATCAGCAGCGGAATTTCCACATAAGTTAATTTGACTTCGAAGTCTTCGCCCTGAAAGTATATTCTGCGGTTTCTGCGGCTCCCTTTTTCGCTGTAAAGCATTTCAAAGCCCAGCGAAAAGTTTTTATTTAGGCGTGCAAATACCTTCGCACCTCCGTGAAAGCCCATCTTATGATAGCCTGCCAGGTTGTCTCCGTCCAGTTGGGCCATGTTGAATCCGACAATGGGGGCCGCACGAAAGGTCTGAGCCCCTGCGAAGAAACTGACGAAAAGGAAAAAAAGGGTGAGGATGCTTTTCACGGATGCGAATTTAAGGCAAGGAATGCATTTCCCGGTGAAATGTGGAATATCCCCGCGGGCTGTTGTCCGACTTTGACTTAATTTTGATACTTCAAGCGATAAACGGAGCCGCAAATGTTTAAGTATACCCGACACACATTAAAAAAGCTGGAAAGCTTGTTTGAAGCCATCGGTTATCTCATCCGCTTTGAAAAAGGACACTTCAACAGCGGCTATTGCATACTCGAGAGCAAGAAAGTGGTGGTGATCAACCGTTACTTCGATCTCGAAGCAAAAATCAATACCATGGTGGAGATTCTCAGCAGCATAGACCCCGACCCGGCCCTCCTCGATCCGCAAAATGCCCGGCTGCTCAAGGAGTTCACCTGGAAGAATAGCGTAAGCGCATCCTGATTTCGGTTTTTTGCGGAAAAAAACCGAGAAATCCGATGATATGTATCTATGGGAATGTCGAAATTTATAGTTCAGGCTTTCCGCCAATAAGGTGACAATGAGCGGAAACGGTCTTGATTTTGTCATTTATCAGTGCTATATCAGCTAATTAATACTTTTCCCGATGGTTAAGCTATTTGCTTTTCTTATTTTGTGCACTCAAACCAAAAAAATAACGATTCATGCAAAAAGTTCTTTTTCTTATTCTAACACTCTTCCTTTTGTCGTCAGGTGTTTTCGCTCAGCTACCGGCACCTGCTTCTTTCCGGCAAATAACCTTTGTAAACGATGAGCAGATAAGGCCGAAGGCGCCCGTGCAGGAGGCCTTGCGCAGGCAGGCGGCCTGGCAGGTCTTTACACAAAAATACGGCAGCTGGTGGGTGCAGTTTGATGAGCGCAGTTCCTGGCCGCTGATGGCTGCCGGTGCGCCCATTGCCTTGGAGCCGGCAGACCCTGTCGCAGCCGTGAAAAACTTTATTTCGCGTGAGCTGGCCGGCTTTAAGTTGCCGCTCGCTGAGCTGGTATTTAAAAACATGCACGACAACGGCAAGTACAAAGTCCTTCGCTTCGAGCAATGGCACAAAGGCCTCAAAGTGCTTTGGAGCGAAGCCAAGTTTCAGCTCGATGAGCAGGGGCGCCTTGTGTTCTTTAAATTGCGTATTTATCCGATAGAAAAAACAACGGAAGCAAGCGATCTCCCCGAGTCGGCACTGGAAACTTTTGCGGTGGCCGGGCTGGAAGGCTTTGAAATTCAACGCGTGGAAACGGACCCCGGTAAGTACATCCTGCCGGTCGTTGCTGCTTCGGGCGAGTATGAATATCGATTGGTAAAAGAAGCCAAAGTTTTTGCCGAGGACGAGAGCGGCATGCCCTCTCTTTTTCAAACCCTGGTTGACCTTAAGAGTGGCGAGGTGCTTTATCGGGCCGACAAAATACACGCCTGGGCACCGCAGGCAGCCAATCTGAATATCAGCGACAGCATGGTCATTAACCCGCTCTCGGGGGGTGAAATTGTCAATATACCGAATCTGATGGTACTCATCAACGGGGATACCTTATACACCGATGAAAACGGTAACATCACCCTGCCGGATATTGTCCAGCCCACGGAAGTCAGGATTTTCCTCGGGGGCAAATATGCATGGGTGGTAAATGCAGAGTTCGACTCGACCACGGTGCTGATCGATACCATTTATCCGGGCAGCAACAACCTCGATCTTTCGGGTGCAAAAGTGACGGAGATCAACGGTTATTTTCATACGGACAAGGTACATGAACACATGAAAAGGTTTCTGCCGGCCGATTTTACTACGCTGGATATCCCTCTTACGGTAAACATTGATATCCCAACAGGTAGTTGTAATGCTTTTTTCAACGGCTCGTCCATCAACTTCTTTGTGGCTGGAAACGGATGCCCGCAAACATCCCTGTTCAGTGATGTGATATATCACGAATATGGTCACGGTATCAATTTCTTTTATTATGATTATCTCGGAGGCACATTCTCCAACGGTGCCCTCGGAGAAGCATACTCAGACGTTTGGGGCTTTTCGATATCGAAAGACCCGGTTTTGGGCAGAGGGTTTTCGGGAGATTCTTCCACCTTTGTCAGGCGATATGATATCAACCGGAAGGTTTATCCGCGCGACCTCGTGGGGCAGGTGCATGCAGACGGAGAGATTATTGCCGGTGCATTCTGGGACCTGTACCTGAACCTCGGGGATATTGATCAGATGACAACGCTCTTTGTGGGAGGCCACACCGGTACCCCCAATGCACCGGACGGAATGGAAGGCCAACTTTACAGCGAAATTCTTCTGCAGGTATTGCTGTTCGATGATGACGATGCGAATATCAGCAACGGTACACCCAATGATTCGGCCATTCTGGATGCCTTTGGTAAGCATGGCATTTCTCTGCTCACCGGGGTGGAGATTTTACACGAAGCGCCTTTGCAGTCAGAAGACAGCACGGGTATTGTATTGGTCGCAAATGTCAATACCACGCTGACCACTTATATTGGAGAGTTGACGCTTTACTACCGAAATCTGGGTGAAGCTTCGTGGAACAGCCTCCCGATGCAAAGCAAAGGAGCCACCCTGTATACAGCCGATCTGCCCGACCTCAGGCGGGGCGATATTCTGGAATATTACTTCGGAATCAATGATATCTTCGCTTTTCCTGCCGCATTTGAGCCCTACGACTCGGAACTGGCCGGTGATGCCAATCTTCCCTATTTTCTTATGATCGGCTATCAGGAAATGGAGCGTCAGGATTTTGACAACGAATTTGGCCCCTGGTTCTTCAATCCGGACGGTGATGACGATGCATCGACCGGCCAGTGGACCATCGAATCGCCCAACCCTTCTTTCTCGGGGTCTTTTATGGTACAGACCAATAAAGACAAAACCGAAATCGGAAATGACCTGAATCTATGTGCCTTTACGGGCAACGCTTCGGTTTCGGCCAGCTTTGGTACCAACGATGTGGACGATGGAAAAACCACCCTGCAAACGCCTCCTTTTGATGTCAGCGATATCGAAAATCCGGCCATCTCGTATTGGAGATGGTTTGTAAACGATCCTCCCGGAGGAGCCAACCCCGGCAACGATGCCTGGCAGGTCTTTATCTCGGATGACGGGGTCAACTGGGTTCGTGTGGAGCGTACCTTCGTTTCGGATGTGTCGTGGCGGCAAAATGTGGTTCGCGTAGAAGACTATGTCACACCGAGTCAAACGGTTTCCTTGCGATTCATAGCGCAGGACAGCCTCATCACGGGATTGCCCTTTGACGGGGGAAGCATCGTGGAAGCAGCCGTGGACGAGGTGCAGGTCTTCGGACTGTCAAGGATCAACACGGGGATTGAGAATCCTTCGCTGCTGAAGGTGCGTATATTCCCGAGCCCTGCCAATGATCAGTTGATGATCGCCAGTGGTGAAAAGCAGATGGAAACGCTGGAGCTTTTTGATTTATCAGGTAGAATGATCAAAAGAGTTGCAGTCGGTGGCTTGCAAAACTTCAGCATGGATGTATCGGATCTTCAGAATGGCTTTTATCTGCTTAAAATATTTGCAGGGAAAGGAAGCGTGAGCAAAAAGATTCTGATCCAACACTAAGCACAATCAATTAAACTGCAGTGATTTTATATTTTTAGGCCTTCGAATTTCGAAGGCCTAAATTTTTTTCATATGATTCTAAGGATAACGACCCTCTTTTTGATGCTTCAGCTTTCGCTGCAAAGCCACGCAGCCGATGTTCGACTGATAAAAAGCGGGAGCAATGAAGAGGCCTCAGTTGATGAACGCATCAATAAAAAGGTAGAGCCTGTATCCAAGCTGGTCTCCGATATCATCTTTTACTCATTCTCGCTGAAAAAGCAACTCGAGTTTGACGAAATCATCTCGGAAGGCGAGTCAAGATATCGCAGCGAAGCACCTTTCGACATTGAGTACTCCGCCAATTTCCCGACCGATGAGGAGTTCCTCATCGAGCCATATGATGAAGAGAGCTTTGTGCTGATCTACCGTTTTGAAAAGGAGGGGAATCTCTATGAGTTCAGCAAACGCAGCCGCTTCGGAGAGCCGCTGGATGTGGAAACGGGCGATGGAGAATCCTTCTTGCTGACGCTTCGGAAGAAAGAGGGCAATGCTCCGGTAAAATCTGCATACAAGTTTAAGTTGAAAGCCGTAAAGGTTCCCTTTGTCCTTATCTGGCTGATATTGGGAGCCATCGTTTTTACCATCTATTTTAAGTTTATCAACATCAGAGGATTTAAGCTGGCCATTGACGTGGTGAGCGGCCGCTACACCGATCCGAAAGAAAAAGGGGAGGTTTCTCACTTTCAGGCCCTGACGGCAGCGCTCTCGGGCACCGTAGGGCTGGGCAATATTGCGGGGGTGGCCATTGCCATCGGCATAGGCGGCCCCGGAGCCACTTTCTGGATGATTGTGGCCGGGCTGCTCGGTATGTCTTCGAAGTTTACGGAATGCACCCTCGGGGTGAAATACCGCGACATCGACTACAACGGCACGGTGTACGGGGGGCCGATGTATTATCTCTCCAAGGGGCTGAAGGAAAAAGGGTGGGGCCGCCTGGGCAAGGTGCTGGCCGCATTCTTTGCCATCATGACGGTGGGCGGCTCTTTTGGCGGTGGCAATATGTTTCAGGTAAATCAGGCATTCAAGCAGTTTAGTACCACGCTGCCCGTGGGCGGTGCCTTGCAGCAGGGTTGGGTCTTCGGCATCTTACTTGCGATTTTGGTCGCACTTGTAATAATTGGAGGAATCAAAAGCATTGCCCGTGTCACGGAAAAGATTGTTCCGTTGATGGTGGTCATCTACGTTTTGGGTGCCTTCGTGATCCTGTTTACACATTACAGTGCGGTGCCGCATGCCTTCGGACTGATCTTCAGCGAGGCCTGGGGACCCAAAGCAGTAGCCGGAGGATTTGTGGGAGTGCTGATACAGGGGTTCCGAAGAGCAGCGTTTTCAAATGAGGCGGGCATAGGCTCGGCTTCGATTGCCCATGCAGCGGTAAAAACGGAAAACCCGGCCAGTGAAGGAATTGTGGCCCTGCTCGAGCCCTTTATAGACACCATCGTGGTTTGTACCATCACCGCGCTGGTCATCATCGTGACGGGCACCTACCTGAATGCCGACATTGCCGCTACCGAGGGAATACAACTTACCTCTACGGCTTTCAAAAGCGTGATTTCGTGGTTTGATATCGTTCTCGCCATTTCGGTGATCTTTTTTGCCTTCTCTACGATGATTTCGTGGTCGTATTACGGCTTGCAGTCATGGAAATATCTCTTTGGCCGCAGCCGTACAGCCGACCTTTCCTACAAGTTTATGTTTCTGGTCTTTATTGTAGTGGGGGCTGCCATGAATCTGGGACCTGTGGTCGATTTCTCCGATGCCATGATCTTTGCCATGGCATTCCCCAATATTCTGGGCCTGTATATCCTCATGCCTGAAGTGCGAAAATCGCTGGCCGACTATCTGAACAAAATCAAAACGGGAGAAATTATCAAGCGCTGGTAGCCCGTCTGCTTCTATTCTTCACGCGACTGTATTATATTTATAGGTCGCCATGAAGCATTTTTTGCGGGAATATTTCACTCTCAGCTATTCGGAACGAAACGGACTCGTACTCCTCTTGCTTATACTGACCCTTGTATTGTTGACTCCGGCTGTTTATCGATATTTCTTTCCGGCCCGCATCAGTGAAGTGGAAGTGATAGCTCTTGAGGGAGATGAATTTGACACTCTTCTGACCGGAGAGTCGGAGCCTGCCCGTCTTTTTCCTTTTGATCCAAACCGGATCGGGCCGGCCGGCTTGAAAGAGCTCGGCCTCGACAGCCTGCTGGCAGCCCAGTGGCTCCAATACCGCGAAGCAGGCGGCCGCTTTTATGAGAAAGATGATTTGCTGAAGCTCTACCGGATGAGCAAAGAGCTTTATTTGCGCCTGGAACCCTACATCCGGATCGGAGCGCAGCATAAGCAAAGAAGCGGTTATCCCCGGCAGCCGCGGCAGGCCCGTATCATTGATATCAACAATGCAGATTCGCTCGACTGGCTGGCACTGCCGGGCATAGGGCCTGTATATACCCATCGCATTCTGGCTTATCGCAGGCAAAGCGGAATATTTTCTTCCATTGACGAGCTGAAAAAGGTGTATGGCATGGACTCTCAAAGGATGGAGCAGTTGAGGCCCTACCTGAGTCTCCACGACAGCTTAAAAGAGAAAGCAAGCCGGATCAAAGTGCAGAAGGAAGTCAAAGAAAGCGAACCGGAATTTATTGAATTGAACACCGTGGACTCGGCCACGCTTACTCGATTTAAAGGCATCGGGCCTTATTTTGCCCGGCAGATCATCCGCTACCGCGAGGCTCTGGGCGGCTTTTACAAAAAAGAACAGCTTTATGAGATCACTCGCCTGGACACTGCGGTGGCCGGGCGCCTCCTGTCGCAGGCCCTGCTCGATACTACCATGATAAGAAAGCTGAATATTAACCGGGCCAGCGCAAAGGAGCTGGCCGCTCACCCCTACATCAGCAGGGCCGTAGCAGATGCAATCATTCGCCTTCGGCTGGACTATGTGAAAATCAGGGATAAAAAAATACTCCTCAGGAGCTACTTGGTAGATGAGGAATTACTGCGTAAAATTGCACCGTATATAGAATTGTGAGGCCATGCGTGCTTATCGGGCTGCTCAATGCGGCCCGGGCACGGAGAAAGAATAATTAAAAAATCTCTGATTAATTGGCCATCCGGGTTGAGCACAATGAATCGGAAGAAGAGCGCAAAAAGGAATCCATACCAATCACCATAGGGACGAGGGCCGTGCATTTGTCCAAAATCAATATCAAGAGCCATGAACTTTGAAAGAACGGAAACACAAAAGATGATAGCGGAGACCATCCGCAAATTCGGAGAAAGGGAAATTGCTCCGAACTCAAGAAAATGGGACGAAACTCAATATTTTCCGGTGGAAGTATTTCGTAGCCTGGGCGAATTGGGGATGATGGGCGTGCTCGTGCCGGAGGAATATGGCGGAAGCGGCCTGGGCTATTTCGAGTACATTACGGTCATTGACGAGCTCTCGCAGATTGACCCTTCCATCGGCCTTTCGCTGGCTGCGCATAATTCATTGTGTACCGGGCATATTCTGCAGCATGGCAGCGAGGAGCAAAAGAAAAAATACCTTCCCAAACTGGCATCGGGCGAGTGGATCGGAGCATGGGGGCTCACCGAACCCAATAC
Organism: Chitinophagales bacterium; assembly: GCA_026981615.1. Classification (GTDB taxonomy): domain Bacteria; phylum Bacteroidota; class Bacteroidia; order Chitinophagales; family S012-47; genus S012-47. The sequence goes on from JALSIH010000155.1 coordinate 11,592, forward strand.
CGGTTCGGATGCCGGGAATATGAAAACCATTGCCGCCAGAGATGGTGACTACTATGTGTTGGACGGCACAAAAAATTTCATCACCCATGGCATTTCGGGCAATGTGGCCGTGGTCATTGCCCGCACCGGAGAGAAAGGAGCGGCTGACGGAACATCGGCATTTATCGTGGAGCGGGGCACCCCCGGATTTTCGGGTGGCCGCAAGGAGGACAAATTGGGCATGCGTGCTTCCGAAACAGCCGAGATGGTGTTTGACAATTGCCGCATACACAAAAGCCAACTCATCGGCCGGGAAGGCGAGGGCTTCAAACAGGCGCTGAAAGTGCTCGATGGCGGGCGAATATCGATTGCAGCCCTTTCGATCGGTATTGCCAAAGGTGCTTATTATGCGGCCCGGAAATATGCCAAAGAGCGTGAGCAATTTGGAAAAGCCATTGCAGAGTTTCAGGGAATAGCTTTCAAACTGGCCGACATGCACACGAAAATTGAAGCAGCCGAATTGCTCACTTTTCATGCAGCCGACCTGAAAACGAGAGGGGAAAAACATACGACCATGGCAGCCATGGCCAAATATTATGCATCCGAAATAGCGGTGGAGGTCAGTACCGATGCAGTTCAGATTTTTGGCGGATATGGCTACACAAAGGACTTCCCGGCTGAGCGCTATTATCGCGATTCGAAGCTCTGTACGATTGGTGAGGGAACTTCCGAAATTCAAAAACTGGTTATCGCAAGAAATATATTAAAAGATTAACCAGCAGTAAATTGCAAATAATTAAAAGGAAATTTTTAAATTTGCACCCTCAAAATAAAAGAAGGAAAGCAGATGCTAATTGTTGAAGTAAAAGACAGCGAGTCCATAGATAAGGCGCTGAAGAAGTACAAGAAAAAATTTGAAAAGGCCGGTATTTTGCGTGAGATCCGTGATCGTCAGGCCTTTACAAAGCCTTCGGTGAAGCGCAGGGCCCAGATACTGAAAGCGGCTTATCGCGAGACCATGAGAAGAAAAATGGGATAAAGGAAAGAAGGCAAATGCGCCAGTTTTGCATTAAATTGCCTGCTAAGTTGCAAATTCCTTTTTTCCATGAATTCCTTCCAATCCTTTCTTGATTATCTCCGCCTGGAAAAAAGATTCTCCGATCATACACTTCAGGCCTATCGCACGGACCTCCGTCAGTTCCTGAACTTTCTCGAATCGAACTGCCAAATTAAGAATCCCGCCCGCGTGGGAGCCGATGAGGTGCGAAGCTGGCTCTATCGGCTGAAAAACCCCGAATCGGGACGTGCGCTGAGCAGCCGCAGCATCAACCGGAAAATCTCAAGCCTGAGGAGCTACTATAAATACTTAAAGCGCAACGGGCTGATTGAAAAGGACCCCATGCTCAAAATTGCCGGTCCGAAATCCGAAAAGCGCCTTCCTGTTTTTATTGAGCAAAAGGAAATGCAGGGCCTGCTCGACTATCTCGAAGGTGCCACCGGCTTTAAAGCATTGCGCGAGCGCCTCATCATTGAGCTTTTTTATGCCACCGGCATGCGCAGAGCCGAACTTATCGGACTGAAAACCCGGGATATCGATTTTGGAGATGCCTCATTGAAGGTGCTGGGGAAGGGAAAGAAAGAGCGCATCATTCCCATAAGTGAGAAGATGCTGACTTTAATCGGGGATTACCTGCAGGCACGCGAGGAAGAGATAGAGACAGACGCAGAGGAGCTGTTGGTATCGGATAACGGCCGGCCGCTTCAGCCCGGGTTTGTATACAATACGGTCAATCGCCTGATCGGTAGGGTCTCGGCTGTGCAGAAGAAGAGCCCCCACGTGCTGAGGCATTCATTTGCCACCCATCTGCTGAACAACGGCTCGCCCCTGAATGCCATCAAGGAATTGCTCGGACACAGCAACCTGGCGGCTACACAAATATATACACATGGAAAAATTGAAGAATTAAAGGAAATATACCGGCAGTCACATCCCAAATCGGAATAAGAAGGTTTTTCGGGCCGAAGGAAAGAGCCGGATTTCAATTGGAAACGCATGAAAAAAAGATGGAAAGTGGGCGTTTTGGGTGCCGGGCACCTGGGCAAGATTCACCTGAAGCTTCTTGCTGAAAGCGAGCGCTATGAACTGGTGGGATTTTATGATCCCAACGACAGGAATGCAGCGCGGGCCGTGGAGAAGCTCGGAGTCAGAAGATTTGATCGCATGGAAGAGTTGATGGAAGCCGTAGAGGTGGTGGACATCGTCACACCGACCTTGTCGCACTTTGATTGTGCCATGGAGGCCCTGGCCCGCTCGAAGCATCTCTTCATCGAAAAGCCGATGACCGGCAGTGTGGACGAGGCCCGCAAGCTTCTGGATGCTTCGAAACAATCGGAGATGAAGATACAGGTGGGGCATGTAGAGCGCTATAATCCGGCCTACCTTGCCATCCGGGAGATGCCCCTTGACCCGCGTTTTATCGAAGCCCACCGTCTGGCAGTTTTCAACCCGAGAGGCACGGATGTGTCGGTCGTACATGATTTGATGATTCATGATCTGGATATCATTCTCAGCATGGTGCCTTCGGCCGTTGCCGATGTCAAAGCCAGCGGTGTGGGTGTGCTGAGCGGAACACCGGACATTGCCAACGCAAGGATTGAATTCGAGAACGGATGCATCGCCAATGTGACGGCCAGTCGCATCTCTATGAAAAATATGCGAAAGACAAGGCTTTTTCAACGGGATGCTTATATCACGATGGATTTTCTGGAGAAGAAAACGGAGATTTTCCGTTTGTCGGAGGAGCAGGGCGATAACGAAAATGCCATTGAGTTGATTCTGGATCAGGAAGGGAATAAAAAATTCATTCATCTGGAGCTGCCGGAGACCCCCGCGGTAAATGCCATAAAGATGGAATTGGAACAATTTGCGACAAGTATTTCGGAGAATCGGGAGCCCGAAGTGAACGTAAAAGACGGATATCGTGCTTTGCACCTGGCCGCACGCATTTTAGAAGAGATCGATAAAAATCTGAACTTGCAAAAAAAATAGGAGAAAGCGGATTGCGCGAGCGGGAATGGAGGGGGCCGAAGGAGAGAAAAAAAGGAAAAAGAGAGGAGAGAATGCAGCCGATGATGCCCGGAACGGACGAAAAGAGGCCATATTTGAGGAAAAGGAAAGAAAATTTAATAATAAACGCAATAATAGTTTTTACTAAAAGCGAAAATTTTTAAATTTGCAAGCCAATTTTAGGCAGGGAGCAGTTCTTTAACAATATTTGGTGAGTTTGCCAGCATAGCTCAGTTGGCCAGAGCAGCTGATTTGTAATCAGCGGGTCGGGGGTTCGAATCCCTCTGCTGGCTCGATAATGGGGAGATACCGAAGCGGTCAAACGGGGCAGACTGTAAATCTGTTGGCTTAGCCTTCGTAGGTTCGAATCCTGCTCTCCCCACTTGATTTTTCAGTGTGGAGCGGATGCATGGCAAACTTGATAAATAAGCGGGAGTAGCTCAGTTGGTAGAGCGACAGCCTTCCAAGCTGTAGGTCGCGGGTTCGAGCCTCGTCTCCCGCTCTGATGATGGGATGGAAGCAATCAAAAGAAATTGCGATTGCTTGCAGGGAATGGAAGAGAAGAAATTGGATTGAAAAAGCCGGTGAGACCCGGAAGAATGATTGCAGAAGAGAGGAGAGAAATATGCAGCGGCAATGATTCTGAAGAGCTCCTTGAAACAAAGGTTTTGGGAAAGCCGATGTAGCTCAGGGGTAGAGCGCTTCCTTGGTAAGGAAGAGGTCACGGGTTCAATTCCCGTCATTGGCTCAAGTTATTTTTTTGGCAAAAATTTTTACCGATAAAAATTAATAATAACGATTTAAACGACAAGTGCTATGGCAAAAGAAAAATTCGAACGTACGAAACCGCACGTGAATATTGGTACCATCGGTCACGTTGACCACGGGAAAACCACACTCACCGCTGCAATTACAAAAGTGCTCTCAAAGCAAGGACTTGCTGAACAGAAAGACTATGATTCTATTGATGCGGCTCCGGAAGAGAAAGAGCGCGGTATCACTATAAATACAGCACACGTGGAGTATGAAACGGAAAACCGTCACTATGCACACGTTGACTGTCCGGGTCACGCTGACTATGTGAAAAACATGGTTACAGGTGCGGCTCAGATGGATGGTGCCATATTGGTAGTGGCTGCCACTGACGGACCCATGCCGCAAACGCGTGAGCACATCCTGCTTGCCCGTCAGGTAGGTGTGCCGGCTGTTGTGGCTTTCCTCAACAAAACCGACCTCGTGGATGACCCCGAGCTGATCGAACTGGTGGAAATGGAAGTGCGCGAGCTGCTTTCTTTCTATGAATTTGATGGCGACAATGTGCCTATCACACAGGGTTCTGCACTGAAAGCGCTCGAAGGAGATGCCGAAGCAGAGCAAGCCATCATTGATCTGATGAAGACGGTGGATGAGTACATCCCGACTCCTGCCAGAGATATTGACAAGCCTTTCCTCATGCCGGTGGAAGATGTATTTTCCATTACCGGACGGGGCACGGTGGCCACAGGCCGTATCGAGCGGGGAGTGATCAATACGGGCGATCCGGTTGAGATCATCGGATTGATGGAAAAAGCAATGAAATCGACCATCACGGGTGTTGAAATGTTTCGTAAAATCCTTGACCGCGGTGAAGCCGGTGACAATGTGGGGCTGCTCCTCCGCGGAATCGACAAGAAAGAAATCAAGAGGGGTATGGTTGTTTGTGCTCCGGGCTCCATTACTCCGCACACGGAATTCAAATGTGAGGTGTACGTATTGAGCAAAGATGAAGGCGGACGTCACACTCCGTTCTTCAACAACTATCGTCCGCAGTTCTACTTCCGTACGACAGATGTAACGGGAGAAGTGCAATTGCCCGAAGGTACGGAAATGGTTATGCCGGGTGACAATGTGACGCTGACGGTAAAACTGATCTACCCGATAGCCATGGAAAAAGGACTTCGTTTCGCTATTCGCGAAGGAGGACGTACCGTGGGTGCCGGACAGGTTACCGAGATTATTAAATAAATGCTCAACGTACGGGTGTAGCTCAATTGGTAGAGCAACGGTCTCCAAAACCGTAGGCTGGGAGTTCGAGTCTCTCCACCCGTGCAATTTGCTTCTGAATTATGAATGCACTTAAAAATTATATAGTAGAGTCGTACATCGAATTGTCCAAGAAGGTCACCTGGCCCACTTTTGCCGAATTGCAAAAAAGTGCCATTGTGGTATTGATCGCTTCCATGATCATTGCCCTTGTGCTGCTGGCCATGGACCTCTTTTCGAACAAGGTGCTTGACTTTTACTATGCGATGTAATCCGCACAAATAGAATTCGATGTCTGAAGATACGAAGTGGTATGTATTGCGTGTATTTAGTGGTAAAGAGCGCAAGATCAAGGATTACCTTGATATGGAAATAGAGCGCGAAGACTGGGGCAATGCAATCAGACAGGTGCTGGTGCCAACCGAAAAGGTGTACAAAATCAGAAAGGGCAAAAAAGTGATTCAGGAAAGGAACTTCTTTCCGGGATATATTTTGATTGAAGCCAGTCCGCAGGGACTGTCGGGCGATATGATTGCCAACATTCGAAGTGCCCCCGGTGTGATGAATTTTCTGGGTGGCGACCATCCGAGCGCACTCAGAAAAACGGAAGTAAACCGTATCCTGGGCAAAGTCGATGAAATGTCGGAGTCTACGGCCAGCATGAACGAACCGTTCATTGTGGGCGAGACGGTAAAGATAGTAGACGGGCCCTTTAATGACTTTTTCGGTACCATCGAGGAAGTGTATGATGAGAAGAAGAAGTTGAAAGTGATCGTGAAGATATTTGGAAGAAGAACTCCCGTGGAGTTGAATTTTATGCAAGTTGAAAAACAGTCTTAACAATGGCTAAAGAAATAAGTGGCTACATCAAACTGCAGATCAGAGGAGGCCAGGCCAACCCGGCTCCGCCTGTAGGGCCGGCACTGGGTGCCAAAGGGGTGAACATTATGGAGTTCACCAAACAATTTAATGCACGCACACAAGATAAAATGGGCAAGATGTTGCCGGTGGTTATTACGGTGTATGCAGATAAATCCTTTGATTTTATCATCAAAACCACTCCGGCAGCCAACCTCTTGCTGGAAGCGGCCAAGCTCAAAAAAGGATCTCCCGAGCCCAACCGTGTGAAAGTGGGAACGGTCACCTGGGATCAGGTGCGTGCCATCGCGGAAGAAAAAATGGCCGACCTGAATGCTTTCAAAGTGGAAAGTGCCATGAAAATGATTGCCGGTACGGCACGTTCGATGGGGCTGGTGGTCAAAGGGACGGCCCCGTGGGAAGAGGCAGAAGCCTGATTGTACATTGAATTAATCACACTGAAATAAGAGAACAGTGAAAAAGCTGACAAAGAAAAGAAAACAGGCTGCGGAAAAACTGGAAGAGGGGAAATTGTACCCGCTCGAGGAAGCCGTGAAGCTGGTGAAGGAAGTCAATACGGCCAATTTCGATGCCTCCGTGGATACCCACGTGCGCCTCGGAGTGGATCCCCGGAAAGCCGACCAGGCCATCCGCGGAACGGTATCCCTGCCGCATGGCACGGGTAAGACAAAACGTGTATTGGTTTTCTGTGAACCGGATAAAGAGGAAGAAGCCAAAGCAGCCGGTGCCGATTATGTGGGACTGGATGAATACATTCAGAAAATACAGGAGGGATGGCTCGATATCGATGTAGTAATCGCCACTCCGGCTGTCATGCCGAAAATCGCCCGACTCGGTCGTGTTTTGGGGCCGCGAAACCTCATGCCGAACCCCAAGGTGGGAACCGTAACGGATAAAATTTCGGAAGCAGTAGCGGACGTGAAGAAAGGAAAGGTTGCATTCAAGGTGGACAAATTCGGAATTATCCATTCTACCATCGGGCGGGTATCTTTCACACCAGAGCAGCTTTACGAGAATGCAGAAGCCCTCTATTCCACATTGAAAAGAATGAAACCGGCCTCAGCCAAAGGGAATTATATGAGATCGGTATATCTGGCCTCTACCATGAGCCCGGGCATACCGGTAGATCCGAAGACGGTTTAATATCAAGCTTTAAGACAAAGGACAAATGACAAGAGAAGAAAAAAATAAGGTAATCGATTACCTTCAGAGCAAGTTTGAAGAGAACAGCATCTTTTACGTAACGGACTCTTCGGCCCTGACGGTGGCAGAAGTCAATGAGTTGCGGGGCTTGTGTTATGAGAACGGAATCACCATGAAGGTGGCTAAAAACACCCTCGTCAAAAAGGCCCTGAAACGCCTGGACGAAGAGGGTGATATATACAAGGAAGTGTACGATCTCTTGGTCGGACCGACTTCTATCATGTTTGCCGAAGTCAACAATGCACCCGCAAAGGTCATTAAAGAATTCAGGAAAAAGCATGAAAAGCCGGTACTCAAGGGTGCTTTCATCGACAAGGCCTTGTACATCGGAGACGACAAAGTGGAAATGCTCTCCAAGCTGAAATCCAAAGAAGAACTTATTGGCGACATTATTTTCTTACTGCAGTCACCTGCTAAGAATGTGATTTCAGCACTTCAGTCAGGCGGGAAAAACCTGGCGGGAATTTTGAAAACGCTCTCAGAGCGCGAAGAAAATTAATCATTGTAACATCACTTAAAAAATCAATAGAAAAATGGCGGATTTAAAAGAATTTGCAGAACAGTTGGTGAATCTTTCGGTAAAGGAAGTTAACGAATTGGCTGAGATACTGAAAGAAGAATACGGAATTGAGCCTGCAGCTGCAGCCGGTCCGGTAATGATTGCAGGTGGCGATGGCGGTGGAGCCGGAGCAGCCGAAGAGCAAACCGAGTTTGATGTGGTACTCAAAAGCCCCGGTGGTCAGAAACTGGCCGTTGTAAAACTGGTTAAAGAACTCACCGGACTGGGCCTCAAAGAAGCCAAGGAATTGGTAGACAATGCTCCCAAAGCGGTAAAAGAAGGAGTCTCGAAAGAAGAAGCTGAAGAAGTAAAATCGAGATTGGAAGAAGCCGGTGCTGAAGTGGAATTGAAATAATTCCGCTTCGGCTCTTTTCTGTTCTTTTTGCAGTCCTGTAGTGCCTCCGTGGCCCTATGGGCTTGTTCATTTATTTACTAACAAAAGAATTTTCGCTATATGGCAGAAATCAAACCCGGCCACAACGGCAGGATTAACTTTGGCGCTATCAAACAGACCATCGATTATCCCGACCTTCTTGGCATTCAATTGCAGTCTTTTAAAGATTTCTTTCAGCTCGAAACTACACCCGACAACCGAAAAAACGAAGGATTATTTAAAGTTTTTTCCGAGAACTTCCCCATCTCTGATGCGCGGAATATTTTTGTGTTGGAGTTTCTGGATTATTTCGTTGACCCGCCCCGCTATACCATGGAAGAGTGTATAGACAGGGGCTTGACGTATAACGTGCCGCTGAAGGCAAAACTTAAGCTCTCTTGCAACGACCCCGAGCACATTGACTTTGAAACCATCGTACAGGATGTTTATTTGGGGAATATCCCCTATATGACACCCAAAGGTACCTTCATTATTAATGGTGCCGAGCGGGTGGTGGTCAGCCAGTTGCATCGTTCTCCGGGGGTATTCTTTGGTCAAAGCGTCCATCCCAACGGTACCAAAATTTATTCTGCACGGGTCATTCCTTTCAAAGGCGCCTGGATGGAATTTGCTACCGACATCAACAACGTGATGTATGCCTATATCGACCGGAAGAAGAAGTTTCCGGTGACCACTCTGCTTCGTGCCATTGATTACGAAACGGATAAAGATATTCTCGATCTCTTCGGCCTGGCCGAAGAAATCAAAGTGAATAAAAGGAACCTGAAAAAAGCCATCGGTCGCAAACTGGCTGCACGTGTGCTGCGCAGCTGGATTGAAGATTTTGTGGACGAGGATACCGGTGAAGTGGTTTCTATCGAGCGGAATGAGGTGATCCTGGATCGCAATACCGTATTGGATGAAGACAATATCGAGCTGATTCTCGATACGGATGTAAAAGCCATCGAACTGCAAAAAGAAGGAGAATCGGAAGATTACTCCATCATTTACAATACCCTGCAAAAAGATACTTCCAACTCCGAACTGGAAGCGGTTCAGCATATCTATCGCCAGCTGAGAGGTTCCGATCCGCCCGATGACGATACGGCCCGGGGCATTATTGACAAGCTTTTCTTTTCTGATAAGCGCTATGACCTCGGAGAAGTGGGACGATACAAAATCAATAAAAAGCTGGGTCTTGATATTGACATCGAAACACGGGTGCTGACCAAGCGGGATATGATTTCCATCATCAAATACCTGGTGGAACTGATCAACCAAAAAGCGGAAATTGATGATATCGACCACTTGAGCAACAGACGCGTGCGAACGGTGGGAGAACAACTTTATGCGCAGTTTGGCGTGGGCCTGGCCCGCATGGCCCGCACCATTCGCGAGCGAATGAATGTGCGTGACAATGAAGTGTTTACACCCGTTGACCTGATCAACGCCCGAACGCTTTCCTCGGTTATTAACTCCTTCTTCGGTACCAGCCAGTTGTCGCAGTTTCTGGATCAGACCAATCCCCTGTCGGAAATCACGCACAAACGCAGGATTTCGGCACTGGGGCCGGGCGGCCTCTCGCGTGAGCGTGCCGGATTCGAGGTGCGCGATGTGCACTATTCCCACTATGGACGCCTGTGCACCATCGAAACCCCGGAAGGGCCCAATATCGGTCTGATTTCCACGCTTTGCGTACATGCCAAAATCAATAAAATGGGCTTCATCGAGACGCCCTACCTGAAAGTGGAAGACGGTACGGTGAAGTGGGAGAAGTCTGCCCGCTATCTTTCGGCCGAGGAAGAAGATCAAATGAAGATCGCCCAGGCCAATGCCCTGGTTGATGAGAAAGGCAAATTCAAGAGCGACCGGATTAAATGCCACTATCATGGTGACTTCCCGATCCTGGCTCCGGATGAAATCGACTATATCGATGTAGCGCCCAACCAGATTGTAGGGGTCTCCGCTTCGCTGATTCCTTTCCTTGAGCATGATGATGCCAACCGGGCACTCATGGGATCGAACATGCAGCGCCAGTCGGTGCCGCTGATGAAGCCCGAATCACCCATCGTGGGTACGGGCCTCGAAGCAAGAGCCGCACGCGACTCACGCATGCTGATCAATGCCGAAGGCAGAGGTGTGGTAGAATATGTGGACTCCAAAGAGATACATGTTCGCTACGAGCGCAGCGAATCGGATCGCCTCGTAAGCTTTGAGGATGATAAGAAAGTGTATAAACTGACCAAGTTTCAGCGTACGAACCAGGGATCGAGCATCAACCTGAAACCTATTGTGAAAAAAGGCGACAAGGTGGAAGCCGGACAAATCCTTTGCGAGGGATATGCCACGCAAAACGGTGAGTTGGCACTCGGGCAGAATATGAAGGTAGCCTTCATGCCCTGGAAAGGGTACAACTTTGAGGATGCCATCGTGATATCCGAAAGGGTGGTGCGCGAGGATGTTTATACCTCTATCCATATTGAGGAGTTTGATATGGAAGTGCGCGATACGAAGCTGGGGGAAGAGGAACTGACCCCGGATATCCCGAATGTCAGCGAAGAAGCCACCAAGGATCTGGACGAGAACGGAATTATTCGTTTGGGAGCCAGAATCAAAGAAGGCGATATCATCATCGGCAAGATCACCCCGAAAGGAGAATCGGACCCGACACCCGAAGAAAAACTTCTGCGTGCCATCTTTGGCGACAAAGCCGGAGACGTGAAAGATGCTTCTCTGAAAGCTCCGCCCTCTTCGCATGGCGTGGTCATTCGCAAGCAACTTTATGCCCGCAAGAAGAAAGACAAGTTCAGCAAGCAGAAAGAAAAGATTGCGCTTGAGAAGCTGGAAACACAGCACCAGAAGAAGCTGGCCGAACTGAAAGAAAAACTGATCAAAAAGCTGGTGGCCATCACACGCAACCGCGTGACAGAAGGCATCTCGAATGTGTATAAAGAAGAGCTGATTCCGAAAGGAACCAAGCTGAATGAGAAAAATCTCGCAAGCCTCGAATTCGACAAAATCGATACCAATAACTGGATGCGGGATCAGGAAGCCAATGACCTGATCAAAAGGCTGATACACAATTATACCATCAAAGTCAACGAAGAAAACGGCTGGTACAAGCGGGAGAAATTCAACATCACGATAGGCGATGAGCTGCCGACAGGCGTACTCAAGCTGGCCAAAGTCTACGTAGCCAAAAAGCGCAAGCTGAAAGTAGGGGACAAGCTGGCCGGTCGTCACGGAAACAAAGGGATTGTGGCCCGTATTGTACGGGACGAAGACATGCCGTTTCTGGATGACGGAACTCCGGTGGACATCGTATTGAACCCCCTGGGTGTGCCTTCGAGGATGAACCTCGGACAGATTTACGAGACGGTGCTCGGCTGGGCCGGTGAAAAACTGGGCCTCAAGTTCAGTACGCCCATATTTGACGGTGCGAAGATTGAGGATATTGAAAAATACATTAACAAGGCAGGTCTGCCGAAGCTGGGTACCACCTATCTCTATGACGGGGAAACGGGCGACCGCTTCCATCAGCCGGCCACGGTAGGTGTAATCTATATGCTCAAGCTCTCGCACATGGTCGATGACAAGATGCACGCCCGGTCGATCGGTCCGTACTCACTCATCACACAACAACCCCTCGGTGGTAAAGCACAATTTGGTGGTCAGCGACTGGGTGAGATGGAAGTGTGGGCCCTCGAAGCCTACGGTGCAGCCAATATTCTGCAGGAACTGCTGACGGTCAAGTCGGATGATATCCTCGGAAGGGCAAAGACCTATGAGGCCATCGTGAAAGGCGACAACCTGCCCACACCGAGTATGCCCGAGTCATTCAATGTGCTCCTGCATGAATTGCGCGGGCTGGCCCTTGATCTGAAATTTGATTAATAACTTAAATGAGGTTTTTCTATGCCTTTTAAGAAAGATAACAGAGTCAACACAGACTTTAAAAAAGTAACCATTACACTTTCGTCTCCGGATGCCATTCTGGAGAGATCCTACGGAGAGGTCAAAAAACCCGAGACGATCAACTACCGGACCTACAAGCCCGAGATGGATGGTTTGTTCTGCGAGCGGATTTTCGGCCCTACCAAGGATTATGAATGTTATTGCGGGAAGTACAAGCGGATTCGTTACAAAGGCATTGTCTGCGACCGCTGCGGTGTAGAGGTGACAGAGAAGAAAGTGAGGCGCGAGCGCATGGGACACATCAAGCTGGTTGTCCCGATCGTACACATCTGGTATTTCAAGTCACTGCCCAATAAGATCGGATACCTGCTGGGCCTTTCTTCCAAAAAACTCGAATCGGTCATTTATTATGAACGATATCTGGTCATCAATGCCGGCATCAAAGAGGATGAAGGTGTGGCACGCATGGACCTCATTACGGAGGAAGAGTACCTCGAGATTCTCGAATCGCTGCCACCGGAGAATCAGCAATTGCCGGACGAAGACCCGCAGAAATTTGTAGCCAAGATGGGAGCCGATGCGGTAGAGGACATTCTCGGGCGCATCGACCTGGATGAATTGTCGTATAAACTGAGACACCAGGCAGCCACCGAAACTTCGCAGCAGCGAAAAGCCGAGGCATTGAAGCGCCTCAGTGTGGTAGAAGCCTTTCGTGAAGGAAACAAGCGCATCGAAAACAATCCGCAATGGATGGTGGTGCGTTACCTGCCTGTCATCCCGCCCGAATTGCGCCCCTTGGTTCCCCTGGACGGGGGCCGCTTTGCCAGTTCGGACCTCAACGACTTGTACCGAAGGGTGATCATCCGCAACAACAGGCTCAAAAGACTGATTGAAATCAAAGCCCCCGAGGTGATCCTGCGGAATGAAAAACGCATGCTCCAGGAAGCGGTGGACTCGCTCTTCGACAATTCGAGGAAATCGAGTGCCGTGAAAGCCGAAGGAGGCCGTGCCCTGAAATCGCTCAGCGATGTACTCAAAGGCAAGCAGGGGCGATTTCGTCAAAACCTGCTCGGTAAAAGGGTCGACTACTCCGGCCGTTCGGTCATCGTGGTGGGTCCTGAGCTGAAGCTGCACGAGTGCGGTATCCCGAAAGATATGGCAGCGGAACTCTTCAAACCTTTTATCATTCGCAAGCTCATCGAGCGGGGCATTGTGAAAACCGTGAAGTCAGCCAAAAAACTGGTTGATCGAAAGGACAACGTGATCTGGGATATCCTGGAAAACATCATGAAAGGACACCCGGTGATGCTCAACCGGGCGCCAACGCTTCACCGTCTTTCGATTCAGGCCTTCCAGCCAAAACTCATTGAAGGCAAAGCCATTCAGTTGCACCCCCTCGTTTGTACGGCATTCAATGCCGACTTTGACGGTGACCAGATGGCCGTGCATCTTCCGCTGGGCAGTGCAGCCATACTCGAAGCACAAATGCTGCTGCTTTCGGCACACAACATTCTGAATCCTCAAAACGGAACCCCCATCACCCTTCCTTCGCAGGATATGGTATTGGGACTCTATTATATCACCAAGGAAAAACGCTCGACCCGCTCGGTGAAAGTGCGTGGCGAGGGCATGACCTTTTATGGTCCCGAAGAAGTGGAAATCGCCTACAGCGAAGGAAAAATTGACCTTCATGCGGTGATCAAGCTGAAAACCACCATTGAAGACGAGGAGGCGGGGGAATTGGTTAGCCGCGTGATCGAGACCACAGTCGGAAGGGTCATCTTCAATGCCGTGGTACCCGAAAAAGTAGGGTTTATCAATGAACTGCTGACGAAAAAGAATCTGAGAAAGATCATCAGCCGGGTGATTGATCGTACCGACAATGTGACAACCACGAAGTTTCTGGATGATATTAAAAAACTCGGTTTTTACTGGGCCTTCAAGGGCGGGCTTTCCTTTAATCTGAGTGACCTGATCATCCCGAAGGAGAAGTATGAATTCCTGGCCGAAGCTCAAAAAGAAGTGGATGAGGTCTGGGAAAATTATAACATGGGCTTTATCACCAACAACGAGCGCTACAATCAGATTATCGATATCTGGACGCGGGTCAACTCACGCATTACGGGCATTCTGCTCGACAGTCTGAGCAAAGACAAGCAGGGCTTCAATTCGGTGTATATGATGCTCGACTCGGGTGCACGGGGTTCGAAAGAACAAATCCGGCAGCTCGGAGGCATCCGGGGGCTGATGGCCAAACCGCGAAAATCCGGAGCCACCGGAGGCGGGGAAATTATCGAAAACCCGATTCTTTCAAACCTGAAAGAAGGCCTCTCGGTGCTGGAATATTTTATCTCTACGCACGGTGCGCGCAAAGGTCTGGCTGATACGGCTCTGAAGACAGCCGATGCCGGTTATCTGACAAGGCGTTTGGTCGATGTGGCACAGGATGTGGTCATCACCGATGAGGATTGTGGCACATTGCGCGGAATTGAAATTGAACCGCTCAAAGACAACGAAGATGTGGTGGAACCCCTGGCCGAGCGCATTGCGGGTCGGGTAAACCTCCATGACGTATATCATCCGGTGACGGATGAATTATTGGTTGAAGCCGGAGAGGAAATTGATGAAAAATTGGCACATCGCATTGAGGATGCAGGTATAGAAAAAATTGAAATCCGCTCGGTACTCACCTGTGAATCGAGAAGGGGCGTTTGTGTGAAATGCTACGGAAGAAATCTGACCAATAATCAAACTGCACAAAAAGGAGATGTGGTCGGTATCATTGCAGCCCAGTCGATTGGTGAACCGGGTACACAGCTGACACTGCGTACTTTCCACGTTGGTGGTACGGCTTCGCACGCAGCTACCGAGTCGAAACTGGTCTCGAAGTTTGACGGAGTGATTGAGTTTGACGGCATAAAAACCGTTGAATTTATTGATGAAGAAGGTGAAAAACACCTTCGGGTGCTGGGACGTACCGGTGAGGTGCGCATTCTGGAAGCGAAAACCAAAAAGCAACTGTCGGCCAATCACATTCCTTACGGTTCCGAGCTTTTGGTGAAGAACGGGAAGAAAGTGAAAAAAGGCGATGTGATTGCCACTTGGGACCCATACAATGCCGTCATTCTTTCCGAATTCGAAGGGGAAATCAGCTTTGAGAATATCATCGAAGGGGTTACCGTTCGGGAGGAAGTGGATGAGCAGACGGGTCACCGCGAGAAAGTACTGATCGAGTCAAGGGACAAGAAAATGATCCCGGGCATACAGATCATCGACAAGAAAGGAAATGTGCTGAGAAACTACAATATTCCGGTAGGTGCACACATATCCGTGGATGAGGGTGAAAAAGTAAGAGCCGGGCAGGTGATTGTAAAGATCCCCCGAATCCTTGGTAAGATCCGTGATATTACGGGTGGTTTGCCACGGGTAACAGAGCTCTTTGAAGCACGCAACCCGTCCAACCCGGCTGTGGTGTCGGAAATTGACGGGGTGGTAAGTTTCGGTGGTATCAAGCGGGGTAACCGCGAGATTATCATAGAGTCGAAAGACGGAGTGAAGAAAAAATATCTCGTACCGCTGACCAAGCACATCCTCGTACAGGACAATGACTTTGTGACGGCAGGTTATCCGCTTTCGGACGGAGCCATCACACCGGCCGATATTCTGTCGATTAAAGGGCCTTTTGCCGTGCAGAAGTACATTGTTAATGAGATCCAGGAGGTATATCGCCTGCAGGGTGTGAAAATCAATGACAAGCACATTGAGGTGATTGTGCGCCAAATGATGCGCAAAGTGAAGATAGAAGATGCCGGAGATACCCGTTTCCTTGAAGGGGAAGCCGTGGATAAATTCGAATTCATCGAGGAGAATGACAAGCTCTATGACAAAAAAGTGGTGATGGAGCCGGGTGATTCCAATAAGCTGAAAGCCGGGCAAATCGTCTCGCTTCGACAATTGAGAGAGGAAAATTCTTACCTCAAACGAAACGACCTGAAGCCCGTGGAATTCCGGGATGTCAAGCTGGCAACGTCTTCTCCGCTTTTGCAGGGTATTACCAAATCCTCACTCGGAACGCAAAGCTGGATTTCGGCTGCATCCTTCCAGGAAACGACCAAAGTGCTCAGCACGGCCTCTATTGCTGCCAAGGAGGATTACCTCATGGGACTGAAGGAGAATGTGATCGTGGGTCACAAAATTCCGGCAGGAACCGGCCTGCGCGAGTTTGAAGGTATCATCGTGGGGTCAAAAGAAGAGTATGACCGGTTGATGGCCAAAAAGCAAATGAGAAATGAAGAAGAGGTGATAGAGGAGGAGAGCGAAGCTCAGGAAGGATAGATTTTCATTTCTTTGCCAAATAAGGAAGAAGCCGGAAGGCATGACTATATTTGTAGTCTTGCTTACCGGCTTTTTTTATTAAAACAATCGAAAAGATTATGGCAGACGACAAAAAAAATCCCAATGCACCCCAGGAAGGCGCATTGAACATAGAGCTATCGGAAGATGTGGCGGAAGGGATCTACTCCAATCTGGCAATCATTACCCACAGCAACAGTGAGTTTATCATTGACTTTATCAAGGTCTTGCCGGGTGTGCCCAAGGCCAAAGTAAAATCAAGAATTTTGCTGACACCTCAGCATGCCAAAAGGCTGGTCAATGCGCTGCAGGACAATATCTCGAAGTACGAGCAGCACCATGGCAAGATAGCGGATACAGGCTCGGGCCCCGGCCCCAATATGCCGATGAATTTCGGAGGACCTACCGCCCAGGCATAATCAAACCGGCATGCAACAAGCCTATTCACCATCCCGCTACCGCATAGGAATCCTCGGAGGAGGGCAATTGGGCAAAATGTTGCTCGAAGCGGCTTCACGCTGGGACCTTAATATCCATGTGCTGGACCCCGACCCCGCCTGTCCGGCCTCCGGATTAACCCGCAATCTTTGCGTAGGATCATTTCGCGATTATGACGAGGTGCTTCGTTTTGGTGAAAAAATGGATTACCTCACAATAGAAATCGAAGATGTAAATACGGATGCCCTGAAAGTACTTGAGAAAAAAGGCGTATTGATCCACCCCTCTCCGGCAGCCATCGAAAGAATTCGCGACAAGGGCCTTCAGAAGCAGTTTCTCCGCTCCCACGAGATCCCGACCGCTGATTTCCGGCTCTTCGATGACCGGAATGCCATTGAAGCTGCTCTTGCTTCAGGAGAACTTCACTTTCCCTTTGTACAGAAGCTGCGAACAGGCGGCTATGACGGAAGAGGGGTACAGCTCATTCGCTCGAGGGCGGAAATGCAGAAATGCATGGATGGTCCTTCGCTCCTCGAAGATCTTGTAGAAGTGAAAAAGGAACTGGCAGTCATCTGCGCCCGCAATGCACGGGGCGAGTTGAGCTGCTATCCGGCCGTAGAGATGGTTTTTGATCCGCGTGCCAACCTGCTGGAGTATCTTCTGGCACCGGCCCGCATCGAAGAGGATAAATTGCGCGAGGCCGAAGTGCTGGCCCGCAAATGTATAAAAGCATTTGACATATCGGGGCTCCTGGCCGTAGAGTTGTTTTTGGATGACCGGGACCGGCTATGGGTCAATGAGGTGGCCCCCAGGCCGCACAACAGCGGCCATCATACCATCGAAAGTGCATGGACTTCCCAGTTTGAACAGCACCTGAGGGCCATCCTCAACTTGCCGCTCGGGCCGGCAGGCCTGCACCATTCCGCTGCGATGATCAATCTTCTCGGAAGCGAGGGGGCCGAGGGAGAAGCTCAGGTAGAGGGCTTTGAAGAGGCCTTGGGCATGGAAAGGGTTTTTGTACATCTCTATGGTAAAAAGAAAACAAGACCATTCCGGAAAATGGGGCATGTAACCCTCATTGATGACAGCGGGCAGCGGGCCGTTGAGAAAGTGAAATACATTCGAAACCTGTTAAAAATACGATCATGAACATTCTTGCAGGCATTGTAATGGGGTCTGACTCCGACCTCCCGGTCATGGAAAAAGCATCGGCTGTGCTCAGCGAACTGGGCATCCCCTTTGAACTCACGGTGGTCTCCGCACATCGGACACCCGCCCGCATGATGGAGTATGCAGCCGCAGCCCACAAGCGGGGGCTGAAAGTGCTCATTGCCGGTGCCGGTGGAGCCGCCCACCTGCCGGGAATGCTGGCGGCTGTTACGCCCCTGCCCGTAATCGGAGTGCCCGTCAAGTCTTCCAACAGCATTGACGGATGGGACAGCATCTTGTCTATTCTGCAAATGCCATCGGGTGTGCCGGTGGCCACCGTAGCCCTGAACGGGGCCCGGAATGCGGGTATTCTGGCCGCCCAAATTCTGGCAGTGGCCGATGATGCCCTGCAGGAGAAACTGATCCTTTTTAAGAAAAGATTGAACGAGGAAGTAGAAGCAAAGGTAAAAACGGTAAAGGAGAAAGGCTTTCCCAATGCCTTTGATGGCTTCTGAAGAAGCAGTTCCTGACGGATTAACTTATTTCCTTTTTTAGAGTTTTGGCATCAGATTACTTTCGTGATCTGCGAGATGGGGGGACATCATCCAAAGCCCCGTCCGCTTTCTTCGCAAGCGTCCGTCTTTTTCCTTCCTCCGGCCCGTGAAAGCAAGCTTTCGGGCCTATGGAATGAAAAAGCCCCGGTCAATTTTTGACCGGGGCTTTGGATGAGTCGGGGTAGGCAGATTCGAACTGCCGGCCTCACGCCCCCCAGACGTGCGCTCTAACCGGACTGAGCTATACCCCGAATGCGGGCTGCAAATTTACGAAGTGACGGCTTCTTTTTGAATTCTTACCCGATTTTCTTCTTTGCTTTCCACCTTCGATGGCTCCAAAGCCATAGAGGCGGATCATCACGAATTTCCTCTTCCAGTTTTTTTACGTAATCGGCTATAGGGTCTTTTTCGTCCAGCAGCTCAAAACGCAGGCGGTAATGCCCCCGTTTTACTTTGCTGAAGCGACCGAAGATGACGGCACTTTCGGTGCGGGCACTTAGTTTGTTCACGATGGAGTAAAAGGCCGTCTCCTGGCCGAGAAAGGAATACCAATTGCATTGAGCAGGATTGGAAGGTGACTGGTCATAAAGAATCAGAGTCAGGGTTTGTTTTTTCTTTTCGGCAAGCAAGCTGCGCCCCATTTCATTCTGCGGAATAAGCCGGCCCTTGTAACGTTTCCTTGAGGTTCTGAGCAGGCGATCGAATAAAGCTGACTTCAGCGGCCGGTACACAGCTTGATTAAAAAAAGGCGAGTGCTTGTAAAGCCCGATCTTGATGTATTCCCAGTTGGCATAATGACCGATCAGCAGGATAACGGAGCGTCCCTCGGCATAAATTTCGGCAAGCAATTCCTCTCCTTCAACTTGCAGGCGGTTTGCAAGTTTTTCGGGCGGTTGGGATATGCTTTTTATGTTTTCGAAAATAAGATCGGAGAAATGCCGGTAAAAACGCCTCCGGAATGTCTTCAACTCGTCATCCGGCTTTTCCGGGAAAGCACGGCTTAGGTTGGCTGATATTACATGATATCGGTAGCGTAAGAGGTGTTCCAGAACAAATGCCAAAAGATCGCTCAAAAGATATAGGATCCGTATGGGCAGCAAGGAGAAAGCATAAATAAGGGAATACAGAAAATAGAAGCGGAAATTTTTCCACATGCAATGATCTTTTATTGATCTCTGAAAAGTTCGTCATTGGAATTCCCGAATGTACCGGGTCGCTCCTGTTTGTCGAGGCCGGGTGTTATATTGAACGCATTTCGAACAACGAGTTCCCAGTTTTGATTTTTTAGCTCTCCCGTAGCATTAGAGTGGATTAATTCAAAATTATTGCTGATCAGATCGGTTGCTTTAAATACAAAGAAGACATTGGTTTCTCCGAAGGGGGTGCGGTTGTATCGCCAGATTTCATACGGATTTGCATCTGTCTCATATTTTGATTCGAATCGTTCGTCCGGTTCGCCATACTCCAGATACACCCGCCCGCGGTCGGTTTCATAGCTTCTGCGATTCATTATTGCGAATTCATTCTTCACAAAAGCAAGTCTTTTTTTGTACTGATTCCAGGCTTTTTCCGGTGCTTCAAGGTTGCGGTTTGACCAGAAATGAAAGAAGAACTGGCGTATGAGTTCCGTGTCGCCTTTTGCAAGGACTGTGTTAATTGCCTGGGCTTCGAGGTTGCTGGCAACCGGCTTCAGTGAGTTGAGATACCAGTCTAACTCATCAGAGGGCAGAAGGCCGGCAAAAGTGGAGTCAATATTTATATTCCTGCTGGCTGCTTCATGGCCGGGTTCCTCCTCTATCTCCGAATTGCGGTAAAAAACCATCTCATTGCCGGTAATCAGATGGTTCTCCCGGTTTCGTGCTTCGAGCAGAAGGCGATAAGTGCCTCGGGGGAGGTCCTTGATTTGCAGGCTTCCGAGTATCGGATTCACGGCCGCACCTTTAATTTTTGTAAATGCGAATAGCCCGACTACCGGTTGCTTACTTGCCAGCGGATAGATGCCATAGGTGATCAGGATATCTTCATCCAGGTAGTCCTCGTCAAGATTATATATCTCCGTATAAAACTGAAGGTCCTTTGCTGCGGCCGGATAATAGTTTACAAAGTGCGGATAGAGAATAAGCCCGTTCTTTTTGAAGGTATGTTCTTTCGTACTTGTAGTTACACTGTCCAGCAAGCGAAAATCCGAGAGTGCTACAGCTCCCGGCTCAAAGTTCATGTTGAGTGAATCAGGAGGATAACGGGTGATACGATCGGGGTTGTGGAGGTCTTTCAGTTTTATTTCCACATTGTAGCGCCCGTTTGGCAGTACGATCCTCCGCATGGCAATCAGGTGGAAGTTCTCAGGATTGTCGGGAAATAGCGGAGGAGAAGTCAGGTCTACCTTGTCATAGGTGATTACTTTGTCATTTTGAAGAAAAAGGATGGTGAATTCGATACCGGCACTTTTCATGCCTCCTTGCTCTTTGAAAGTCAGCGTAGAAGCATCTGCCGAGATCAGTACTTCTACAAAGGGGGTTTCCGAAGGGGTGTTGTAGCGGTTGATTTCAAACCAGCACTTAATTTCTCCGTTTTTAAGTTCCTGACCTCTTAATGGCGGCACAAGGGCAAAGGTCAATAACAGTAAAGTGAAAATTCTCGAAATACTCATGAATTGGTATAGCTTGTCAGTAAACTAAGGTAATTAAGATCGTTCAATTAAAATAAGTTTGCAAAAGTAAATTTCAAAATGAAAAGCAATACGGAAACCGGGCGGGGAGGCATACTGATTGAGACAATGTATCTCCCTCCGGTGCAGGTAATGGCTGCCATCATAAGAGCAGGCGTGCTTTTTCTGGAAGCAAATGAACATTATCAAAAGCGCTCCTATCGCAACCGCTGCCATATTGCCGGGCCGCAGGGGATTCAGCGTTTGAGCATACCTCTCAAGGGTGGCAGGAATACGCACATGCCCATCAGAGAGCTGCGCATCAGCGATGCTTTTGACTGGCGACACCGGCATTTGCAGGCACTGAGAACATCCTACGGCAGGGCTCCGTTTTTTGACCATTACATGCCTGAATTGGAAGCCCTGATGCAAAAAAAATATTTCTTTTTGTTCGATTTGAACCGTGCATTGCTGGAATGGCTCTGCCGTTCTTTTGACTGTGAAATAAGAATTTATGAGACAGAAGCCTTTGGTCGGGCTCCGGATGCACTGGACTTGCGGGGGAAATTTCATCCGGGCTATGCCCCCGCATTGGCATCCATGCCCACCTATTATCAGGTCTTTGCCGAGCGAAACGGCTTTATCCCGGGCCTTAGTGCCCTTGACCTGCTTTTTCACCTGGGCCCCGAGTCCCTGCTTTATTTAAAGCAGTTGCGGCTATCGGATTTTAACCTGTAGAAGACAAAGCCTTCCCAACTTTTACCGTAATTTCGTGCTCACATGAAAAGGATGCTGATTTTTGTTTTTGCTCTTATACCGGCCCTCATGCAGGGTCGGGCACAGTCGTCTTTTGATCGCGGATTTATCGATATAGGACAGATCGGATTCTCGTTGACCAATGCAGGCACGGTAGGCTGGCCCGATGTGCGCAACAATCCCCAAGGTCCGCCATCCATGGAATATCCGCTTAACTCCGGAATTGAGCACCTCTTCGAAGGCGGCCTGTGGATCGGTGCCAAAGTGAACGGGCAGACAGCCGTCTCTACCGCCTCTGTGGACTTCCCGACCGGATATACCACCGGTGCATCGGGCTTTGAATTTACGGCTGAAATCGGGCAGCGCATCCGCCAGCGATCGACATTGACCAACAGCGATTATTTTGCTTTCGATGCCGTGTCGCACCAAGATATGGTGATGGACTTTTCGGACCGAAATGCCATTGTTCCGGGTACCTCGATACCGATCGACAATCATGATCTGCCGCTGGGGGCTCAGGTACACCTTGAGGCATATGCATGGAATTTTTCCTTTGCCGACTTCTTCGTTATTCTGGATATTACCATCACAAATACTTCTACCTCTACCTGGGATTCGGTGTATTTCGGATACTGGACGGACATGGTGGTGCGAAATATCAATGTGGCCACCGATGGCGGTGCCGCTTTCTTTAACAAAGGTGCCGGAGGATACATAGACTCGCTCTTTGCCATCTATGCCTTTGACGTAACGGGGGATCCGGGTTATACCAATTCCTATGGGGCTTCACAGTTTCTGGGTCTTGAATGGCGCGATCGCTTTGTACATCCCAACACGGCAGCCGACCTGGTCAATGAAGGTTTTCCGCGACCGAAAGTCAATGCCAATTTCTGGGTCTTTCGTCAGTTTGACGGCAGCCAGTTCGGGGCTCCGGCCAATGATATTGAGCGCTATGAAAAGATGTCGAAGGGGCTCAATTTCAAAGATGCTGCATTGGTTGAGTTTCTTCAGGAGCCCAACAACCGGACACAACTGCTTTCCTTCGGCCCCCTCCAGTCGGTGGAGCCGGGCGAGACCGTAAAGCTGGCATGGGGCTTTGTATGTGCCCGCCAGCTTGAAACCGGGGCGGCCACAGGCCCTGAAATGGATACGCGCTATGCCCAGACTGAGCTTCGTGAGCATCTGGGCTGGTCGCAAAGAACCTATTTCGGAGAAGACCTCAACGGAAACGGAGCACTTGACCCCGGTGAGGATATTGACGGTGACGGAGTGCTGGATCGCTATATCCTGCCCGAGCCGCCTGCCGACCCGAAAGTGCATATCGTAAGTGATGACGGGAAAATTAAAATATACTGGGATGCAGCCTCCGAAGAGTCCATCGACCCTGTGAGCAAAGTAAAAGATTTTGAAGGGTATCGTATCTATCGCACCAACCCCGGTGATGACCGGCAGGCCAACCTTGACAAGGAATTAAACCTCATTGCCCAGTTTGACAGGGAAGCGAATGAGATCGGCTTTAACAATGGATTTGATGCCATACGCCTGAATGAGCCGCTTACTTTTGAAGGCGATAGCACCGTATATACGTATCTCTTCGAGCTGGACAATGTGCTCAACGGATGGCAATATGAAATTGTAGTGACGGCCTTCGACCGGGGCAACCGGGAGCTCAATATCCCTTCTCTGGAATCCAGTTTTGTAGCGAATTCTTTCAGGGTATGGAGCGGCACTCCGGTAAATGAAAGCCCTACCGCCCAGGAAATCGGGGTCTATCCCAATCCCTATATTATCAATGCCGCCTGGGACGGAAGTACACCCCAAACTCGAAAACTCTATTTCTACAACCTGCCTGCCCGTTGTGAAATCACGGTGTATACCGTTTCGGGGGATGTAGTAGCCGTAATCGACCACGATGCGGCAAGCTACCGGGGCGAAGATATTCAGTGGTTTGCTAATTTTGGAGGAGCAGCCGAAAAACGGATTACACCCGGAGGAGAACATGCCTGGGATATTCTGACCAACAGCAAACAAACCATCACACAGGGTCTTTATCTTTTCACGGTCAAAGACCTCAGTACAGGCGTTTCCTATCCGGGGAGATTTGCTGTACTGAAATAATTTAATTCGTATCAACTAAAAAAGGAACAACGACATGAGGAAGAACTTACTTTTATTGATTGCAATGACGCTCGTTTTGAGCCTCGGAGCTCAAAACTATCCCCTGGTAAAAATTTCCGATATTCAGAAAGTATCGGACCAGGATCTGGCCAATGGCAACGATGCCTCTCCGAAAATAGGTGATACCGTAGAGGTGGAAGGCATTGTCACCTTCGATCCCTGTGTCTACGGCCTGAGTGCCACGAGCCGAAAGGGAACCTGGCTGCAGGACCCGGATACCGGTGCATGGAATGGCATTCACGTACTTATTGATCCGGGTGCTATTGGCGGAGGAATGACCATGGCCGATCTGGACCTGGCTACCAAGTTTTTCGATAATTTCAAAAAAGGCAATAAGGTGCATTGCACCGGTATTGTTTCGGCCTTCTCAAACAACACACAGATTGTTCTTCTGCCGGTTGAAACCCAAATTGTAGGGCTCTCTTCGGTACCCGCCCCTCATCTGACGACCGTAGATACCTTTATGAAAAGCGATGGGGGCGGGGGACAGATCCCCCAGCTCACCACGGGCGAGCAGTACGAAGGTGTGCTGGTTGAATTTCGCAATGTCACCATTGTGGATGTAGCCACTTTTGCCGGAGGTACGCGTATCAACTGGACCCTCCAGGATGAAAAAGGCAACGAAATCCGTGTGCGGGATGTATCCGGATGGTTTAGAAATGACGAAAACGACAACTATTGCAAAGACACCACGGAGACTCCGTGGGTGTTTCCGCTGCCCAACGAAGGCAGTCAGCTCTCATGGTTCAGAGGAATCATCCTGGACTATGCTCTGGGCGGAGAAAGGCAGTATTGGATTGCTCCGCGAGACACCAATGACATTGGCCCGCTCGTGGCCGCTGCCCCGGTTGTGCGAAAAGTGACCCGCATGCCCGTACAGGCCACTTCTTCGAATTCGGTTACCATCACGGCTACCATTGTTGATCCGGACGGTAGCGTTGCCAAAGCCGACCTTTTCTTCTCCAAGGGGCAGGGCAATACCAATTTCACACGGCTGCCAATGATTAATGTGCAAAACAATGACTGGAGTTCAAGCATTCCTCCGAGCGGCCAGGACGGAGCCATTATGAATTTCTGGATACGTGCCATCGACAATTCGGGCGATACCACGGATTATCCGTTTACCGGGGCTACCAATATGAATTATATCACATTGGATGACGGAATCAATGAAATCAAAGATTTGCAATATACCATTGCCAACGGACCTTCCATTTGGGCAGGCGATTCACTGACGGATATGAGCATTCATGCGGTGGTCACATCAACCCAGGAGCCCTATGACCTCGGACTCATTGCCGTTCAGGATTCGCGCGACCCTTTCTCCGGTATCATTTTGCAGCGTGTAACGGGTGATCAGCTGGGCGATCTGAGGCGCGGAGACTCCATTCTTCTCAAAACAGGCCTGGTAAGTGAGGTGTTTGGTGTCACCAATCTGAGTTATGTGCAATATGAGCTGCTGGGCAAAACAAATGTGCCCGAAGCGGTTACCGGTCTCAGTCCCGACAGCATTGCCGCAGGCGTTTTCGACCAGGCCGAAGCATATGAAGCCATGTTTGTGAAGTTTAACGATGCCTTTGTGGTAGATACCAACGCAGACGGCCCGAACAGCAACTTCGGGGAATGGGCCATCAATACAAGTCTGACCCCGGGCAGCGGACTGCGTGTGGATGACCTCTCAAATGACATACCTTTCGGCTTTAATGTCGACAGCATGAGCATGGGCCAGCAGCTCGACTATATTCAGGGCATTCTCTGGTACAGTTTCGGAAACTACAAATTGGAGCCCCGCAACCAGTCGGATATTGCAGGATATAATACGGAATATCCGAAACGCATCACTTTGTTCAGCTTTCTCGGCCTCGGGCCGGGCGGAACGGATGTGATACTCAACATCGACAACGACAACAATCTCATTTATACCACGGACCCCCTGCCTGCCGGCACGGATATCAGCAATCTGGCGCCCTACATCGAATATGAAGGCGAGAGCCTGACCCCAGGCAGCGGAGTGGCTCAGGACTTCAGCGATACGGTGTACTATACCGTAACGGCACCGGTGGATGCTTCGAGCCGTACCTATGCCGTCATTGTGGATCTGGCCGTGGGTATCGGACTGCCGGAGGGGCTGAAGGCCCTTTCCATTCTGCCCAACCCCGGCAACGG
Source organism: Chitinophagales bacterium (assembly GCA_026981615.1). Lineage (GTDB taxonomy): Bacteria > Bacteroidota > Bacteroidia > Chitinophagales > S012-47 > S012-47. The sequence continues at coordinate 37,830 of JALSIH010000155.1, forward strand.
CATTTTTAATCTGAATCTGGAGGTCAATGAAGCGGCTGCATACAGGGTATATGTTTATTCGATGACCGGACGCGAATTGCTTGGCCGTAACTGGAGTGTGAACCCCGGCAGCAACCGTCTGAGCCTTGACCTCAGTGAGCTGGGGGCAGGCATGTATCTGATCCGGCTGGAAGGGGCCGGTGGCAGCATCAGCCGCAAGCTGCAGATTGTGAGATAGAGAAAAATCACTAAAAGTAAAGGCCCGGACCCGGTATGGGATCCGGGCTTTTTTATTGATATTCTTTGATGCTTTGGCGGATAGCCGCCTCGCTTCTTTTCAGATCGGGCTCGACCGCTTGAAATTTTTTGCCTGTGATTTTTTCATACAATTCGATGTAGCGCTGGCTGACCTGCTTGACAAAGGCATCGGGCAGCTCCGGCATTTGCTGCCCTTCGAGGCCCTGAAACCCGTGCTCCATCAGCCACTCCCGCACAAATTCTTTGGAAAGTTGCTTTTGCCGCTCTCCTCTTTTCTGTCTTTCTTCATAGCCCTCCTTGAGGTAATAGCGGGACGAATCCGGAGTGTGGATTTCATCAATGAGGTAGATTTTTCCGTCTTTTTTCCCGAATTCATATTTGGTATCCACCAGGATGAGCCCTCTTTGCCGGGCCATTTCGCTGCCTCGCTGAAAAAGGGCCCTTGTATATTTTTCGAGCCGGGCATACTCTTCGGGTGCGACCAGGCCCTGCGAGATAATCTCTTCGCGGGAGATGTCTTCGTCATGTCCTTCTTCGGCCTTGGTGGCAGGCGTGATAATAGCTTTCGGGAAGGGATCGCCTTCATTCATCCCATCGGGCATAGGCACCCCGCTGATCACACGCTTTCCATCGCGATATTCGCGCCATGCATGTCCTGCCAGGTAGCCTCTGATGACCATCTCTATTTTGTAAGGCGTGCAGAGATGTCCCAGGGCTGTTCTCTCATCCGGATAGGCAAGCACCCAGTTGGGCACGATGTCGCGTGTGGCTTCGAGGAAGTGCCGGGCCACCTGGTTGAGCACCTGCCCTTTGTAGGGGATAGGGCGCGGCAGGATGCGGTCAAAAGCCGAAATGCGGTCGCTGGCAACCATGACGATAAGGTCATTTTGCAGATAGTACAGGTCGCGCACTTTTCCCCTGTAAAATGATTTTTGTCCCGGAAGTTGAAATCGGGTCTCTTGGACTGCCTGCATGTCTTGTCTTTTTGCCAAATTTAAGCGTCTTCTTTCTGCTCTCCTGCCGGGGTTTCTTTTTTATTTTTCGATTCGGCCTTCTCAAAAGCCCGGATGATTTTGCGCACCAGCCGGTGGCGGATTACATCGCGTTCGTCCAGTCGTACCACGGATATGCCTTCCACATCTTTGAGTATGTTGATGGCTTTGATAAGACCCGAACGCTGACTGCGGGGCAGGTCTACCTGTGTGAGGTCTCCGGTGATGATGGCTTTGGCCGAAGGGCCCAGGCGCGTAAGAAACATCTTGATCTGCGACTCGGTGGTGTTTTGGGCTTCATCCAAAATGATAAAAGCGTTGTCGAGGGTGCGGCCGCGCATAAATGCCAGGGGGGCCACTTCGATGACCCGGTTTTGCATGTAATAGTTGAGCCGGTCGATGGGAAACATATCGTCCAGGGCATCATAGAGCGGACGCAGGTAGGGGTCCACTTTTTCCTTCAGATCACCGGGCAGAAAACCGAGGCTTTCCCCGGCTTCAACTGCCGGGCGGGTCAGAACGATCTTTTTGACAAGGCGGTTTTTCAGCGCCCTGACTGCCAGCGCTACGGCCGTATAGGTTTTTCCCGTACCGGCCGGCCCGATGGCAAAAAGAATGTCATTGTCAAGCGCCTGGCGCAGCATCTCGTGTTGATTGGGTGTCTTGGCCTTGATTATATTGCCCCGGGCACCAAAAACAATGACATCATCCGCATTGAGCGACTGCTCGGGCGAGGGAGCAATGCCCAGGAGGATGTTCTCGAGGTTTTTATTGGAGATGCGCCCGTATTTTTCGAGCAGATGCAGCATGGCATTGATGGTTTCGTTGAGCTGTTCGATATCGCGCTCACTGCCCGATATCTTCAGTTTGTTGCCTCTCGAAGCGATCTTCAGACGGGGGAATGCCTTGCGCAGCTGGTCAATATTCGCATTGTTTACACCAAAAAAATCGACCGGATTGATATGATTGAGGTCTATGGATATTTCAGTCAAGCTTTACTTATTTTTGTTTCAAAGTTAACAAAGGGCCTAAGAAAAAATGCCATTCATCACATTGACGAGCGACCTTGGTGAGCGTGATCATTATGTTGCTGCGGTAAAAGGGGCCCTTTACTCGGCTTGTCCGGATATCCGCATCGTGGATATTTCGCACCAGATCAGCCATTTCGATATTGCGCATGCGGCTTTTGTGCTCAAAAATGCCTATCATCATTTTCCCGATGGCAGCATACATCTGGTCAGTGTGGAGAGCACCGACAAAGCCGATGCACGCATCCTCCTTGTAAGGAAAAACAGGCACTTCTTTGTGGCGTATGACAATGGCATCGTTTCGCTTCTTTTTGATGACGGCCCCGATGATATCTTTCATATCCTGCGAGAGGAAGGGCAGGCCGGCACCTTCCCTTTTCGCGAGATAATGGTAGAAATTGCCTGCAAGCTGGTCAACGGATCAACGGCTGAGGCGCTGGGTGTGCGGGTCAGCGAATACGAGGAGCGGCAAAAGCCGCAACCTGTGCTCAACGGAAACAGCCTCCGGGGTTCCATTCTCTATTTCGATCATTACGGAAATGCCATGACGAATATCAGCCGTACGCTTTTTGAAGAGATTATCGGAGATAAGCGATTCAGCATTGCTTTCAAAAACAATGAAACGGTACGCAATATTTCGCGGAGCTACAACGAAGTGCCGGAGGGTGAGAAACTCTGTATTTTTAACTCTGAAGGATATCTTGAGATTGCCATCAACAAAGGCCAGGCAAGGCAATTGTTCGGGCTGAAGATCGGGGATCTCATACAAATTGAATTCTAACTATGATCAGATTGGTAAAAATGAGATTCCGCAAGGAAGAAGTGGAGAATTTTAAATCCATATTTCGCGAGCGCAGGATGCAGATTGAAAGTTTCCCGGGCTGCTATTCCGTTCGTCTTTTGCAGGACCGCGATGATCCGCAGTTGTTTTTTACATACAGTGTCTGGCGTTCACCCGAAGACCTCGGGAAGTACAGGGATTCGGAGCTTTTCAAAGAAACCTGGGAGCTGACGCGGGCCCTGTTTGCAGACAAGGCGGAGGCCTGGTCGCTCGAAGACACCATGATCTAATTCCGGGGTAAAACCGGGGGAAGCGGAGTTTCTTCCTCCCGGCTCCACAAGGGCCTTTCGATCTTTTCAAAAGAGAAAGGCAGGATTTGGAAATCCTCTTCAAAACTCACCTTCTCAGCGCCTTTCCATTCAAAACCTTCCAAAATCATTTCGGAGGCATTCACTTTTTGTATGGGAATAAAACGCCCGTCAGGAAGGGTAAGAAAGCGGATGTATTGCAGGGCTCCTTTTGCAAAGCGGAGATGGATGGACGAGCAAGTGAGGCGATTGACTCCTATGAAGCGGCCGCTGTCATCCTCTGCATAGTAAATCGTCTCGGCATTGCCTGCAAAGTGCATGCTTCGCAGCGTATCGTGCCTGAAGTAGCCTTCCATGCTGCGGCCTTTTGTCTGATTGTAGATTCCCTCATTTTCGCGGCTTGCCAGCAGGGCATGGGGGCTCACACGCAGCCGGTAGGGTTTGTTTTGGCGAAAAGAAAGCACAATGCTGTCGCCAGTGAGTTGAAAACTGTCGATCCATGCCACGGGGTTGCCGGTCAGGCGCAGCATCGAGTCGCGGCCCGAATAGTGCATGTCGGCAGAAACGGCACTGAAGTTATCGCGCAGCAGGCGCACATTGGGAAAGGCGTAGAGCTCGCGGCCGTTGCTGTCGCCTTCCGAGAGGAGGGTATCGGCCCGTACGTAGAAAGTGTCCTTGTCGATGTGGATGAGAATAAGCGGATCATCACTCGCGAACACCCTGCTTTGGCTGTTGTTGTATTCGGCCCGTCCGCTGAAGAGTGTAATTCCTTCAGCCGTATCGCTGAAGAATACGTGTCCGGTGGCGTTCCCTTTGCCCTCTTCCTGCCGATAGCTGAGGGTATCGGCCCGGATCATCCGGCCGCGGTCGATCATGCGGGCATTCTGATAGAACCTGCCGCTCTTTTCCTTCAGGTCGTAGTAGCCCCGTTCGCAATAGATGCGGCTTTCTTTGCTCTCAATGACGGTAGGGCCGTAAAAGTGTACCCGGTTCTTGCCCAGATCATAATCGAGGGTATCGGCCCAGAGCCGGAAGTCGCTTCCCTCTATAAATACCCGGTCTTTGAAGCGGGCCCGGTGTCCTGTTTCCTGATAATAGCCGAATACACTTTGCAGGCGGATATCCTCCTGTTCGAGTGTGCCTCCGTCCGTATAAAAACCCCGTTTTTTGTCCGGATAATAGGTCAGGAAAGGGGTTCGAAGGGTCATTTCCTGCCGCTGCAAAGTGACGTGGCCCTGCAGCTGTGCAAGGTCGTCATCGGGGCTGTAATAAAGCGAGTCGCCCGTAATATGAATAGAATCCCCCTGCCGGATATCCACATGGCCAAAGGCTTTTACCTTGTTTGCCTGTTTGAAATTGTAGGCGCTGTCGCAGTGCAGGGTGACATGTTCATAGATGATTTCCACCTGCCCGCGGAGGATGTCTGCCTTCATACTGTCAATAATCGCCCCTTCGGCTTCGTTTGCCCTTATCCTGACGGGCTTCTGATCCTTCTGCTGGGCATGAATACCCATCGTAAAGAGCAGGAACAGGATGGAAAAAAATAGATACTTCATAAAAGGGATACCTTACTTGGTACCGATTCTAAGCAAAGAAGGAGAGTAGCGGCCCGGATTCTCCTGAATGTCTTTTACGAGTTGGTTGAGACTGACCGTTACCTTCTTCAGGTTATCATATAATTCATCATCCTGAATCAGCTCTCCCAGGGTGCCTTCTCCCGCTTCCACTTTGGCAATGATGGCATCGAGGCGCTCCGTAACATTGGCCAGGCCGCCAAATATTTTGCCAAACTCGATCTGGCTCAGCGAATCGCTGATATCTGCAAAGTTTTTGATGCTGCGGTCCAGTTCTTCCTTGTTGTTTTTGATGGTCGTGGTGATGGCCTGCACATCGCCTACGATGGTATCGATGTGGTATTTTTCCATAGCGATGATCTCCTCCACATTTTGGGTAATGTTCCGGATGTTTACCAAAGCACCTTCGATGGAAACCAGGTTTTCATTGATTTTGCCCTGAAAGTCCACATTGAATATTCCCTGAATACGGCTGATGACGCTGTCGATGTTGGAGACCAGCACCTCAATTTTATTCTTGACCGGCAGCAATTCCTCTTCTATTTGCTGCGAGAGGGTCTGTTCAACCGTTCCTTTTAACACGGCTCCGTCAGGCAGCGGATTGCCCTCCTGCTTTTGAATAATGGAAATGGCCTTTTCGCCCAGCAGGTCGGAGTTTACAATGCGTGCTTCGGCATTGTCGAATATGGGCATATTCTCCACTATATTGAGCGTCACCTTAATAGCGATCAGTTGCGAGTCGGTACTGTTCAGGTTAATATCATGTACCGTTCCGATTTCGAAGCCGTGGTAGAGTACTTTGTCATTGACGCCCAGACCGTTTACATTGGTATAATACACGTAAAACGTTCGTCCTTTCTGAAAAAACTGCCCGGTTCTCAGATACTGATATCCGAAAATCAATATCAGAATGGATACAACGGTCAATACACCGACTTTAAATTCGTTTGATATCTTCAATGTTCAGGGCTTTTATTATTCCTTCAAAAATAGTCAATCTCTTAAGAAACGTGTAGAGTGTGGCGGGCGTACTTTGCGCTCCGGCATTATTGCGAAGTGGCATAGCTCCTGGGCATGTCCACACGAAGCCCGTTTTTGTAGGCCGCCAGAAACGCATCTGAAAATCCGGCTTCGCGTGCTTCTTTCAGCGCCTTCCGGGCTTCGCTGAGTGTATAGAAGCTGCCATAGAAATAGCGAAAGATACCGCCCCGGGTCTGATCGGTATAGACCTTTTTCAAGCGGCTGAAGGGCGGGGCATTGAGGTCGGAGAGCCGGACAGAGGCAAATATTTGCACGCGGTATTCGATGTTCTCCGCATTTCCGCGGGGCGGGGCTTCCTCTTTCTTATCGTTTTTTGCTATTTCTTTGCTGCTTTGGGATAGAGACTGCTGCACTTGCTCCTCTCCTTCGGGGCTGTTTTTCGCCTGCTGTGCCCGCACTTCTTTCTCTCCTTCTTTCTGCTTTTTTTTCTCTATGTCGCTCAGGTTCTTGGGATTGATGCGTTCGCGGGCGATGGCTTCATAATCCTTTTCCAGGGCCGCCTTGTAGTCGCGGATTCCCCGGAAGATGGCCGAGGCAATGATTTCCTGTCCGTACTTTGAGCGCAGAAATTTCTCTTCATCTTTGTTGCTGAGAAAACCTGTTTCTACCAAAACCGAGGGCATGGCCGTTTTGTAAAGTACCACCAGTCCGGCTTGTTTCACGCCCCGGTCTTTGCGCCCGGCCCTTGTGCGAAACTGCTCCTGTATGGTATGGGCCAGGTCGATGCTCTGATCCTGAAAAGCGTATTGCTGAATGGAGAAAATGATATGGGCCACCGGAGATGTGGGATCGTAGTCGTATTTGTCTTCATAATTCTCTTCCAGCATGATTACGGCATTCTCGCGTTTGGCCACTTCGAGGTTGGCCTCCGAGCGATGCATTCCCATCACCCAGGTTTCCGTACCGAAGGCTGCACGGTTGGAAGCCGAGTTGCAGTGGATGGAAATAAAAAGATCGGCTTTTTTTTCGTTGGCAATGTGTGCCCGCTGGTCGAGCGGGATAAACACATCGCTGCTCCGGGTATAGATGACTTTCACATCCGGAAGATATTCCCTGATATAGGCGCCCAGTTGCAGCGTAATGCCGAGGGCGATGTCTTTTTCGTGGCTTGAGGCGCCCAGGCAGCCCACGTCCTTCCCTCCGTGTCCGGCATCCAGTACGATGGTCCGGATCTTGTAGCCCTCATCCTGAGCGGCCAGGCCGAATTGAAAAAACAGAAACAGCCATGCAACCATGATCAGTCCCCGCGGTTCTATTTTATAGCACGATCTGGCGCCCATTTTCTTCTTAATTTTGACAATATTTTACTTTTGCCGGTCTTTCTACTCTAACAAATCTAATCAGCAGCCACTTGCAGCACAGGCTCCGGACATACTTAACGGCACTTTTTATGCTCTTCGCACATCAAAATGTGCTTTTTGCGGGCAAATCTGTATTGATTATAGAGCAGCCGGCCGCCCAAAATGTGAATTCGGGGATATCTATTCCCGATTCGCTCGTATCTGACACGCTTGCGGGAAACGGGAAAAAGGACAGCTTGAAGGTGTTGAATATCCCTTTTTCACCCGATACCCTGGATGCGGAAGTCCTTTATAAATCAACGGATTCTGCCGTGATTGACCTGGAAGCCCGGCAATTCCGCCTTTACGGGGATGTGGAGATTCATTATGATCAAATTCAGCTTTCGGCAGCCCGGGTCACCTTCGATTGGAAGAAGAATATCATCTATGCCGAAGGAATCACAGACAGCAGCGGAAAGCGCATCGGGCGGCCGAAATTCAATGATGGAAATGAATCTTTCGAAGCCGGACGCATTGCCTACAACTTTAAAAGCGGCAAAGGCAAGATATACGACCTGATGACCCGGGAAGGGGAGGGCTTTCTGCACACAGAGGAGGCAAAAAAACTGGACAACAATGTGATCTATGCCCGGAAAGTGAGGTATACCACCTGCGACCTTGACCATCCGCATTTTTACGTGGAAGCCAACCCCTCGAAGGTAGTGCCCGACAAGATACTGGTGGCCGGGCCGGCCAATCTGGTGATTGAGGGAGTGCGCACACCCTTTGTCTTGCCCTTTGCCTTGTTTCCGTTGAAGAAAGAGGAAAGACAGAGCGGATTGATCCTTCCTTCTGTAGTAAATACCGGAAATTTCGGATACGGACTGACCAATGGCGGATATTATTTCTCGCTGAGCGATTACTATGATCTTTCCCTTACGGGCGATATTTATTCAAGCGGGAGCTACGGGATACGTATAAATACCGGCTTTAAAAAACGCTACAAATATTCCGGAAACTTATCATTCTCTTATAATCGCTTTAAGACCGGATCTGCTCTTTTCGAATCGCTGAATATTACCAAAACCACGAAAGTGACCGGCAGCTTCCGAATCGACCCGAAAGCCTGGCCCAACAATGACTTCAGCATTAATCTCAACTTCGGGTCAAGCAATTACAACCTTTTCAACGAGCTGAGTCTCGACAATCGCCTGAATAATACCTATTCTTCTTCGATGAGTTATTCGCATCGTTTTCCGGAGCGTTGGCGTCTGCGTTTCGAGGCCAAAGCCCGTTATTTTCAAAGCATTCAGAAGCGCGAAATTACCCTTACACTGCCGGAATTATTTATCGGTACGCAGACGATATTTCCGTTCGAACGAAAAAATGCCATTGGAGGCAAGAAATGGTATGAGAAAATTAACTTTTCCTGGAGACTGAATTCGCAGAACTCGGTTCGTCTGCCCGATTCCACATTTTTCAGCCGCAATACCCTGGAGCAGATGCAATTCGGTGTAAGCCAGAAAGTCCCGGTAACTGCCAACTTCAAAGTGCTGAAATACTTCAACCTGGCTCCCAGCATTCGATACAACGAAGATTGGTATATGCGAAGTTACAACTACAGATATGATCCTGTGGTGCTTGAGGATTCCAGCATAAGGTATGTGCAGGTAGATACTTCCAGAGGGTTTAAGGCGGTACGGTATTACAGCACAGCCCTGTCTGTTCAGACCAATCTTTACGGTTTCTTGCGTTTCCCGGGGCGAAAAATACGCGCCATACGACATAAACTGACTCCCTCCATCTCGCTTAGCTACAATCCCAACTTTGCCGAGCCGCGCTTTGGATATTATGATATGATCCCCGTCAACCCCGAAGGCGATGAACAGACCTTTAAAACCTATCCATCCTTGTACGGCAGCCCTCCCACACGCGAATTCGGAGGGGTCAACTTTTCATTGCTCAACAACGTGGAGATGAAACTGGCCGATCCCACGGATACCCTCTCGGGAACCAAAAAGGTAACTTTGATTGACAATTTGAATATCACGGGCAATTACAATTTTGTAGCCGATACCCTTCAATGGGGCCTGATCAGCATGAGCGGTTATACCAACCTCTTCAAGCGCAAGCTACGGATCAACTACAATGCCCGTTTGGACCCTTATGCGCTGAATGAGCTGGGACTGCGGGTGAATCGCTTTTATTTCAATGAAAAGGGCCTGCCGTTGCGATTTGAAAGTGCCAACCTGACGATAAATACAAGCTGGACGCAAAAAGACATGGAGGCACTGGGTTTTCCTTTCAATGTTAACCTGAGCTACAACCTGAATCTGGACAAAGGCATGCCCGGCAATGCTGACACACTCCTTGTCACACAGGGGGCAGGCATACGGCTTTCAATGGACCCCACGTCCAGTTGGCAGATGCGTCTTGATCTGCGATACGACATTGCCAGGCGAGATATTGCCGGCCTTACCATTGATATTTCACGGGATTTGCACTGCTGGTTTATGTCCTTCAACTGGATACCCACCGGTTTTGCCAAACGCTATACTTTCACCATACAGGCACGCAGCAGTCTCCTTAAAGACCTGAGGCTGAGGAAGCAGAGTGACCCTTATGCCAATTTCCCGCAGTTTCAATAAGCAAATCCCTCAGCGTCTCAGCCGGATATGTGCGTCCAGGCTGTATTTGCCGGCTCCGGTCAGGGCCAGGCCTGCGGCCACACTCAACATTTCCAAGGCATGCCAATAGGATTGACCTTGTGCCGTATGCATGAGAATGGCCACCACCATGGTGCAGGCTATCAACAGCGCTGCGGGCCGTGTCAGTAAGCCGAGCGCAATAAGAAGCCCACCGCCAAATTCGGCAAAAGCCGCCATAAAACCCCAGAAAACATAGGCGAAGTCCAGGCCGGCATAGGCAATATTGGCACCCAGTTTCTCCCAGGTCTCGGGGCCTCCGCTGATTTTTGAATAGCCGTGGTTGAAAGCAAATGACAATCCGATGCCCACACGGATAGTCAAAAGTCCCAAGTTTAATAAAATGCTTTTTTTCATTCTGAGTATCGGGGTTTATGTTCGGGAAACTTGTTAAACCGCTCGATTGAGAAAAAGCGGGATTTCTTTCTATTTGTTCCGGTCGTAATAGTCAAATACTTTTTTCATGAGGGCCGTAGTGCGTTCCAGGGGATTTTCACGTATGGATTTTTCTTCATCGGCCACCATTTTGAAGACACCGTCAAGGGCGCGTCTGTTGACATAGTCCACCAAGTCGGGGTTCACGTCCTTTACCAGCGGTATCTTGTTGTATTCCGATATCATCTCGTTCCAGTACCGCGTGGCATCCACCTTTTCCAGCGACTTGCTGATGACGGGCTTGAACTCATTGTAAAGTTTGTCATACGTTTTGCTCCGGAGATAATGGGTGGCAGCAGTGTCTTCACCGAAGAGGATTTTCATGGCATCACCGAAACTCATCTCCCTGATGGCCTGGAGGAATATCGGTTTGGCTTTTGATGCTGCATCTTCGGCTGCGCGATTGATGCTCAGCTCCGCCCGGTCAACAAGGCTGCCCAGCCCTACGGAGCGTAAGGTGGAAGTTACCTTGTCAAGTTCGGAAGGCAGCGGAATGCGCACCTTAGGATTGCCATAAAATCCATCGCTTTTCGAGAGCATCTCGCTCCCTTTCGATATGCCTTTTATAAGTGCATCTTTGAGGCCCGAAGCGGCCTCCTGCTGCGATATTCCCGTGCCGGTCGTTCCGCTGATAAGCTCCTCTAACTCGCAGGACGAGACGAGAAAAAGAAAAAGAATGAGTGTCAGTGTGTGAATGCTTCGCTTTGTCATTTGTATGGTGTTTTTTTAACGGAGGAGAAAAATTAATAAGAGATTCGTTCTAGCTTTACAAATAAGAGTCCAAAATAGCCATGAAAGCAGAAATAATTACCATCGGAGACGAAATATTGTATGGGCAAACAGTGGATACCAACAGTGCCTGGCTTGGAACACATCTGAATGCGATGGGGATTGAGGTAACTGAAATACTGACGGTACCCGATCGCAGGGAAGCCATTCTGGACGCCTTGAAAAGAGCTTCTTCGGGGCATGAGCTTATTCTCATGACGGGAGGACTGGGTCCTACCAATGACGACATTACCAAAAAGACCCTGGCCGAATACTTTGGCGCAGACCTGAAGCGAAACAAGGAAATAGAAGAACAGGTAAAAGCGCTTTTCAGGCGATGGAATCGGGAAGCGGCAGCCGTTAACCTTGCCCAGGCCGATTTGCCGGAGAATTGCGAAGCCCTGCCCAATCCTCTCGGTACGGCTCCCGGAATGTTCTTTCATGAAAACGGGAAGGTATTTGCTTCACTGCCGGGAGTTCCGCATGAGATGCAGGCGATCTTCCGGGATGAACTTGCTCCCCGGTTGCAAAAATTGTGGAAACTCCCGACCATCCGGCACTATTTTGTAATGACGGCCGGCATGGGCGAGTCGGATATTGCATCGCGGCTTCGGGATTTTGAAGAGTGCTTGCCCGAAAACGTAAATCTGGCCTACTTGCCATCGCTCGGGATGGTCAAATTGCGGCTGACCGCCCGTGGCAGGAATGGCGAGAAACTGGACCCAATGCTGGAAAAGCTCGGCAGGGAATTGATGCCCCTTTTGCCCGATATCGTTTATTACAGCGGGACGGACGAGAAAATGAGCATCAGCAAGGCGGTCGGGCAAATGTTGCTGGAAAATAAGGCACGCCTTTCCACTGCCGAAAGTTGCACCGGTGGAAAGATTGCCGCAGACATCACGGCCATACCGGGTGCGTCACATTATTTCGAGGGAAGCGTGGTGGCCTATTCCAACCGGGTAAAAGAGAAGATGCTCGGAGTGCGGTCCGAAACGCTCGAAGCATACGGGGCCGTGAGCGAGCAAACCGTAAAAGAGATGGCCGAAGGAGTACGCAAACGGATGGCAACGGAATATGCCCTTGCCGTGTCGGGCATAGCAGGCCCCGAAGGCGGAAGCCCCGAAAAACCAGTGGGAACCGTCTGGACGGCCATCGCTTCGCCTGACGGAGTGCAGACAAAACTTTTGCACCTCGGAGGAGGCAGGCGTGAGATCATTCAGTTGACATCCAACCTGACCCTGCATCTGCTCCGCAGAAGCATCCAACGCAATGAGGAGGGGCGGTGATTTCCCTTTTTGGACGGAAAAGTCTTCTCCGCATCTTTGCCCGCGATAGGCAAAAGGGTTAAATTTGGGGCATCAACAGAAATCTTACACCATGGCAGAAAAGGATCTGATCATGCCCAAAATGGGCGAAAGCATAATGGAAGCCACCATTCTCAACTGGCTCAAGAAAGAAGGTGATCCGGTAGAGGAAGATGAACCCGTATTGGAGATCGCCACCGACAAAGTCGACTCTGAGGTACCCTCGCCCTACACGGGCACGCTGAAAAAAATACTCTATGAGGTAAACGATGTGGTGGAAGTGGGCAAGCCGATCGCCCGCATTGAGGTTGCCGGTGAAGAGGGTGCGGAAGCTGTGGAAACAGCTCCGGCTCCTCCGGTGGAAGAGCTAAGGCAAAACGAAGTTCAAAGCGAAGCCCGGCCGGTGATGGCCGGAGTGGATGAGCCGGGACTGCAGACGGGCAAGGGAAGCAACGGCCGGCATCAGAAAGAACGTTTTTATTCTCCCCTTGTAATGAATATTGCGCGGCAGGAAGGCATCAGCATGCAGGAGCTTGAGAAAGTGCCCGGCAGCGGAAGAGCGGGAAGAGTGACGAAAAAAGACATTCTGAGTTACCTGAAAGCTCGCCAGGCTCCGCAGGCAGCTCCGGCAGCTAGCCCGGTGACACAAGCCCCGGCAGCTCCGGCACCTGAAAAAACGGCAGCTCCGGCTGCAAGCAGCAGCGGGGAAGTGGAAATCATAGAAATGGACCGCATGCGCAGGATGATTGCCGACCACATGCTGCAATCAAAGCATACTTCGGCTCATGTCACTTCTTTTGTCGAAGCCGATGTGACCAACCTCGTGCACTGGCGCAACAAGGTGAAAAACGATTTTCTGAAAAGGGAAGGAGAAAAACTCACTTTTACGCCCATTTTTATCGAGCTGCTTGCCAAAGTACTCAAAGAGTTTCCCTATGTCAATGCCTCTATTGACGGATATAAAATCATCGTAAAGAAATATATCAATATCGGAATGGCGGCCGCTCTTCCGAGCGGAAACCTTATCGTCCCGGTCATCAAGCAGGCCGACCGCTTCAATCTTCTGGGTCTGGCCAAGCAGGTAAACGACCTGGCCCGCAGAGCACGTGAAAACAAACTGAAACCCGATGAAATCCGGGACGGCACATTTACGCTCACCAATGTGGGCACCTTCGGCAACCTGGCCGGGACCCCCATCATCAATCAGCCGCAGGTGGCCATCCTGGCTACGGGTGCTATCAAAAAGAAGCCGGGCATTGTCGAAACCCGGGAAGGCGATATGATAGCCGTAAGGCACTATATGATGATCAGCATGAGCTATGATCACCGTCTGGTGGACGGAGCCATGGGCGGCAGCTTTATCAGAAGATTTGCCGACCTGCTGGAGGCATGGGATCCCGACCGGGCCATTTAAAGCCGGGCCTTGCGCAATCATGCGGATATCATTTAAAACGAAGAAATGCCTGACACACGATCCCGATGGTTGGCATCGGCTGCACTGATTCTTTCCTGCGCCCTTGGGTTTGCGGGCCTTGCCTACGAAAAAAGCAGCGAGCTTTTTATTGCCATGAGTCCCTTTCACCTGCTTTTCAGCGCCATCATTCTCTTTTGGTTTCAACACAAGTTCAAAAGACCTTTCCGGATTTTCTTCGTCAGCACTTATTTCATTCTCCTGTCCCTTTTGATTCTCAACCGTTTTACGGCTTTCCCGATGGGAGCGACCGACTACAGCGCATCGCTTGGCCTTTCCTTCTTCAATGTGCCGTTGATTCTGCCTTTGCTCTGGCTGATGATCTTTTACAGTGCGGGCATCATTTCGGCACGCCTTCCGCTTCCAAAAATTCTTAAAGCCGTGGCGGCTGCAATCTTAATCCTCTTGATGGATATGGTACTTGAGCCGGCTGCCGAAACCCTGAATTGGTGGAAATGGGAGCAAAATCAAAATTTGCTGCCGGTCTATTTGACCTGCTTTCTTCTTGCATTCTTCACCATGCTCTTTTTTTACCTTTCACATTTCAGAAAAACAAATAAGGTCGCTCCTCTGCTTTTCATTATTTACCTTAGCTTTTTTACACTTATCAACCTCTACGGAACGGGTTTTATCTCCTGAATGATCTGCTCAGCGCAAGGCTGAACAGGTGCTCCGAGTTTGAAATTTGAGTTAAATTCGAAACGGACCCGCTTTTATAAACCGGCCATATGCAGGAAATCCGTAAAAAGTCTGATTGTCCTTTTTGCCAGAAAAACAAAAAGGACTATGTGCTTGAGTCCTTGAATTTTGCCGTGATTTATAATATTTCACCCATTTTGCCCGGCCATTGTCTGATCATTCCCAAGTCGCATTGCGAAAGCCTCTTTGAACTGAATGAGGCCGGGCTGGCGGAGTTTATGATTCTGAGCCGCAAGCTGGCGGAACTGTTAATGCGGGTATTCGATACAAAAGCATTTGACTGGGCCATCCAGGAAGGAGAGGAGGCCGGTCAGTCGCAGGCGCATTTGCACATGCATGTCGTACCTCGAAAAATCGGTGACTTAAGCGATCCGGGCGCCTGGTACCGGGCCATTCAGCAGAGGGAAAATGACCTGGATACTTTTGAGCGCTTCAGGCTCAGCGAAAAAGAGCTTGCGGAGCAGACACAACTGCTCAGGAAAGAAGCCGATGCCTACTTCGCCAGTGACTCATTCCTGCTCTGATCCCTTGCGGAGCAGCATAGACGGATCGTATTCATACATAAATTCTTTTTCCTGGGAATAACCGAAGCAGGCAAGGGGAAAATAAATGCGCAATTCTTCCATCAGTTGCGTTGCTTCGCGGCTCCGGCAGTAGAGTTGCAGGTTCTTCCCGTTGAGCAGGTGAAAATAAAGGCGGGTGCTGTCAAATAGCTTGATGCCGAAAGGCATGGTCTCCATGATGTAGGGATAAATCCACACGACCGGCTCACGGCCGGGTGTGAGCAATTCGCCAATGCCCGGCTGGCGAAAAGGAAAAAATCGAAATGCATACAAGGCAAGCAGCAAAGCCGTGAGCATAAATACAAAACCGCTCCACAACCAGAAGACTGGCGCTTCAATGCGATGGAGCAGGGGATATCCCGAAAGGATAAGCCCGGTGAGAAAGAGAAGAATGGCCCAAAATATACGATAGTTCCTGTTGCGTTTTTCTATGTGCTCAATCACAAGCCTGATGTCGCGGTACATGCCTTAAAATTACACATTGCAATGAGAGGAAAGAATGAACGTTTTTACCATGGGTCACGCTTGTATACACCGTGCCGGAAAGATGTGTAAAATTAAATCGCAGGAGATTGCCCCGCACCTTATTTTTATCCTT